>JAGORW010000008.1:0-4902 GCA_018062605.1 Candidatus Woesebacteria bacterium | reverse complement strand
GGCATGATCGTGTAGTTTAGCTCAAATGGATAGTCTTTTTCAACTGCTTGGATATGCTTTTGGATTTCTGCTGCCACAACAGTCCCCACAAAGATTAAATACACCTCACTTTGCTTGATAGCTTCCTTTTTAATCAACTTCAAAGACATTGCCGCGAACGCAACTTTACCTAATCGCATTTTGTCTTTCATAATCTTCTGAGAAAGAGGTAATTCTTTTGCAAAAATCCTCAGAAGTTCATCAAAAAAAAGATATTTCGTATTTATGGAGTAAATAGATTTGTTCAGTCTTTTTTCTTTCAGAAGAATTTTGGCGTTTTCAAGAATATCAAGCTCACGCTTCACCGCATTGATCTCCTGGGCCACTTCTCGACAGACACGCCTGAGGTGATATGACTCCCCATAATTTTGGAAAAAAAGTGCAAGAATTTTACGCCTTGCCTGGGACGGGACGATGTCTTTTAACATATGTTAATAGGTGACCTCATTGCCAAGTGGAATTCCAGAGATCCACACCTGACCACGAACCATTGGAATTTCTTCACCCGAAGGATCGTAGAATCTCACTAAATCAGTCTCTTTTGGCTTTCTCCAAGTGCCTTTAATTACGTCTCCATTCTGGAAGACAAATGCATCGCCCTTACCTTGTGTACCGTATAGTAAGTGTTGCCCTTCATAACCATCATTTGCTGGAGATTCTTTGACAAGCATCACGATAACGTTTTTCGGTGAAATTGGCTTTTTGTTATTAAGATCTGTGTGAACAATTTTATCGCCATGTGAACGAATGTAGGTGTTGTTTTTGGCATCATATTTCCACGAAACTGCCCATGCGGCTTTACCTTCCCAAAAATCGTAGGAGATTGCGTTGGTAGTACCAGCGCCGGCTTTTCCATCAATAAATGTCCATGGAGTGTAGGTTTCATCCCACTTTGTGCCTTCCTCGTCAACCTGAGTGAGGCCTCTTTTATTTGCCGCAAAATCCCACAACTTTGTTGTTGAAGAATACATTGTGTGCTCTGTTGCAACATCACCAAGTCGAGAATAGTCTCTGTAGTATGTTGGGAATGGAATCGAGAATTGATTCATATCGTTGTAACGACCCCACTTGAGTTTCTCAATCTTACCAAGAGCATCTGCTGGCCCTGGAGTGTTTGCACCTCCGACGTGAGCATACAAAGGATTGTTGCCGTAACCTTGCAACATATCTACGAAGTACACACGCGCTGATCTGACAGGCCCAACAAACTTGGCATCACGACAGTAGAAAATCCCTAGGAAGCGAGTAATTCCACCTTCTGCAACAAACTCGTAGACCGCATCTGCTGATGTAAGACCAGATTGAGGACGTGCATCTGTGCTGTTTTCTATTGCCACACCAAGCGGACGTCGTTTCTCCCAATTAGAACGGTGCTTATCTGTAAGCATTTCTCCATTGATGGGACACTCTTGTTTTCGAGCGCCTTCGAATTCACCATCTTCAGTTTCTGCTTCAATAATTTTGTCTGCAACGGGAGTGAAGTCACCACCAGTTCCACCTTTGCCAACAATAGGGCTAAAGAATGCAAAAGAAAAGTAGCTACTAATACCAAACATTAACACCGAAGCCGCAATGACAAATTTTTTGTTCATATGATCAATACTAAAAGAATGTTCCACATTTTACAACAAAGAAAGGGCAGGAATCGTGGAAAACGAGAAAATTAATTGGGGGTAAAATATTATGAGGCTTTCTTTATAGCCTCCAGCTCCTCTTGAGAAAGTTCAAAATCCACCGCTTTGCCTTGTTTTATGGGCTTCACATAAACCCTCACACCATCTCGTGTATACAGAAATGTTTTTACGAAACCATTCTGTTTATTATCAAGAAGGGCTATCACAAAGCTCTGATCTCCAGCAACGCGGTCGTTGAACGGGTTGAATTTCACAAAACCGAATTTCTGAAAGTAGGAATGACGAGCATTATCAAGCTCATCAACCGCTTTTTTGAGAGTATCAATATTTCTGTCTGCGTGCGTACCTTGATGAAGAAGAGAATCAAGGACATCGTCAATACTGCCCGTTTTTGTGCGAGTTGTGAGGCTCTTGTAATGACGCATCATCTTAAGCGTAATAAAGGAGAGGACAGCAGTCCATGCAACAAGGGCACCGATTATGCCGTACAGGATGATCATAAGAACATAGTACCAGTTTAAATTGGTTGAAATCAATCAACTAGTTAACTGGTAAACTAATCAACTTGTATAACTAGTAAAGTGAAATTGAAACCAACGAGCTGAACTAGGTTGTATCTAGTCCGGCTCGTTGGTTAGCTCTCTTTAATACAGAGATGCACGCTACAGTGTGCCACCGGGCCGAGAGGCTTCAATGGATTCAATGTCGGGGTTTGCCACCAAATCTGGCAGTTGAGCAAGATTGATACGAACCGCAACAAGGTTCTCAATGCGGGTTATCTCATTTGGAAACTCAGGGTGATCTTCTGATGTTAATCTCAGAACAACTGAAAACCAGATAGCAGAAGGCTGCAATCCGTCATCGAGCGGTCTACGCGCTTCACTCCACAGATAACTATCGACCTTGTTTGAACCAAGCGCGTCAAGAATCTTAAGATCAGGTTCCATGTGTCTTTACTCCTTTTATAAACGTACACTATCGAGTGCCATTTGGCATACCTATAGTATAGCATGCCGAGGCAAAATCTTCACATTATATTCATTTTCCACCACTTCACTAGTTCACCACTTCACCTCTTCACCAGTTCACCAGTTCACCAGTTCACCGTTTCTAGTTGAAACTAGTTTTAATTAGTTTAAACTAGTTGGATGCCGCGCAAAACCCGAAAACAAAAATTAACTGCAAGCAAAAGAAAGATGGTTGTTGCAACGACATCTTCGCCACAGATCAATACGCCAATCATGCAAACTCAAAAAGTTGCGCTCTCTCCGAAGGCTGTCAAGCATGCCCCAGTCATGTCCGAAACTGAGAAAACCTTACGAAGCCACACGATTAAGGACATCACGATAACAGTCATCATTATCTCACTCCTTTTTGCAGCCCAGGCAGGCATATACTTTGCACACAGCAAGGGTCTCATTGCCGGTTTGTTCCAATAAAAGATTCCTCAGCCGAATCCCACACGCTTGATCATGTTAGACTATCACTATGGTTCGAATTACTGAAACTGAAAAGCACGATCGTGAAGCAGTAATTGTTCGAGATGAGGAAACTCCTTTTTCTGATGCTCTTCACAGTGCTATTCAGAAATATGAAATGGCCACCCGGCAGGCTCAGGATGTGCCTTCTGTCCTCCATGAGCTTGAATATCTCTTTCTTATCAAAAATTCTTACACCAAATCCGAACTTGAACAGATTATTTCACTACGCCGCACTCGAGTACTCTTTATTGCGTATACGGAGAAAATGTTTACTCACCTTCAAAAGCTTCTCTGTGATCATCCAGGGGTTAAGAGTAAATGCATTCTCGTTGCTCCAACAGATACTCGAGCCGACACCCTTGAGAGAGCTTTGTGGTTTATGTTGTCAGACTCGCCCGAGTCACATTTAAGACTCATCAGCACGTTGGACCCTGCTCCAATCAAGAAAACGCCTCATAAAAAACCTTTTAAACTCACTCTCACAAAGCGCCGTATTTTTGCTGCTGTGGTCTTTTTTCTTTTCCTGCTCCACACAATCTTTCTCATTCCACTCGGCTTAACAAGTTGGTACGTATATTCAGCGGCCAAGCATCTTGCTGCACATAATGATGAAGGTACACGAGTCGCTCTCTCCAACGCTCAAAAATATCACAATCTCACAAAGGCCACATACATTTTAGCCGAACCAGGACTCAAGTTTTTGTTTATTTCATTCATTCCGAATAATGCGATTGCTATCAACAACAACGCCGTTTTACTTATAAACACGGCTTTAAGCGCTTCACAACAAGCTCATGAACTCCTTGACTTGATAGTTCAACCCACAAAATCACCAGAGCAGATTGCTCATGCAAGAGAGCTTGTACAAAGCCTTCAAAAGTCTATTGTGACGCTCCAAGATACAAGTCAAAGTCTGTATGATCGAATGGATTATCAGCATCCTAAAATTCAACAGATTCGTTCAGACATGGAAGAGGCGCTTGCCATTCTAGATACAACTAGAGTTTTATCTGCTCACATGCCAAGCCTCTTTGCTGATGGCACGACTAAACACTACATAGTCTTTTTCTATAACAATATGGAAATTCGCCCTGGTGGAGGCTTTATTGGATCATTTGCTGATGTTGTTATGGAGAATTATTCTTTGAAAACTTTCACCGTCTATGATGTGTACGACGCAGATGGACAATTGACATCTCATGTTAGACCTCCAGCACCTATTCGTGAAATTCTTAATCAGCCACATTGGTTTTTGCGTGACTCAAACTTCGATCCAGACTTTTCTGAAAATGTCCAAGCAGCCAAATTCTTCTTAGAGAATGAGCTGCAACTAAAAGATTTTCATGGCGCTATTGGCATCACAACAACTGCTCTTACCTATATTCTTGAAGCCTTCGATGAAGTCTACATTGCAGATTTTGACGACACAATTACGGCTGATAACTTCTATCTCAAAACACAATCTGAAGCAGAAGATGCCTTTTTCCCTGGTTCTATTCAAAAGAAAAGTTTCTTATCTACTGTCGGTAAAACATTGATGCTTTCTGCTGGAAAAGCATCTCCGCGAACTTTAGCATCTGGTATTCGGAGGTCGCTTGATGAAAAACATATTGTTATGAGTGTTGAGGATGGGGCTTTGCAAAAGGACATTGATCAATTGGGCTGGAGCGGTAAAATTCTTAATCCTCAGTGCATCCAGTCAGGTAAAAATTGCGTTATAAATCACATTCTCCCCGTTGATGCGAACC
>JAGORW010000059.1 GCA_018062605.1 Candidatus Woesebacteria bacterium | reverse complement strand
AAAGAAGAGGCTGACAGATTGTTTACTGGCCTTTCGGCCGGCGGAGAGGTAGAAGGACCTATGGGAGACAGTCCGTGGGGCTCATATGCCGGTATGTTTCGAGATATATATGGTATCGAATGGATTATTGAATTTTCTTATAACAAATAATATGAGTAAACTTATTACATGCATCTGGTTCGCCAACAATGACGGAGAAGAGGCAGCACACTACTACATTGATACTTTCAATTCAGCTCCTGGTGAACACACCGCAAAACTTGGAGATATCACAAAAGCACCTAAGGCAGTAGAGGAAGTTTCCGGAAGACCAGAAGGATCTATTCTCACTGCTGAATACGAGCTTGATGGAATCAGCTTCATGGCCCTCAATGGTGGTCCTGTTGATCAGTTCAAACTTAATGGGGCAACTTCATATATTGTTGAATGCGAAACACAAGAAGAAATTGATTTCTTTTGGGAAAAACTCTCCTCTGTTCCTGAAGCAGAGCAATGCGGATGGTGCACAGACAAATACGGTGTAACATGGCAAATAACACCAAGGATTTTGGATGAAATGATGCGCGATCCTGAAAAAGCGGAGGCAGTAACCGCTGCTTTTATGCCAATGAAAAAACTTGATCTTGAAGCAATTAGGAAAGCTGGCGAGTAGAGCGGGAGCCAAATAAACTAACTCCAACCCTTTTCTGCTACAATTACCTCATGACCAAAATCAAAGCGATCATTTCAGATGCAGATGGCACCCTCGTTGATACCATGTATCTTATTCGCCATGGTCAATATGAAACGGTCAAATCATACCTCACAACGCATGGCATCCCTCCTTCTGAAATACCAAGCTATGAACAATATGAAGAACATTTACATAAAGCTCTTGGAGGGAGTGCGCGCGAGACTCTCGAAAGAACTGTGGCACTGATCTATGAAAATAAGCCAGATTACCTTACAGATATTGACAATAACGCTTTACACGATCTCCTCAATCCTATTCAAGACAAAATTGCTCCAGAATATGTAAAAGCGTATCCAGGATTGTATGATCTTTTGTCTTTTATGGGCAGAGAAAAAATAAACTTTGCTGTATTCACCAGTGGGACGCCACATCACGTGGTGCGTAACTTTGGCATATCAATCCCTGAACTTGGGCAAACTAACTTTTTTCTTGAAAAGGGAATAGGAGATTTAGACAAGCTCCGCATGTTTGAAACCATAATGCAGGATCATTTCGGTATTCCATGTGTGACATTCGTAACATGTGATGATATATCAGCAACTAAACCAGATCCTGAAAGCGTGTTTGTCGCTTTAGACAGGCTGAATGTTACCAAAGATGAAGCACTTATCCTCGGTGATCATTGGGTTGATATGAAAGCCGGTGTAAATGCAGATGTAAAAATGAGAGTGGGCGTAAGTCATGGATTTGATGACACTGAAGAACTGATAAAAGCAGGGGCTACTGAAGTTATTGGTTCATTGAGTGAACTACCAGGTCTTTTGCGGGGGTAAGCTCCTGGATCTAGTTCGTGTATAATCCAAACCATCATCTTCAAAATTTTATACTTGGAAAGGTTAGAGAATTTCCCACTGTTATCCATTACATCAATACTTGTTCATATCTCTCTCACCGTTTTAGCACTTAATCTTCTTGCAACACCGCAAAAATTATTATTAGAATAAATGACAGGGCTCATCTTAATCTTGTTACATGTGATGGGGTCTGGGACAGTAATAAAAAAACTACACTAAACGTCTCGTGGTATTTGCGAATATCCAGAACTAACAAAATGTGAGCTTGTTTGATTTACTAGCCAGTTCCCTGCATATTTGTTATGCTTATGGTATGAAACGTCATAATTTAATTGATCAAACTGGTTTTGCAAAGATTCCCGGCATCATTTTGGTTGTTCTTATAATCGGTGCGATTGGTTTTAGTGGTTGGTACTTCTGGTCGTCAGAACAACAGAAAAATGGAACTGGGCTGTTCTCAAAAATAGGTGCAACACAGGAAGAAGACATGCCTCCAAAGCTTAAAAGCATTGGTTTTAATCTCGACTATTATGATCCAGCCACAAATCGGGCAGGTGACTTTCAGTTCACTCGGGAACTCGCAGACGTATTAAGCGGAGATCCAATCTTTCAAAAGTTAATTTGGAGCGATTATGGCATCCAAGATAACCGTAGCCCAAACGACCCAACGAAGAGAAACGTTCAACCAACATTTCGATTGCCGCTTGGAACAAAGGTAGTAGCTCCAATTGATGGAGAGGTAACACGTGTCGATGTACTGTATTCGAAGGACTACTCTATTTGGTTTGCAGAAAGTAAAGACTCCACCTGGAGTTATGAGATGGAGCATGTCATCAATCCAGCTGTGAAGGTTGGGGATATTGTGAAAGCTGGCCAAGTAGTTGCAGAGGTCAGTACCCATGGATCTGAGCACCATCCGGGTATTGGAATTGTAGAAATTGGTCTCTTTCATCAACTCGATAATGAACCAGCCCATTGGTGCCCATTCGTCCATTTTGATGAATCAATTAAAGACGAAATGAATAAGAAGATTCTCGCTTTATATACTGCATGGGAGACATATGTGGGTGACGACTCTATTTACGATAATGCAAACTATCCTGTCCCTGGATGCGCGACACTTGAAGCAAGTAAAGGTTAGTCAATATACATATGAAAACTCAGATAGTCGCCGTCCATGACAAAATGCAACCAAAGTTTGTATATATGTTGACGGAACCAATTGGGAAGAATTTCGATCAGAGATTTACGCCAGAACTCACTCCTAAAGAAATGTTGGAAATGGGAGTTTTTGGCGGAAAGTACATGACTGATTGTAGAGATGAATTTCCACTTGAGTGGTTTACCCACGCAAAATTAAGTCCTGAAAAGCATGACCCTACACTCAATTTTTATGGGGTTGATGCCAGTCAATCTCTTGCCATATGGCGAAAAAAGGGTTGGATACATTCAGATGATCCACGCGGTTGGTTTCAGTGGTACTGTCGTTATTTTATGGGTAGACGGCATGAAGATGATGATCGACAGATCAAACGCTGGTTGGCAATGAAACGCCATATCAATCAAATCAAAAATAATTGTAAGCCTCATGATCAAAGTTGTCGAAAACGACAACGGCAAGCTATCCTCCACTGGGCATATGATAGTCGGAAAATCTAGGATTCTGATTTTGCTGGGAAGGTAAGTGTTTTCTCAGAGAATATGCCAACGCCATAGACACGAATCCTAACCTCATACGGCACGACAGTCACGACTTCCATCACTTTATCCTTATGTTTGAGTGCAGGCAGAGATTCAATGAAACTTGTTGAGTAATTCATTCTCTTTCCCAAATGTTCATACATCTCCTTCAGTCCCTCAGTGCTCGCTGTAGCAATACCACGAATCTGAACGGTTTCACCTTTTTTTTCATCGGTGACTGTCAAAACAACATGATTCTGTCTTGCTATGTTTTGCCCCTTCGTAGTCTTTTCAGGTGTTACAAAGCTCATCTCAAAGTCATATCGTACTGTGTAGTAAATGGGAGCGGCATCAGGAAAGTTGCTCTCATTAACTGTTGAGAGGATAGCCATTTTATGTTCTTGAAGGAAAGTGAGGATATATGATTCATCGAGTGGTCGTTCTAACATCCTATTATTGTAAAGTATTTCATTCAATTACTGGAAGTGTTTTTTGTACACACTTATGGGCTTTCAAATAATTGTGAAGGATAGCCTATTTCATCTAAAGCATTCAATATCTTTTCCGGCTGTACAACTGCTTCATCATATTCCACTACGCACTCCTGCTTTGCATAGCTCGTTTTTGCAGATTTCACTCCAGCGACATCGTCTTCCAGCCTCCCATCAATCATAATCGGGCAACTTGCACAATGCATTCCTTGAATTTTCAAAGTTACTGTTTTCATATTAAATCACGTTAATAACACCCCTATACATTCCCATACTGCACATAAATTCCATCCGTTGAGGTTCTCTTGGAGCTGTAAATTGCAGAACATCCTGTGTCCCAACTGCGACGATCTTTTGTATACCTAATTTTGGAATGGTGAATGCTTGGATACAACCTCCTCCAGAAACATTTGAAAGATTAAGCTTTACATCTGATCCTGCTTTCACAGTAATGCTACTGGGATTATACGTCGTTTCTGAAAACTCGATTGTTGCTTCTGAAACTGGGGGCTCCTGTGATTCCGTATTGGGCTGCATTGACAAGCCAATATCTGTTCCTGATAGAGCCAAAACATTTCTAATATTAAAGAGTGCCAGCACAATAAGCGTTACCGCCGCCACTTTCATAAACCTCTTATGCATTGAATCCCCAAGGCGTGTAGCAAAATATCCAAGGATAAAGAAAAGAGGGGAAGTCCCCAAAACGAAGGCAAACAAAACCATTGCTCCAAGAAAGGGATTTGCTGAACCGATTGCGAGTGCCATCATCGCTTGAGTTGTACCACATGGAATAAAGACCGTGAAAGCTCCTAAAAGTGCAGGAGCGAATATGTTCTTACTTTTGGATTGATTGCGTACCAGTTTTGTAACAAATCGCGGAGGTTGGATTGCAAAGTATCGAAATATCGGATGAACATCGAGAATGTTGAGCGCAGTCCCTATCATAAAAAGTGCAACAAGAAATTGCATAACCACTTGAGTGGCGAGTGAAATCTGAAAGAGTGAACCAAACCATCCTAATAGAAATCCGAGAGCTGTATATGCCACCAGTTTCGCTGTCAAAAAGGCAAGAATAGGAACAGCGTTTCCCGTCTGCTTAGTTTTTGACTTAAGCTTTTCTTCTTCATTTTGGGCTATGGTAGCTGCTAAAAGTCCTCCCTGCACAGCCAAACAGGAAAGCCCTCCTGTAACTAATCCCGTTATAAAAATTGTCCAAAGATTTATCATAGTTTGTATCTCTTTAATAATAACGAATTAGATACGACAGATAAAGATGAAAGGGTCATTGCAACCGATGCCAACATTGGGTTAAGAAGATACCCGTAGAATGGATACAAGGCTCCCATTGCCACAGGAATCAAAAGAATATTATATCCAAATGCCCAGAAAAGATTGAGTTTTATTGTTCGCATTGTTTTATGTGAAAGCTCGATGGCTTGTGCAACTTTGCGAAGGTCAGAACTCATGAGAGTAATATTGGCTGTTTCTATAGCAATGTCCGTACCACTTCCCATCGCAATACCCACATTCGCCGAGGCTAACGCAGGAGCATCATTGACACCATCTCCAACCATTGCAACAATCTTCCCCTCATTTTGCA
>JAGORW010000058.1 GCA_018062605.1 Candidatus Woesebacteria bacterium | reverse complement strand
TGAAGCCGAGACCCTGGCCATCCATGAAAGAAGAAAATTGGAAAACCATGTGGATAACCATATTCTGCATAACAAAGTTTGCGATTATTTTGAAGAGTTATGAAAGCCTCATTCATAAGGAAGAAACATGTCTAGTTTGGGCATCCATACACATAGTAGTGAACTGTCGGGAAGATATCAAGTAAGAGAGAGCCTGTGAGCGTGCAAAAAAAAACCGCCTCCTTATTAAAAAACTAAGGAAGCGGTCGTATGAACTATCGTGCTTCTACAATCGGGTGTATAATCACTTTAAGCGTTTTTCTCATGTCCTCAGCAAGAAGACCAAATTCCCAATTTTCTTGATTGCTTGTCAATACCTGAACAGAAGCCCAGAACTTCAAGCGCTCATGTTCTGCAAGATCACCAACCTTCGGAATTCCTTCCTTTGATGTTGCATAGGTCATAACACTCGTTGGAGAAGTTTCTCGAGGAAGCCCCAACATCCTGAGAATAGCTTGAGGGCTCATAAGCTCTCCTTCCCAACCCTTTTCAAGTCTTTCCAAGTCCATGAATGCATCAAGTGGGTCATAGCTCATTTCCTACTCCTGTATTATGGGTTCTCGACCAGATAGAACATCAGATTCTATCGCGGTAGTATAGCAGAAAGTATTCTGAAAGGAAAATATAATGTACCCACCACATCCAGGGCTAAGAACGACCTGTAGTATTGTGGTTCTGTGCTAAACGTGCTATAATCTGCTCTGTTTCTCGCTCGTTAATAATGGAACTAAAGAACAATTCTCACGTTTAACTCCCAAAGCCACTCAGAAAGGCAGACACCTCATAGAAATCTCTGAGCTCACGAAGCCGCTCATGCCGTTTATGGAAGATCTCGCAAAGAAAGATGACAACTAACAATCATGGAGGAACTCAATATGAAGTATGTAACACGGATGATCGTAGAGATCCTAGAGCCTGCTGGGCCAGCTTTTCTCTATATGGTTCGCATCGGCTATGCTCCCAGCAGCCCAAGGCATGGTGATTATGGAGAGTGGGTTGGGCTGCCGATGCAAGAATTTCAGCCACTTTTAGATGTGCTCAAACTTGATAGATTCAATGACCTTATCGAGTTCAAGTTTGGACTTCCTGAGAACTGTGATGTCACTCTAGAATTCAAGGCTTTCCTTGATGGCATCAGAACTGGAGAAACGGTAAAGAAGCCAGTTCGTACCCGACTCATTCAGAGAGCCGCGCAGTCGCTCGCAGAAGGTGGCACGCCAGACTTTGCTATGGAATCACCTGATATTGTTCGAGAGATTTTTACAGGCCTGTACAACAATGAGAGTGAATGGGAAGAATTTTGTGCCTTGGTAACCACGCTCAGTAGTGGCGACGCTCGTATTCATGTACGTCACCCTCGGCAATTCCAAAGAAGACGAGAGGGAGTGCGATACTACGAACTCGTTGCTTCGTCTGGTAACTTCCTGTTCGTCTTCGGACCGTATCATCCTCAGCCGTTTCAGTATTCTGTTCGGCTTTCAGAGGCCCCTCGGCGTAGTAGATGAGCTAAACTGAGACTAAGAAGTTTCAAACCGACCCTATTTCTTGATCGATTTTGTGATCAGTGCGTCATTCATTGAATGGCCATTGCACACGAAGTCATTTCAGGTAGTAGGGTCTTTTTTTTGTTAGAAGAGATTTCGAGTCAACTAGATTGAGCTTTACTCTTCAATTTCACCGAAGGCACTTTCATATTTCTGAGGTTTCGGAGCTGCATTTTCTCCAAAGAGGTCGGGAGGAAGAACTTCCGGCCATGTACCTTCAGCTCTTTGTGTCGCCATTTTCCAAAGTAGATCACCGAGACGCCCATTTCCATCAGTAAAAGGGTGAATTAACTCAAATTCTCTATACAATTCAGTTGCTGAAACTTCACCAGCTGAGTATGCACGCGACCAACCTACCATTGCTTGTTCAATCTTGTCTGATTCCAGGGCACGATTCCCCGATGCAAATGTTGCAGGAACTATACGAAAGCCCCTGTCATTTTTGCCAGGATCAGTCACTTTACTCAGCTCCATCACAAGCCCCAAAACATCTTCAGGAGTAAACGAATCCCAATCGAGAGTAGCTGCTAATTCTTTTGCACGAGAATATGCACGAGTAAATCCATCAATTTCGTCTGGACTTGTCGCCTGTTGCAATTCGCATTGCTGAAGAATTAATGCACGATCAATATCGGTAAGGTTTGTTGGTTGGGGAGGAAGTTGTCCTTCTGACATATGAGCATCCTATCAAAAATAAAGGGAGAAATCCAGAGCTCTTAGTGCTCACACGGCGAACTCCCTTGAGGGCGTATTCTCATTGAGAGTCCCTTAAATTGTCCTGCCGAAAGATCAAACGTTTGTTTATCTCCACAGTATTCAGTTTGCCAATCTGTGGGCTGTAGAAGGATTGCATCGATTTTCCTATTAGCGGGGACATTTGAGAACGTAATTCTCCCTGAACTACTTGTTGTGCCTTGAGCAAGTGTTGTTCCAGAATTTGCATCTTTGATTTTGACAATGCCTCTGTAAACGGGTTGATCAGAACTTCCTGAATTCCAGAGTGCATCAACCTGAATGGTCGCAGTGGATGATGGCACGGATGTTGGAACTGTCGTTGGCGATGCTTGGCTTGTTGTAGGAAGCGGCGTTGAATATACAGTTGTTGATGTTGGAGCTGATGATGGAATTGTTGTTGGGTAGACTACAGCGGTAGTTGGAGCCGATCCGGAGGTTGGATTTGTAGTGTTGTTTTTGCTTGTTGTAGTAGTCTTTTTTATGCTTGTTGGAGAAGTTTTTTTGTCTTCTTGATTGGTTGTCGGTGCGGTAGTTGGTTCTTCTTCCTTTTCTCCAAACACTTTAGTGAATAAAGTTTCTTTCTTAATCTCGGATGATGCTGGCTTTGCTACTGCAATTTTTGAGGTTGATTCTAAGTTTGACGGTTTTGCAATTGATTGCCCGATTGAAAATCCACTAAAGATAATACCTGCAAGGAGAACTGTAAGTAAGGCGATTGATTGTGATGACATAGATCAATGGTAACAGGAAGATTGGTTTTATAGTTACGAAAAACGGAATACTCAAAAAAATGACAGACTCTTTAATAAGAAAGATCTATCAACAACTACCCTAGTTCTATCATCAACTCAATGGTTGCTTTGAGGTTTATTCCACTGTCACCAGCTATCAGAAGATAACAAAGAAAAAAGGATGAGAAGAACCGGCTAAAATAGCAGCCAGCTCTTCTCATCCAGGTAACTACGGTCATCTTGAGCTGGTGCAAAGCCTCTGCTCAGCTATTCATCGTACTCTTCACAATCATAAGAGCCACGCGTCTCACAAGGTCTTCCAAATCAGTGGACTGGCCTACGAGAACCCCGATTCTCAGTGCCAAAGAGACTTGGGACCACTCGTCTTCATTGCCAAAATTGTCGTATGGCGGATCTTGGACAAACTGCTGAACTTTTGAGGCGATATCCTCAGCGTTGTCTCCGGGGGCATCCCAAAGAGCTTGTAGGTCGAAAGCGGCGACCAAGTCTTGTCTCACTCGATCTTTCAGTTCAATGAGACGCTCATCAAAAGCCTCATCTCGCCCTTCATCAGTTAGGTGCGGATAGGCAACTAGTTTTGGCCACGTTTTCATGACAGTGATCCTTTCGAGTTAACGATGGGGATGACAGTAGTTGTCAAAGTGATATATCGCATATCGTAGAGATATGGCAATACCATAGTCCTCAATCGTGCGATATAGGCTCATTATAGCAGGGATGGAATGATGGATTTTAGAAGAATTTGTGACCTGGGCCGCTCAAAAACGTCAAATCGTTCATTTCAACATCTCAGCCAATTTCCTCACCGTATTTACATTTCTGGCAGTCATGTTTTTGTAGACAACGCTCCCAATAAAAGCATGCATTGCGCTTTTGTTGTAATTTTCCCTCAAAATATGCCACACAATTGCCCCATCGAAGTAGAGAAGAGTATCAATATTTTCTTTACTATTAAGAAGTTCAATCGTCTCCTTTTTGTTAAATTCATCCCACAAAAACAAAACATCTGTTTTCATGTCTGCATCATTTTTCCAATTGGAAGGAATTTCTTTGGCAAGTTTTTGGATATTTTCTGCATCGCGCACAACCACTTTTATTGAAAAACCGAAGCCCTTCTCTAAACCATTTTCAATTTTTTCAGCATCAACTCTCTTGTCGCTCGAAAATATCACATTCCCTGAGTTAATATATGTTGAAACATCATCAAAAACAAGCCCCTCAAAAACTTTTTTTAGTTCCTGCATACTGACTTTATTGTTTCCTCCAACATTTATTCCCCGGAGAAGTGCAATGTATTTTTTCATAAAAGCATAGTAGCACATATGCTCAGGAGTTAATAAAGATTTCATATTCCTTGTATAAAATGTGGAAATGGAAAAATCTATTATCTATAGAATGATTGCGGATTTTTTGTTGAATATATCCGCTGGATGGATGGGGGCATTGGTTTTACTGCCTTATAGCAGTCAGAAAAAGTTGAAAAAGAAAAGACTCGCCTCTATACTGAATATAGTCGCCATATCTTTTAGCTTAGTTATTTCTTATATATTTTACCGTTCAATACTATGAAAAAAATGGATTTTGCAGACTTTAATGTTCAGATTGCAATTGCATATTTTCTCGCATTAATAGTGCTACTTATGATTTATGCTCTCTTTTAAGATGAAACTGAATGCAATCCACCTGGAAATCGCTTTTTTAAAGCGTTAATATCGTGCTGAGCGGTAAGCGTTAACTCTAGCCCCTGCGCTTCTTCTAACGTAAACCACCCAATCTCCGAACACTTGTGCGGCTCTAAAATACTTGGCTCCCCAGAGACAATTGTGCATAAAAATGAAATCGCGACCCAGTGTTGTTTTTCTTCAGGGATGATGTGATCAAAAACGCCGAGCTGATCAACTATCTCAATTGTACAGCCATACTCCTCTTGGATTTCTCGAATAAGTGTTTCCTCAAGCTTTTCTCCGTACTCCAAAGATCCACCAGGCGTTTCCCATTTTCCTCGCTCATTTTTTGCACTATCTCCACGTCGAGCTAAAAACAGTTTGCCTTCTTCATTTAGAATTGCAGCCCCAACTCCAACACCAACATAATCAATTCCTCGTTGCATGGTGAAAATATAGCACACTTTCTGGAAGAGAATACAGTGAAAAAGCTATTTCTTTGTACCTTTGTTGTCGCCCCTAATCAGCTCAATTGCTTCAGACACTGTGGTCATAAACTGCGCAGGGAAAATAATTGTAGAATTCTTTTCAACGCTGATTTCTGCCATGGTTTGGAGCGTGCGAAGCTGCAAAGCGACAGGATG
>JAGORW010000007.1:3197-21335 GCA_018062605.1 Candidatus Woesebacteria bacterium | reverse complement strand
ACATGATCGCCAGGAACAAGTTCAGCAGCATCAATCATTCGCTCTTTCGAGTCACGGATAACTCGCGCTTGCGGAGAAATCATACTTCGAAGAGCATGCAAAGCACCTTCCGCTTTCAACTCTTGATAAAAACCAAGCGAGGTATTTACAAATACAGCAAGAAAAATAACTATGCTGTCCGTGTAATCCTTCAATAGGAAGGTGATAATACCTGCACCAATCAGAATATAGATAAGAGGAGAAGCAAATTGTGTAAAGAAATGCTCAAATGGAGTCTTGCGTTTGACAGATTGAAAAGAATTTAATCCAAACTTCTCCTGCAATTGATGCACCTGAGAACTGGACAAACCAGCGATATGATCATGATTCATAGTTTCAGTATACTAGTTGAAACTGGTTTGAACTAGTTGAAACTGGAGAGAATTAGGAGATCTGTAAGACTAGTTTTAACCAGTTTTAATAAGTTTAAACTAGATCAGTTCATCTTCACTTCGACGCTGACGCCGGCTGGAAGATCCATGTGCATGAGAGAATCAATTGTTTGATTTGTAGGATTGACAATGTCGATCAGTCTCTTATGTGTTTTGAGACCAAAATATTCACGAGAATCTTTGTCAATAAATGGAGCTTTGTTTACAACGTATTTTTCAGTTTTGGTAGGAAGTGGAATTGGCCCAAGAAAGGAGGCGCCAGTTTTCGTGGCTGTATCAATAAGTTTCTGGCATGTTTCATCGATCAACCTGTGATCAAATGATTTTAATCGAATTCTTATTTTACCTTTTGGCATTCTTAAAGTGCTATCTTCTAATTGGCTAATTATATCACACAGTTTGTCAGCATGCTACAGGTACTTTCCCATAGCATGCTGAGCAATCTGATTCTTACTTATGGACCTTTGTTACAACTCCGGCTCCAACAGTTTTTCCACCTTCTCGGATTGCAAATCGAAGACCTTCCTCGAGCGCAACTGGATAGATGAGTTTTGCATCAATTTTGATGTTGTCTCCTGGCATAACCATTTCGACTCCTTCAGGAAGTGTTACTTCTCCAGTCACATCAGTTGTTCTAATGTAGAACTGTGGTCGGTAACCTTTGAAGAATGGGCTATGTCGTCCACCTTCTTCTTTCTTCAAGACATAAATTTCAGCCTCGAATTCAGTGTGTGGCTTAACAGTTCCAGGTTTGGCAATAACTTGACCTCTCTCGATATCTTCTTTTTCAATACCTCTTAAGAGAAGACCAACATTGTCTCCAGCTTGACCTTCATCAAGTGTCTTTCTGAACATTTCAATACCAGTGATGGTTGTTTTCTTTGTCTCTTTTCCAAGACCAATAACTTCAACTTCTTCACCGACCTTAACTGTTCCTCTTTCAACTCTTCCAGTTGAAACAGTACCTCGTCCAGAAATTGTAAAGACATCTTCAACAGGCATAAGGAATGGCTTGTCTGTCTGTCGCACTGGATCTGGAACAAAGGCATCTACTGCAGCCATTAAGTCTAAAATTGCTTTTTCAGCATCTGGATCTCCTTCCAGAGCTTTAAGAGATGATCCTTTGATAACTGGAACGTTGTCGCCATCGTAATCATACTTTGATAGAAGGTCACGGACCTCCATTTCAACAAGATCTAAGATTTCTGGATCAGAAACCATGTCTGTTTTGTTGAGATAGACAACGATTGCAGGAACGTTAACTTGTCGTGCAAGAAGAACGTGCTCTCGTGTTTGTGGCATAGGGCCATCTGGAGCAGAAACGACCAAAATAGCACCGTCCATTTGGGCAGCACCAGTGATCATGTTCTTGATATAGTCAGCGTGTCCTGGAGCATCAATATGTGCATAATGACGCTTCTCAGTTTCGTACTCTGAGTGTGAAATGTTAATTGTAACTCCTCTTTCTCTTTCTTCAGGAGCTTTGTCGATTGCGTCAATAGCTAAAGCTTCTGCAAAGCCCTTTTTAGAAAGGACAAAGTGGATAGCTGAAGTTGTTGTGGTTTTTCCATGATCAACGTGACCAATGGTACCAATATTGACGTGAGGTTTATTTCGGGTGAATGTACCTTTTGCCATGTGAATATGTTCAAACTTTTAAAAAATTTATCGCCTAGAACCTTACCCAGTAAGGTTTGGGCTCAATATGTTCAGAATTATACGCAATAGGAAAGTAAAATGCAAGCATTGAAAATTGCCAGAATAGGCTGTAGTATATATCTATGATGAGAAAGTTACGAGTGTTCCTGCATGTCCTGAAGCATTCACTATTTCCTTTCGATGCTTACTACAAAAAAATTCGCAAAACGCACTTTTCTTTCTCACTTAAGTATTTCATAGGTTTGATTGTCCTTACCATCTCGATCTCTGTTCTACTTAAAGCTATCCTATTTACCTCGATGTTCCCTCCATCAACACTCAAGACGTATATAACCAAAGTGGCCAAAGAATATCCATCTCATCTTATTATCACAATGAATGAAAACGGTCGCCTTTCAACAAATGATGATAGACCATATATTCTTTTCTCACCTCTTGCTCATAATCCACGACCATTAATTGTGGTTGATCCAAAGGCAGATAAAGAAAAAATCGATCAGTATGACGCATTTGTTGTTTTGACTGAACGAAAAATGTATATGCATAATGATGATTCAATTATGCCTATCACCTATGAGACAGGGCACTCCTTCTCATTTAACAAATCAAAAGTTCAGTTAACAGCAGATAACTCTCAACTTGTTTTAAATTCGTATTGGAAATTTGTAGCGTTAGCAATAGTCGCTGCGATTACTGTTGGTATCGTGTTCGCAGGAATTTCATCTTTCTTAACACTTCTAATGGTTGCTTTTGTCCTTTGGATTGCGCTCAAGTTAGCAGTTAAGCATAAAGCTATTACCTTTCGAAGTGTTCTTCAAATTTGCTTGCATGCATTTACTGGACCGCTTTTGATTCAAAGTTTCGCCTTTATTGCAGGCCTCACACCAGGAGTAGAGCATTGGTATGGATTGATTTTGTGGGTTTTTGTTGGTGGAGCAATATATGAATCGTATTTTGAGAAGACCCGCTCGTAGTGGAATTCTCCTAGCATCCACAGATACTCTTAGCCTGATCTATCCATCCCTGTCTAGAGGTACATTCTACAGCTGACATGCAAGAAACAGTCTCATTCTTCTGTGAACAGGTAGCAGGAAGTAGACTATCAATAGTATCCTCACATTCAATTTGAGCAAAACATCCATCACCACTCTCGTTTGGAAGATAGGTAAGACTTTTTATACAGGAATGAGATCTTGTGTCTATAGGAGCAATCGCTACGGAATCTTGTTCCAGTCGAAGAATTTCAGGATTTTCATCTGCTCGAGAACGATACAGATATGAGGTTGTCGTTGAGACGGCTGATATAGAAAGTGCAAGGACCAAACCTAAAAGCATTAAGACCAACGTCTGCTTTCTCATCAATGTTTTCTTAAGATTTTCCATGTTTGACAATCAACTTCTTGAGGTACTTAACTGATGATACATCTTCCGATGAATATATTTTATCAAGACCGAATCGCTCACTATCTTGAATAATCTTTTTCTGTCCATAAATTCCTCTAATTTCTCCAAGAAGACCAATCTCTCCAATAAATGCAGTTTTTTCTGGAAGAACTGAATTGCCAATTGAGGATGCTATAGAAGCTACAATTCCCAAGTCCGCAGCGGGAGTTTTCGCGGTTAAGCCTCCCACAACGCTTACATAAATATCACTTGTATCAAGAGATATACCCATATGTTTTCGCATCACGGCAAGAAGCAGTTGGAGCCTATTAAAATCGATCCCTGAAACCACGCGTCTTGGCACTGGCAATACTGTGGGAACAACAAGACTTTGAATTTCATAAAAAAGAGCTCTGCTTCCTTCAATTGAAACCACCAATGATCTACCTGCTTCATGAGATGTGGTTGAATCAATAAGATCAGATGGCTTTGCAATTTCCACTAACCCTTCCTGTCTCATCTCAAATATTCCGACTTCATCAGTTGGACCGAATCGGTTTTTTTGCACGCGTAAAAGTCGATAATGAGAATGCCGTTCACCCTCTAAATACAAAACACAATCGACAAGATGCTCTAATGTTTTTGGACCAGCAATATCTCCTTCTTTCGTCACATGGCCGACAATAACAACTACTTTTCCTGAAGTTTTTGCATACTCAACAAGCCTAGACGTTACTTCTTTAATATGAGATGTACTGCCAAGAGGAGCGTCAAGCGATTGTGAATACATTGTTTGAATGGAGTCAATCACAACTACATCGCATTCAATTGCAGAAGATTGCAACCCTGAAATGATGCCCTGAATTTCTATATCCGTGGAAACATGAATCTTTGATAAATCAATAGATAGCCGATCTGCACGCTGCTTTATTTGTTCTCCTGACTCTTCTCCGGAAACATAAATTGTATTCAGATTATGAAGCATCTTAAGCAAAAGGGTTGACTTACCAACACCTGGTTCTCCAGCAATTAAAACAACTTCACCGTGAATAAATCCACCTCCCAGCACTCTATCACATTCACCAACTGTTGTTGGAATACGAGAATTCTTTTGAGTACTGACTGTTTTAAGGGGAGCAAATGAAGCCGCTTTTATAACTCCGCCACGTTTATTTTTTTTACCTTCAGAGAATTGCTTTAATGTATTCCATTCTTTACACTCAGGGCACTTACCATACCAAGAAGCGGAGACATAACCGCATGAGGAGCATACAAATTGAGACATATCAGATATGTTAGCATAAAAGTGGTTAACTGGTGAACTAGTTAACTTGTTAACTGGTAACTGGTGAACTAGTTAACTTGTTAACTGGTAACTGGTTAACTAGAAAGGGTGAAACTGTGAAGAAGTTAAGATGAGATTCCGCCGTCTTGAACAATAAGAGCTTTGAGTTTTTCAAGTGAGTCAGTATCTAAAAGTGAAACTGAATGTATATCCTTGTTGTACTTCTTAAGCTGCGTCATTTTTTTCTTCAATTCCTTTGCATCAACTAAATCTGTCTTCGTTAATAGAATGATTTCTTTCTTTTGAATAAGCTCCTCACTGTACGCTTCTAGTTCACCCCTAATGGTTTTGTAATCACGAACAACATCATCCGATGAAACATCAATACAATGAAGAAGTAGTTTCGTTTTTTGAATGTGTTTAAGGAATT
The DNA here is from genome assembly GCA_018062605.1 of Candidatus Woesebacteria bacterium. GTDB lineage: Bacteria > Patescibacteriota > Microgenomatia > UBA1406 > HO2-37-13b > 2-02-FULL-43-11-A. The sequence continues at coordinate 16,147 of JAGORW010000007.1, read as the reverse complement.
TGATGCCTAGCCCTTTGCCAGTATGAGCTCCTTCTATCAACCCTGGAATATCTGCAATAATGATTGGACCACATACTCCTAAGTTTGGCTCTAACGTTGTAAATGGATAGTCACCAACTTTAGCTTCTGCAGCTGTCAGTTCATTCAATAAACTGGATTTTCCTGCACTGGGAAGACCAATCAAACCTATATCTGCAATGAAAGCCAAATTCACATGAACATGTCTTTTTTGACCGGGTCGGCCTGACTCTGCCTCGCGAGGCGTTTTGTTTTCGTTCGATCGAAGCTCATGATTTCCCTTACCGCCATAACCACCTTTAGCAAGTAAAAAGTCTTCACCTACAATTGTGCACTCCCAGACGTCACCCGTCTCAGTATCTGTGATAGTTGAGCCAATAGGAACATTTACAATTAAATCCTCTCCACGAGCTCCAAACATCTTCTTTGCTCCACCATTTCCACCATCTTGAGCCTTAGCTAAGGTATTGTGTCTGAAGTGATTGAGAACTGACAAATTACTGACAGTACGCACATACAGATTTCCACCATTACCACCATTTCCTCCATCAGGACCTCCTCGAGGGATAAATTTTTCCCTACGGAATGAAACTTTACCATCACCACCATCGCCGGCGTGAAAGTCTAAATATATGTCATCTGTAATCATATGCCCCTATTATACCTTGTTAAGTGACTAATTGAGGGCGTCTTATCAACTTGTCACTCAAAGCTTCTTAGTCTATAATAGAACCACTTATGAAAAAGAAGCTACTATTCCTTCTCCTGCTATTTGTACTGTTCGGAGTCTTCCTTGGAATCAGATATGTCTACCTTTCGAATTCAAAACAGGAAGGAAGAATTCAAATTCTGAGCTCTCCAAATGCTAATGTCATTATTAATGGTAAGGCAATGGGAAAAACACCTTTTGAATCTGCATTTGAAAAAGGTGACTACTCGGTAAAACTAATAACTGATGGTGAAGAAGCGAGTGACTCAGCATCGTGGGAAGGGACTGTTACCATTATTCCAAACACTCGTACATACGTCAGTCGGGAAATTGGCATCAATGATATTACCTCCTCAGGAGTCATTATGACAGTTCAGCCTATAGATCCAAAACCTGACAAGAAAAATACTGGCCATATTGAAGTACAAACTCAACCTGATGGGAGCATTGTCTATTTGGATGATGAAGAGCAGGGCATTGCACCGCTGATTGCTGTTGATGTAGAAGCTGGAGATCATGAGTTGTCTGTATTTAGCCCAGGATTTTTTAGAAGAAGTCAGAAAATCAAAATTGAGCCTGGGTACAAAATTGTTGCTCAATATAAACTAGCGGTTGATCCATCGCATAAGAAAGTTGAAAAAAAGCCAAAAGAGGATACTGCAACAGATGAGGCTTCTCTTTCTACAACTCCAACCCCCAGCATTTCCGCAAAGTCATTGCTTTCCATCAGCATTAACACCACGGATACGGGCTTTCTTCGCGTTCGTGCGGAACCGTCAGTTGGTGCATCAGAATCCGCGAGGGTTAAGCCTGGTGATCGATTTGAAGTACTTGAAGAGAAGAGCGGTTGGTACAAGATCGAATATCTCATTGGAAAGACTGGATGGATCAATGCTCAGTACACAACAAAAGAAACTCCCTAGAACCAATCTGAAATGGCATCTAGCGCTTTTTAACAGTATTGAGTGTCACAATGAAGACTGCAAGCAAAACTCCAACGATCATAAATGCTAAAAGCTTTTCTGTTGATTCAAGAAAGAGCGCGCATACTCCAAAAAGTGCGGAAACAATTATATAAAATACCGAAATCCTTCTCTTTCCCCAGCCAGCTTCTAGAAGTCTGTGGTGAAAATGTCCTGCATCACCCCTTAGAGGCGACTTACCCGACGAAAGCCTTCGTATAATAATATAAAACGCATCAACGAGTGGAATTGCTAAAACCAACGCCATAGTACCGATCTTCCCCCAAGAAAGAATAGAAAGAACCCCAAGAAAGAAACCTGCAAGTGCTCCCCCACTATATCCGGGCATAATCTTCTGAGGATAAAAGTGCCACGGGAGAAACCCCAAACACGAACCTGCAGCAATAAAGGAGAGCAAAGCGACAGAATAACTACTAATTTCATGTGACGAAAATCTCAGTGCGATAAGCCCCAGAAATATACATGAGATTGCGGTAAACCCAGGGAGCTGACCATCAACACCGCTGCTCCAGTTGACAAAATTCATAATTGCAGAGATCCAAATAAGCGCAAACAGATTTGATAGTACAAGGAACTCTCTCTGTTGACCAAACAGTTCATACGTAAATTTAAACTGGTCCAAATGAATTACACCACCAAATGGATTCGAAATGTAAGGCACACCAAGTCCAAATAGAATAACCAAAGAAACAATGCCAAAAATTGTGAACAACCGAACAATCGGTGATACATCTAAGATATCATCAACAATTCCCATCAGGACAATCAAAATCGCCCCAAGTAGAATTCCCACTACAATCTGACTAACATCTACAAAGATGAGCGTTGAAATAACAAAAGGAATGAGAAGAGCTAATCCTCCGGCACGAGGTATGATTCCCTCATGAGTGTTTGCAGGGTGATATCGAAGAATCGGATTATCTACCAATCGAAATCGTTTTGCAAATAATATCACCAGAGGCGTCGCGATGAGTCCCAATACGGTTGAAAACAAAAGTGCAAAAAAAATTGTACTCATGTTACTAACAAAATAATTCGTATGTAAATATATGTTGTGAGTACCAATGTGCTCATATTTGCCACATAGATGATTGATTTCCCCAATGATTCACCATGAGCAAATCGTCCTAATAACACTGAGTTAAACAGAATCAATACGAGCGAGGTTATTGGTAACAATGATATATACCAAATATCTACAATCTGCGAAGACCCAATAGGAAGTGAGTAAAAAAGTGGAATTTCAGGAGGCAGTTTCCCAAGGAAAATAAATGTTACAAGTGCCATGAGTGCAAGTGATGTTCCGAAGAGTAGCGGTATATTGTGTAACAATTTCATATAAGTTAAGTTGGTTTGAAGCAATTATACCAAATGCTTCGATGTGACTTTCTCTACCTATCTTACCGTATGGTTATATATCTCTTGAGTTGGAAACGCAAGGTTAATATGCTCTTTTTTAAACCGACCATGGATTTTCTTAATTACCTCATGAATTATGCGTCCTTTGTTTGCTGGATCTGAAATCACAAACATGAGTTCAAGAGACATTCCTGAATCTGCTAAAGCTCTGTAACGTACTAATGGAACTGGCATTTGAAGTACCTCGTTATGTGTAGAAGCAACCTCAAGAAGAACATGTTCAACTTTCTCGATATCACTGTCATATGTCACCAAAATTGGAATTCTCACTCGAAGTTCTGGATTGTACCCAGTCTCATTGATAACTGCATTTGTTACCATTACAGAGTTTGGCACAGTCAAAAGGACATTATCCCGTGTGCGGATTTTCGTGCTTCTCATACCAATTTCCATAACTTCTCCTCTATATTTTTCTTGAATAATGACATAATCTCCCAATGAGTATGGATTATCAAAGAAAACCGATATCCCACCAAACAAGTTCGCTACAAAATCCTTCGATGCAAAAGCTATCGCCACTCCTAATACACCAGCAGAAGCCAAAAAAGGCGTAATACTTACTTGGTATATTTCAAGAATCCAGAGTAAACAAATGCCTCCAACTACCACTCTCATGATGTTTTTAAAGAAAGGGAAAGCAGAAAGTAAATGATTATTGCGCTTTTGCTCAGCGCCAATTTGGAGTTTTACAATAATCAGTGCAATTATCTCGAAAAAAACAACTGATATGAGGAATATTCCTAAACTTAATAAAACCTTTTCAATCTGCAATTCAACTCTCTGTTCTACATTTCTATAAAGAAGAAATAAATATGAACCTCCTGTTAATACTAAAAGAATACAGGCATTCTTGATTCGTGAAATCGCATGATCATCCGCCTCTGTTTTAGTTTTAGAGAAAACATGCTTGAGAAGAGCCCCAAACACAGCACTTATAATACCTATGAGAATAATGATCCATACAAAAAGCAAAGGAAAGAAGTATTGAGGTTGTGAGAGTTTATCAGCTATCAGCATACATTGAGTATAGCAGCTCGATACCTGGTTAACTAGTAACTAACTGGTGAACTGGTTAACTGGTGAACTAGTAACTGGTGAACTGGTGGACTTGATGGGAAAACCTGTTATACACCACAGGTGTTAAGCAAGATGAGAAAAGGTATATATTAATGGTGAGTTTGCATTTATATTCATAAATCACTACAATGAAGCCGTTACCAAATTACACATATATTTATGTTCACACTTCCTGAATTGCCTTATGCTTACAATGCTCTTGAACCTTTTATTGATGAGGAAACAATGCATATCCATCATGATAAACACCATGCAGCATATGTTACAAATCTCAATAAAGCTTTAGAAAAGTATCCTGATCTTCAGGAAAATTCTATTGAGGAACTTCTTACAAAACTCTCTGAACTGCCTCAAGATATTCAAGCTGCTGTCAGGAATAACGGTGGTGGTCATGCAAATCACACTTTTTTTTGGGATACATTGAAAGTGAATAATGGATCTGGCCCAAATGGAGAGTTGTTAGAAGCAATAGATACGACTTTTGGTGACTTTGAAACATTTAAGACAGAGTTCGGACAAGCTGGCATAACTCGATTTGGAAGTGGCTGGGCATGGCTTGTAAAAAGTGCTGACAAGATTGCTATTATGAGCACTCCAAATCAAGATTCTCCAATCAGTGATGGTAAAACTCCCCTGTTAGGACTTGATGTTTGGGAGCATGCATACTACCTTAAGTATCAAAATAGACGCCCAGATTATATTGAGGCATGGTGGAATGTTGTGAATTGGAATGTTGTGGCGAAAAGGTTTTCAGAGTCACAATAAATATACCTTAGGTGCACAACTGGGGTATAATAGCTCAGATGAATCTATCGCGACAAAAAATCTTTATTATTTCCGTGGGCATTCTTACGTTTGGATTTTTAAGCTCACAGATATATCTCCAACGTGAATTATTCTCGACACTTGGAGAAAATTTAGTTGACTATCGGCAAGCTTCTCTGGTAATTACCCCCGCGCCAACACTAAAACCCGAACCAACTTTAAAGCCTAGTAATACAGATATTCTTGAGGAAACGCTATCACAAAAGCCTATTAATCCTCGCCCTACAGATTCTCAACCATGGGGAGTTGCTCAAAAGGTAGATGATCTGACCTACACAATTAAAGTTGGTGAAGATCCGGTCATGGCAACCCCACAGGAAGTACTTAATGCATTAAATAATTATAGGAATGTAAATGGAAAATCTTCACTGACATGGGATGACAATCTTGCTTCATATGCTCAATCACGAGCCAATCATTTTAGTGCTATCTCTGGAACAGATAAACATGCCGGATTTGATAATTATCTGAACAACGAGGATGGTTTTTCCAAACTTGGCTTTAGACGAGTGGGAGAAAATTCATACTTTGGAGGAAAATTAAATGGTGTGCATATGATTGAATGGGTCTTTGCAAAAAGCCCAGGTCATAATGCAAATCAACTTGATTCTCAGTGGACTCATGTGGGAATTGGCGTAACAAACAATTCTGCGAATCTCAACTTTGGTGGCGAAAGGATGTAGCTAGCTAATGATACATCGCTCAGATCTTTTCTGTAATATGATATTCCATCTTCTTACCCAAAAGCATGCGGGTGTGAGCTTCAAGAGCTGGTAAGGATGAAAACAAAAATGAAACAGCGGGCAAAAAGAACCACTGAATAAAGAGCATTGGCACCTTCTGCCAGCTTGTTTCAATATTGACCTTCTTACGCAGTTTAAAGTCGAAATATACCGAAACCAAAAGAAGAATTGTTGAGCATGTCAATATAAAAGAAGCAATTTTAGGCAAAAGCAAACCGAGCACTGTGCGTCCGAATACAGGATTTATGAGTGCTGGAAGAGAGGCGCTTATCGTAAGAACAAAAAAAGCAGTTGGCCAAAGAAAATGAACCTCCATAACAAAAAGAAGTCGCCTCAGCTTAACGGGAAAAGGAATATGAGGACTGGTGAAAAATCTGCTGACTGCGTAAGGAATATCTGTTGCACCCCATGCCCATCTCTTTTCTTGCTCATAGCGGATCTTAAATGTTTTGCGTAATGTTGGCCCCAGTACGCCATCTCGAACAATGGGCATATAAATTGGAATTGTTTTGACCTTCTCTCCCAAAGTGTAAAAGGCTTGAAGCCATATATGCCAATCTTCAGGAATAATATCAACATCCCAGTATCCCACACTTTCAATAAGCCACAAATTTGTTGAATATGTTGAAATTTGGATAAGGTCATCACGCTGAGATAAATAAGCCAGTCGTGCGGATGACGAAAGAATCATTTGCATTCGAACAGGGAAAGGTAACTGCCAAAAATGATTGTATAAAAGGACTGGAGCAGCAAAGAAAAGATATTGTCTATTCTCCTCATGAATAAACTTGTAAGTGAAATATGAAAGATATTGATCAGGCAGTAAGCTGTCTGCATCGCACACAGTAATAAGCACATTCTGTGGCTTTATACCTTTCTTTCGAGCATCTTCAGAAATTTGACGTGCTGCATATGTAGCATTGCTTGCTTTGCCAATAGCTTCATCCGGAGTAATTTCATGAAAAGTACTATGTAAACTTCCGAATCGATTTTTGTACATGTTGTGCAAGATAGCACTTCTTTCTTTTGCAGCTTCACCTTCTCGAGCTTCCATTCCTAAAACCACATGCACCTTTTTTAAATCATATTTTTGAGCAGCAATGTTGTCTAGAGTTTTCATTAACTTTTCAGTTGACTCCTTAGACGTAACAATAAGAATATAGTGCTCCAAATCTTTTCTTTCCGGCTCGTGTTTCATAAGCTCCTCCCAATCAGTAGCAGATGCTTTTTGCATCAACTTAAGAGAAACAATTCCGTAGTAAACCGTTTTAAACGCTTTATATAGGAAATATAAAAAATATGCCAAGATAAGATATGCTGCGACAGCAGGATGAAATGGAGAAAGCCATAATGGCATAAGAATAGTCAACCATACGAACAATGGAAGAGCTTTTTCTGAAAAACGATAAGCAAATGTACTTTTGATTTCCTTATGAGTATGCATATTTAGATTGCTCCAGTGCTATTTCCAATTATTATAGCAAAATCTCACCTATAAAGATAGATACCCAAAGCTACAATTAATGCACTATACATCATAACGTTTAAGCCGTTAAGTGCAGAGATAAGATACAAAAAGACTCCTCCCCAAACAAGAAATGCTGAAAAAAATGCTGTTTTTTCAGAAAAATATATGGAAACAATGAAGTAATGCAGAAGCATTACGAGCACTGCAGCAATAAGAACTATGATCAATGAAGACGGAGGAACAACAAAAATCAGTATTCCTAATAGCACCAACAATCCACTAATCCAATAGATATGCGGATGAATCCGTAAAGGCGTTGACTCTTGACTCGATCTCATAGCTTCATACTACCACAGCTACAAGGTCAGATTCTTTCAGATAGGAGTTTTTGAACAACGCTTTGTGGCACTTCCTCGTAGTGAGCTGGTTCCATGTAAGGAATTCCTCTACCTTGAGTAAGTGAGCGAACCGTTGTGACATATCCTGAAAGTTCTGCAAGTGGAGCAAATCCGCTAATAATCACAGATTGGCCTCTCTTTTCTGTACCTTGAACCTTACCACGTCGGCTTGAAAGATCTCCAATAATCGTTCCCATGAATTCCTCAGGAACGGTGACTTCAAGCTTCATGATTGGCTCAAGAAGACTCATACCAGATTTCTTAGCACCTTCTTGCATACCAATAGATCCTGCAATCTTAAATGCCATATCAGATGAGTCAACATCATGGAATGTACCATCGTAGAGCGTTACTTTAAGGTCTGTCATCAAATAGCCAAGAAGCACACCCTTTTCCAGAGCTTCCTTGACACCTTTTTCAACAGATGGAATAAATTCAGCTGGAATTGCACCACCTTTAACAGCATTGACGAATTCAAATCCCTCACCACGGCCAAGAGGTTCAAGTTTGAGGAAACAGTGACCATACTGACCACGACCTCCAGATTGACGAATATACTTACCTTCTGCTTCGACAGGCTTTTGAATAGTTTCTCTGTAGGCAACTTGTGGCTTACCAACATTAACATCCATGTTCATTTCTCTCTTCATCCGGTCAACAAGAATTTCCAAATGAAGTTCTCCCATTCCAGAAATAATTGTTTGATTAGTATCATGATCCATCTTCACTCTAAATGTTGGGTCTTCTTCGGCAAGTCTCTGCAAAACGTATGATAATTTTTCTTGATCAGATTTTGTCTTAGGCTCAATAGCAAGAGAAATAACTGGTTCTGGGAAAGAAATCTGCTCCAAGATAAGTGGGTGAGCTTCATCAGTCAAGCTGTCTCCAGTACCCGTATCTTTAGGTCCAATAATACCAACAATTTCACCAGCATAGGCAATATCAATTTCTTCTCGTTGATTTGCATGCATGATCATAAGTCTTCCGACTCTTTCACGAACATCTTTTGTGACATTATAGGCATAAGAACCAGATTTTAATGTTCCAGAGTAAATACGAGCATAGGTAAGTTTACCGACATGTGGATCAAGCTGGATTTTGAATGCAAGTGCTGTAAGAGGCTCATCTTTTGAAAGTTTTCGCGTAACTTTTTCACCAGTCTTTGGGTCTGTACCTTCAAATTCACCCAAGTCCTTAGGTGATGGTAAGTAATCAATAACACCATCTAAAACTGGTTGAACACCTTTGTTTCGAAGTGATGTACCAGCATAAATTGGGACGATTTTATACGCAATGGTTGCTGATCGAACGCCTCTCATGATTTCCTCTTCAGTAAGTTCGTCACCTGCAAGGAATTTCTCAAGAAGAGCATCATCAAATTCAGCAGCAGCTTCTATAAGTTCAGTTCTATATTTCTCAACGATATCCTTCATATCCTCAGGAACATCAGTCACATCAAATTCAACGCCTTTTTCATCTTTACCCCAGACATATGCTTTTCTCTTAATAAGATCAACAACACCCACAAAAGAAGATTCAGCACCAATTGGATAGACCATTGGGATTGGTCGAGCACCAAGGCGGTTACGAACATCATCTAAAGTTTTTTCAAAGTCTGCTCCAATTTTGTCCATCTTATTGATGAATGCAATACGAGGAACATTGTATTTGTCAGCTTGTCTCCATACAGTTTCAGATTGAGACTGCACACCTTCTTCAGCATCAAAGACCATAACTGCACCGTCTAAGACACGAAGTGATCTTTCTACTTCTGCTGTGAAGTCAACGTGTCCAGGAGTATCAATAATGTTGATTCGGACATCTCTCCAGAAAGTTGTTGTAGCAGCAGAAACGATCGTAATACCACGCTCTTTTTCTTGTTCCATCCAGTCCATTTGTGTATCACCATCATCGATGTCACCAATTTTGTATGAACGACCAGTGTAAAAAAGGATACGTTCCGTTGTAGTGGTCTTACCCGCATCAATATGCGCAATAATACCAATATTACGGATCATGTTTGGATCGATCGTTCTGTTTTTTGTGACAATATTATTTTGAGCCATAGGTATTAGTTTAAATTGGTTAAAATAGGTCGAAATTGGTTTAAATTAGTCAGAATCACTTCTTCCAGTTTACCAGTTACAAGTTAACTAGTTTTACCAGTTAAAGTGAGCAAAAGCTTTGTTTGCTGCTGCAAGCTTTTCAACTTGCTGTCTCTTATTGATTGCTTCTCCCTCATTCTTGTATGCATCCATCAGTTCAGCGCTGAGTTTCTTTGAGAAGGTCTTAAACTGCTTGTTTGATCGTGATTGAGCACTTTGAACAATCCAGTTAAGAGCTAAAAAGACTTTTCTTTCTTGACGAGTGTCGACTGGAACGAGGTAGGAGGCTCCACCAACTCTTTTTGGTTTAACTTCTTTCTCTGGAGCAACATTGTAGATAGCTTTATGAAGTACATCTAATGGCTCAAGTTTATTGTTTTTAATTTCTTCTAAAGCTCCATATACCATACGAAGCGCTACGGTTTTCTTTCCGTCTTGCATGGTGTAATTGATCAGTTTAGCTACTTCATAGCTGTTGTAAACTGGGTCTTTAGCTGTTGGTAATCGTTTGTATCCTCTGCGTGGCATAATGATTTATATTAACTTGTTTTTGGTTTACGTGCTCCATATTTCGAACGAGACGTCATTCTTTTCTGCACTCCCTGTGTATCATAGACACCTCGAACAATATGGTATTTAACTCCTGGAAGGTCTTTTACTCGTCCACCACGTACCATCACAACTGCATGTTCTGCAAGGTTATGACCGATACCTGGAATGTAAGCAGTGATCGTTGATCCGTTTGAAAGCTTAACTCTTGCTACTTTACGAAGCGCTGAGTTAGGCTTTGTAGGGGTCATTGTTCTCACCACTGTACAGACTCCTCGCTTGAATGGGCTTTCGAGTGGAACTCTTCGGCGCTTCACACTATTGTATGAATGCTTCAGACCCACTGCGTTGGCCTTTCGCGTTTTCTTCTGTCTCTTTGTTTTGAGTAATTGACTAATTGTCGGCATAAATCTAGTTGAAACTAATTTAAACTAGTTGAAACTGGTTGGAACTAACTTCTAGTTAACAAGTTAACTAGTTTACCAGTTTACTCCTCTATCGTTGGCTCTGGCTCATCTGTGTCGTCGTCAGCAATGCTTTCTGCGATCTCTTCTGAGTCCATATCATCTCCATCGCTAACTGCGCCCATATCTGCTTCAGCAACGACTGGAATGGAATCCATAGAGTCTTCATCAAGTGCAACTGGGGATCCATCTACAGAAGCAGATAATGCTTGTGTAGTATCTACATCACCGTAGTACTGTGTGAGAAGCTCTTCGCTTACTGGAATAAGCCTTCCAATTATAACATTTTCTTTCAATCCTACAAGGCCATCTACCTGACCCTTCAAAGAGGCTTGTGTCAGAATGGTTGTGGTACCTTGGAATGAAGCTGCAGAGAGCCATGAATCTGAGTACATAGCGGCTCTGGTAACTCCCAAAATTGAAACGCGTCCAATTGCTGGTTGTCCTCCTTGAGCAAGAACTTTCTTGTTCTCTCTATCAAATTGGTACTTAGATACAACTTCTCCGACGATGAACTTTGTGTCACCTTCGCTATCAATGGCAATCTTGTCGCTCATTTTGCGAATGATTACTTCAAAGTGCTTATCATGAATACCAATACCTTGTGACTCATACACTTTTTGAATTTCATGCATGAGATACAGTTGAGCTTCACGTAAACCTTGAATTGACAAGACTTCTTTAATGTCTAAGTAGCCCTCACAGAGCTTCTGGCCTGTTGCAATAAGCTGACCATCTTCTACGATAAGCTTTCTGCTAGTTGGCAATAAGAACTCTCGGACTTCTTTGCTCTTGTCAGTTGATGTTATTCTGACCACATAGATGTCTTTCTCTGTATCTTCTTGAATTGCAACTTTTCCAGCGATGTCTGAAATTGGTGAAAGCACCTTAGGCATACGCACTTCAAAGAGTTCTTCCACACGTGGCAAACCTTGTGTCACGTCTGCAACAACAATTCCTCCGAAATGTTTCACACGCATAGTAAGCTGAGTTCCAGGCTCTCCGATTGATTGGGCTGCAAGAACTCCTACTGGTGTTCCAATTGTTACCATGCTATTTGTTGCCCAGTTGATACCGTAACATTTTACGCAGCAACCATATTCCGTATTACAGAAAAGTGGTGATCTGACTTCAACAGAATCGACGCCATTCTCTTCGATAAGCGCAACTGCTGCAGCATCAATATGGTCACCTCTATTGAGGATAACTTTCTTTTTGCTGTCTTTGACTGGCTTAGCAAGAATAGTTCCAATAATTCTATGTGAGAATTTATCTCCTCTTTCACCTTCATGATTAATGATAAGTCCATCTGGACCATCACAATCTTCTTCTCGAATAATCACGTCATGTGATACGTCAACAAGTCGGCGTGTAAGATAACCCGCATCTGCGGTCTTAAGAGCTGTATCGATAAGACCCTTACGAGCTCCACGAGCATTCGTAATGTATTCCAACACTGAAAGTCCTTCTCGATAGTTAGACTTTGTTGGAACTTCAATAATCTTACCAAGTGGGTCAACAACTAAACCCTTCATAGCAGAAAGCTGCTTGAGCTGTTCGCGTGATGCACGGGCACCTCCAGATTTAATAATGATCTTGATTGGGTTCTCTTCATCAATGGCATCCCATGTTTTGTCTGCAAGAAGTTCAGTTGTCTCAATCCATACGTTGTTGGACAATCTTTTTCTCTCTTCTTCAGTAATAAGACCTTTGTAGTAGTTTCCTTCAATTTCTTGAACTTTCTTTTCTGCGGCTGAGATAATTGTTCCTTTGTCATCAACTAAGGTATTATCAAAGACTGAGAATGAAGCGCCTCCAGATCTAGTAGCTGCCCAGAAGCCTAAATCTTTGATTTTGTCGATCAGTTCTGCAACTTTTTCAACATCATCAAAGAGTGTCACAGCTTTCACAACGACACCTTTAAGGTCTGCTGCTTTAACTTCTTCATTGATGTATCGGAGTTCTACAGGAAGCTCTTGATTGAAAAGAATTCGGCCTACCGTGGTTCGAATCATCTTTCCGTCCATTCTGACCATGATTGGCTCACGAAGCTTTAGTTTTGTCTTTGCAAATACCAAGAGAGCTTCACTTTCATCTTTAAAGTATGGAATCTCCTCATCTTTTTTATCTGCATAATGAGAATTCATAGAAGTTAAGTAGTAACAACCATACGCCATTTCCTTGTTAGGAAC
>JAGORW010000007.1:0-3097 GCA_018062605.1 Candidatus Woesebacteria bacterium | reverse complement strand
AGTTCAATAGCCATTTCTTTTGGAAGACCGCATTGGTGCAGTTTCAAGTTTGGACCGCCAATAATAACGGAACGACCTGAATAGTCAACACGCTTACCAAGTAAGTTTTGTCTAAAACGACCCTGCTTACCCTTAAGAACATCAGACAAAGACTTGAGAGCCTTTGCACGAACTGTTCTTTGAGCACCTCGAGATTTGGAAAGGTCAATTAAAGAATCGACGGCTTCCTGAAGCATACGCTTCTCATTTCTCAAGATAATTTCAGGAGCTCCAAGCTCCATTAAGTGCTTCAAACGATTGTTTCTGTTAATAACTCTTCTGTAAAAGTCATTTAAGTCAGATGTTGCAAATTTACCTCCAGAAAGTTGTACAACTGGTCTTAAGTCTGGTGGAATGACTGGAAGTACAACAAGTACCATCCAGCGTGGTTCAACACCTGATTTGGTGAAGGCTTCCAAAAGTCGAGCTTTTTTAAGGAGCTTCTTTCTCTTTTCACCTTTTACTTTGGTAAGTCTCTTCATGACTTTGGCATACTCTTCTTTGATGTCAAAGTTTGAAAGAACCTCTAATAATACCTCTGATCCCATTCCAACAGTTAGGAATTCATGAGCTTCGATTTCTCTGAAGAACATGAAGTCTTCCTCTTCAAGAGTCTCAAACGGTTTAATATTCTTGACTAACTTGACGACTCTGTCGTAGTAAATTTCTCTTTCAGTCTTCTTTTCAGCAAACTGTTGAGCTAATGTTGTATATCTTTCTCTATACTTGAATTGGATTTCATGAAGAGTCAGCTCAAGCTGCTCTTTGTTTTTCATCTTAGATTCAGCCTTTCGAATAGCTTCTGCTTCCTCAGCTTTTACTTTTGCTTCTTCAGTCTTATGCCACTCACTAATTTGATCAAGTTCAGCATCTCTTGATGCAACAACTTTCTCCTCTGCACCTTCGCGTCCTGCTTCATCAATAGCTTTGACGAGATAGAGAGCAAAGTAAATCACTCTTTCCAAATTAGCTGATGTAATACCAAGAAGTGCGCTTAATGGGGAAGATGCACCTTTGAAATACCAAATATGAGCAACAGGAGTTGCTAATTTGATATGACCCATTCTTTCACGACGCACTGCGCTCGATGTTATTTCAACACCACAGCGATCACACACGATACCCTTGTATCGAATTCTCTTGTATTTTCCGCAGTAACATTCATAGTCTTTGGTAGGACCAAAGATTCTCTCGTCAAAAAGACCATCCTTTTCAGGCTTGAATGTTCTGTAGTTAATGGTTTCCGGCTTCAGAACTTCTCCGTAAGACCAATCAATAATGATTTCTGGGGACGCAAGCATAAGCTTGAGACCTGAAAAGTCTCCAGTTAGGAGTTCTGATTCGGTTTGTGTGTCCATGTGATTCATAGTGGTATTGTTACTTAACTGGCTTTACGTCCAAGCAAAGTGCGTTTAACTCTTTAACTAAAACGTTGAATGATTCTGGGATTGCAGATTGAGGTATTGGTAATCCTTTAATAATTGCCTCAAAAGCTTTTCGTCTGCCTTGAACGTCATCGCTCTTAACAGTAAGCATTTCCTGCAGGGTATATGGAGCCTGATGGCTTTCCAATGCCCAAACTTCCATTTCTCCAAATCTCTGACCTCCCATTTGTGACTTTCCTCCAAGAGGCTGTTGCGTCACTAATGAGTATGGACCTGTTGACCGGGCATGGAACTTGTCTTCGATCATGTGGATAAGTTTCAAAATGTATCCAACACCGACCAAAACTGTCTTTTCGTATGCAACTCCGGTTCGACCATCATATAACGTAGCCTTTCCATCTGTTGAAAGTCCAGCATTCTTAAGTTCTTCTTTAATAAACTCTTCGCTGAGCTTTTCAAAGACCGCCAAACCATACTTATGACCAAGCTTTTCACCGGCCATTGCAAGCATCGTTTCATAAATCTGTCCAAGATTCATACGTGAGACCACAGACAAAGGTGAAATTACCATGTCTACTGGGGTTCCATCTGCAAGATATGGCATATCATGTTCTGGGAGAATCTTTGAGATAACACCCTTGTTTCCATGACGTCCTGCCAACTTGTCTCCAACCTTAATCTTACGGATTTGAGCAACTGTCACAATAATTCTCTTCAAAATTCCAGGATCAAGTTCATTTGGCTCTTTCTTCGCATCAATAATTTTGACATCTATAACGACACCCTTCTTACCATACGGAATGCGGAGTGATGTATCTTTTACATCTTTTGCTTTTTCTCCGAAAATTGCGCGAAGAAGTCTTTCCTCAGCACTTAATTCTTTTTCACCTTTTGGAGCGACTTTACCGACCAAAACGTCACCTGCTTGAACTTCAGAACCGATAATTACCAGTCCCTCATCATCCAAACTTGCAAGAATCTCTTCTCGAACGTGTGGAATGTCACGAGTAAGCTCTTCAGGCCCGAGCTTAGTGTCTACTACATCAGCAATATATTCTTCCATGACGGTTGAGGTAAGAAGATGCTCTTTGACAAGTCTTTCAGAAACGACAAATCCGTCTTCATATCCAAGTCCATCAAGAGAAGCATAGGCAACAATCAAGTTTTGACCAACTGCAAGTTCTCCATTTTGGGCTGCAGGACCATTAATGATTACATCGCCTTTTTGAACCTTCTGTCCCATTGAAACAATAGGATTTTGATCAAATACAACATCTTTATTTGTCTTAAAGAATCTATTGAGCTTGTATTCATATTTTTTACCTGTTGATGACTTCATTCTGACGACTCTTCCATCGACATATTCGACTTCACCATCGGCTTCTGCAGTAATAGTTCTCCCAAGAATTGTGGTGATCGTACCTTCCATACCTGTTCCAACATAGGGGGATGTACCCTTAATAAGAGGTACTGCTTGACACATCATGTGTGTACCCATCAAGGCACGCTGAGCATCGTCGTGTTGAAGGAAAGGGATAAGAGCTGCAGCTAGACCAAAGACCTGTCGAGGAGACATATCTATATAGTCAACCAAATCAGCTGTTATTTCTTTAATATCACCCTTGTAACGAGCGGTTACACGAACATCTTTAATAAATCCTTTTTCATCAAGT
>JAGORW010000057.1 GCA_018062605.1 Candidatus Woesebacteria bacterium | reverse complement strand
CCTTCGGCCGCATATTTTTGTGCAAGCTCAATTGCCTTCTGTGATGAGGGGATATCTGTTCCTGGAATTACGATACTTTTCACACCTGCCTCAGTTGCGGCACGAACAACCTCGTCAACATCCTTTTTGAAGCGGCTGAAATTTAGGTGACAATGAGTGTCGAAAAAATTAGGCATATTTAGTAGTATATCTTATATGACAATATACATCGGTGCTGACCATCGCGGATTTGAGCTCAAGAATCAGCTCAGAAATTGGCTAGAAGAACAAGGCCATAAGGTTGTTGATTGCGGAAATGATCATATGGACGCAGAAGATGATTTTCCAGATTTTGGCCGTGCTGTCGCCCTAAAGATTCTGAAAAGACACGAACAAGAACAAGCTGAGAAAACTGACACCACAGATGACACTAGCGAGGATCCAGACTTTACGACTACAAAAAGCCACACCTATGAAGGAGTTGCAAGTCTCCCAAACGAAACTGAGCGAGAAATTCCTTCCGAAGACCATGAACTTGGCATTTTAGTGTGCGGATCCGGCATCGGCGTTTGCATTACTGCAAACCGCTATAAAGGGATCCGCTGCGGGGCAGCTTATACCCCCGATCATGCGCGTCATGGCCGTGAAAATGATCATATCAATATTCTTGGCCTTGCAGCAGATATGTTAGATCTTGAAAAAGCTAAAGAAATTGTTCATACATTTTTGAATGCAGCTCCTTTGATGAAAGAAAAATACGTTCGAAGAGTACGAAAACACGACATGTATTAAAAAGAGCTTTTATTTTGAGTGAGCACACCCCGACGCTGCGCGCCGGGGTGTGCGACACCTTTCAGCGAAAATCTTCGTGACCATCATCCTTCTTGACAGAGCCCATGGCCCATACCCTCTCCCTCCTGTGAGTTTCGCAGAGATATTCCCCGCCCGTGCCAAAGGGCTTTGCGGGATTGCCGCAGTTCTTCACAGAACACTTCCGCGAGCCGCCCCTGTCCATCCGTGCGTTGATGAAAGGGATGCCCCACCAGAACATTGCCAGAAGGGCCAGTCCGATGATCGCGAATGGCATGGCGTTCTGGAGGAATTCCCCCAGGGCACTGGCCAAGCCCGAACCGGGCTGCTGGGTGACCTCATCGGTCACCTCCTGCAGTAGAACGGACAGAAAGACGAATGCGTACATCGGTTTGCCTCCTTGGGCGTTCGATTTCGGATGAAAGGTGCATTGTTCAGGTGCATAAAACACGAGAACAGCCTATTATAACAACGCCCATATAAAATAACAAACCGCTGGACCGCTACTATCACTTGACGATTCTCATCTTTTTTCGTTACACTAATTTGCATGAACATCTATCCCTCAATTCTTGAAACAGATATTGAAGAATTTTCCCAAGATTTGACCCGACTTACTCCTCACTTTGAGTACCTCCAGGTAGATATTGCAGATGGCATATTTGTCCCAAATAAAACAATTCAGGTAAGCGACATTTCAGCGATTATGGAAGTTCCAGAATGGGACCTTGCCTATATTCAGTTTGAATTCCACCTCATGGTTCAGGACTATGCAACGGTCTTGCGCGAACTTGAAGATATTCCAGACATATACATTCGCAATGTGTTCGTCCAACTTAAGGCTCTACAACACACTTTTGACGAACTTTCAGACCATACACCATTCGACGTCGGCATCGTTCTTAATCCAGATGAAACAGTTGAGGCTTCATGGGAACAAATAAAAGAGTTTCCTTCAATCCAACTCATGACCGTTGTACCAGGACAACAAGGAAATCCATTCGTTCCAGAAGTACTCGACAAGATAACGCAACTGCGAGACAAGGGCTATGAAGGTGAAATCGTACTCGATGGAGCAATAAATGAAGAAAATCTTAAAACAGTTATGCAAAAGCCCCATCAACCAGATGCAGTATGTCCTGGTAGTTACTTTAAGGCTGAAGATGTCGCTGAGCGTTTACAAAAACTCCGATCAATTGCCGGCGTAGTTACTGATCAGGTCGGAGAGTGAGAACTTTCCATCTTCATTTCGATCTATAGGTAAGAACATAGGAACTTCGAGCTTGTTTTCTGTCTTTCCAAAGCGCACATTAACTATTTGTACCGGAAGACTACCTGGTTTAAGCACAACCACACGATAGGTATCGTCAAACGTAACGCCTTCAACTGCAGGAATAATTATGGAACCATTTTCAATAAGTGCCGAGGTACGATAATCCGGCTTCTGTGTGCTTTCTTTAATAACTTGTACTTCGGCAGTATCGCCATTAATATCAATTCCTGGGAAACGGCGCATACCAGCAAGCTCTAATCGAGGCGCCGGATATACGCACATTTCTGTATTCATCATACTCATTAGGAGCGAACCCTCGCTCATCATACCGACATTTAATGTTGGACAACCAGTGGTTTTGCCTGGATTTATAGTGCATGTCGTGCGCAAAACGCCATGAGGCTTAACAGTATGGAAATCTGAACAGATATGTTCAAACGGTGATTGTAATGCAAGCGCATATTCACCGTTCAAGCCATTCCAAATATCTGTACCCTTATTCTCACATTCAATACTAATGTCATAGGGCACATTTTCAACAACATCTTTTGGGAATGTTCCTGTGCACGTTGATTTATGAATCTGATCAGGCTTCCCTTTTATTTTTGGAAACCCCGCAAGGACATTCGCGATTTCATTAGGCTGGTTTTGTTGATTAACTAGAGAAAAACTATCAAATGGTGGAGTAAGAAATTTATATGCAAAATATGTCACTACAACACCATCTTCCTGCCATCGTTGGAGGGCAATGCGAAGATTGTCGGCAGCATAAGAAATTGGCACACCACCAGAGCCGTGCTTCCAACCCGTTTCGGTAACAAACACTTTAAAATCAGCTGCTTTACTCACTCCAAGGCTCTGTAGCAGGCTTTTCTCCCATTTATAACATGCGACTGAGCGTCTTCCAGAAGTCGTTGCTGAGCCAATAAAGTTCATGGGATAACAATGCGATGAGAGCGCATCCCAGTAATCGGCTACTTGCGGAACATCTGCGATCATATCTTCATAAAACCGTTCCGCATCGCAAAATGCCGGTCGATTTTCAGGTGCAGCTAAATCAAGCCCAGCGAGCATAAAGATTATGTTTGGATTCTTTTCTTTTATCGCTCTTGCTGCAGCGACGGCCGAGTTACCATACGCAACGCCATCGCATGATCCCCCAAACTCTGCTCCATGATTTGGTTCATTAAGCCAAATGACAAACACAGATTTTGTTGATGGTGTTAAGCCCGAAAATAAATCAGCAAAATAACTTATTGTTGAAGCAGTCGGCTTTGCCCAAGCACCATTCTCCGCAAAGCCTGTCGCAAGGCGATGAATTAATATACATTTTTCTTGTCTAGCTTCATCGTGCATTTCTTGGATTTGGGCTTTTGAATATTCCCCTTCTCTTATTACAATTGTCTGCCATCCCCAGGCTCCGCCGTTTGCATTAACCATTCTGCATCCTGCGCGAATATCATCTCTTGAAGGAGAAATTTGATGAACACCTGCCATATTATTAACGCCGCTAAGCTGCGCGTTCGCTTCTGTTGGCACAAAAAAGAGCCCGCCCAAAAGCGCTATGAGAGTGACACAAAAACCTAGAGCCCACTTTTTTTGCATACCTATATTATAGCCGATCCGCCATCATTATCTATCAGCTGTATAATAGAGCTGAAATGAATAAGAAACTCCCACCCTTCACTAAAATTGATGGCAATATTAACTTTAAACCGCGCTCGACTTCTCGCGCAAGTCTTCGCGCCTACCTCATTCCTTTCGGCATAACCTTTATTTTCCTCATTTTTATCATCAGACTTTTCCACATTACGCTCGTTAAAGGGGCCTACTACAAATTTGCCTCAGAAAATAATCTTTTGACTGAAATCGCGATCGAAGGAAAACGCGGCACAATTTTTGACCGCAAAGGCCAAGTAATCAGCTATTCTGAGGGTGAAGACAAGAAATTTAGGCGCATATACTCTGACGGCGAAGCTTTTGCCCATATCCTCGGCTATCGCCAGATTGCCTCAGCTGAAAACCTAAAAGACGATGCATGCAAAGAAAAGCTTCGCCTAAACGATAAGTTGGGCGTCAAGGGCGTAGAAAAACTCTTCGAATGTGCCTTGCGCCCCATAAAAGGACGTGAACTTATCGAAACAAATGCAAAAGGAAAATTTGTAAAAACAATTTCAAAACTTGAACCACAAGCAGGTCAAGACATTACGCTCAGTATTGACGCCGAACTCCAAAAGCGAGCCTATGAAGTCATCGTCCAAAACTTGCCAAAAAGTAATGAAATAGTCGATTATCCAAGTAAAAAAATCTCCATTATTGGCCTAAAACCAGGAACCGGAGAGATTCTCATCATGCTTTCCTATCCAACATATGATCCGCAAGCATTTGAAGATAACGAATCGTCTGCGGTGCAAGGATATTTGAAAAACAAAGAAGAACCGCTTTATAATCGCGCACTCTTAGGTACCTATCCTCCAGGCTCGGTATTTAAGCCCGTTATCGCTGCAGCAGCGCTTGAAGAAAAGGTTATAACCCCCTCAGATCTTATCGAAGATAATGGATTTATTGAAGTCGGCGCGAACAAACAGAGATTTCATAACTGGTTTTACACAAAATATGGAAAAACTGATGGCATGGTTGATATGGTGAAAGGCTTGCAACGCTCAAACGACATATATTTTTATCGTTTGGGTGAAAAATTGGGCGAAAGTAAGCTCAAAAACTGGTCACATACGTTCGGTTTTGGAAAGCACACAGGAATTAATCTGGATGATAGCACAGGACTTATTCCTTCAGATTTCTGGAAACGTGAGAAGATAGGAGAAAAATGGTATCTTGGAGATTCATATAACTTCTCAATTGGACAAGGATACTTACTCGTTACGCCGTTGCAACTTGCGTTATCTGCTACTGTGTTCGCCCAAGATGGAAAGTATTGCCTTCCTCAAATCTTGAAAATATCTAACAAGATTACGCCACATTGCGAGGATCTTGAATTAGAAAAAGAAACTCTCGCTACAATTCGCGAAGGTATGAAAAAAGCGTGTGAAACGGGTGGAACAGGTTGGCCGTTCTTTACATTTGAACCTGTCACAAAGGGCCAAAGAGTTGAGGTTGGATGTAAAACTGGAACAGCAGAATCGCGTCTTAAAAGCGGTATTCCCCATGCGTGGTTTACTATATTTGCACCTTTCGACAAGCCAGAAATTTCTCTGACGGTACTTGTAGAAGAATCGGGTGATGGCTCAAATATTGCGGCTCCGATTGCAAAAGAAATTTTGACAACATACTTCCAAAGAAGTCAGTAAATCCCTCTTGACAGGCTTAAAAAGTAGGACTATACTGACTTATAGTATTTCATGAATAATCAGTTTCGGCTGATTTTTCTTTTTTTTAGGGGTTGAGTGCGTGCTCTTTGGTTACAAGTGAAGTTAAATG
>JAGORW010000056.1 GCA_018062605.1 Candidatus Woesebacteria bacterium | reverse complement strand
TTTTTGTTTCATGGTTCAAATAACACTCAGATAAACCAGTTAGATCCTCGATATACATTAGATAAAAACAGTGAAGAAAACACCGACACTGCCTTGTTTGCTACGAGTAACATAACCTGGTCAACTATTTTTGGAGTGTATGGAGGATATAATGGATGGTCCACAAGTGTAACAGATGGGGAGGTTACAGCTAGAATCCCATCAAGAGATAAAGAATTAGTTGAAAATACAACCGGCACAGTCTATATACTTCCAAAAGATACTTTCATGAAATCAGGTGAAGGGCAACAATATAAAAGCTATGAAAGTGTGATGCCAATCGAGAAAGTGAGCGTTACCGTTCAAGATTATTATGATCTAGGAGGTAAAATAGAATGGGTCTAACATAGTTGACTGTTGCTCCAGCGACTTGCCCAAGTTCGGACTGGCTACTCGTATTTCTAAAAGTCCCATCTCAGGTTGACCACCCTATAGTGTTATGATATAATTTGGCCATTAGCTTTGATAAAGATACGCTTTCGCAGTTTATTCAAGTCAGAGCTATGTTTTTTGCACTTTGGAATCAAAGATGACTTCAGACCACTCACATACATCCATCGAGGAGGTGCACATATGCCTAGTCTTCCCCTTGTAGCAATTATTAACGGAAAGCGAGTCTCAACGAATTTGAGGATCGCAAGCATTTCAGGGCCTAAGATCAGTTTCACGGATGGGAGCGAATGTAATGTCGATACTGGGAGGATCACCAGACTGTTTGAACTCATCAAGATCGAAGACGTTGGCCCTAATGTAACGTCAGGTCCAGTGTCCTATCCAGTAGCATTAGAAATGGTTGTGTCCTCGGTCCATGCAGATCTCGACTTCAGTATTGGGGCGGGGCCAGGTTACGAGGTCACTATGTCTGGACCAAAAAGTCTACTCGGTGACATACAAATCAAGGAACTTGGTGGACGGCTTTCTATCAATGACGCTGCTGGTGATTGCTGGAAACGGGACCCGAATCAGGTGGTTATTTCAGTGAGAGTGCCAAAGGATTCAATGGTAACTCTCAATCGTGTATATGGTCAGATCAGGGTTGGAGATTCGTCAATTAAGCTCCAGCTCAATCAGTAGGAGGCAAACTCAAGATTCAAGGTGCAATCGGCGCGGCGCAGCTCAAACCTGCTCCGCGCCTTTTGCGTTTATAAGGGATTCACTTGTGGTAGAATTCTGAATTGACTGCTATGGCAAGCTAAATAGAAGCTTGGTTTCAGTGACTTGTCCAGGTACGAACTGGTCTTGTCTAACTGAAAAACACACGTACGCTTCAGTTGTAAAGATACAGTATAATGGGGCCATGCAGTCTAAAGGAAAAAAAGCCCCAAAGCACAATCAAGCGGCAAGTCTTTTTATAGGGAGATTCCAGCCGTTTCATGATGGGCACAAAGTGCTCATAGAAAGTGTTTTACAACATGGAAAACCTGTAGTAATTGGACTTCGTGATACGGCAATATCGGGTGATAATCCGTACACTATTTCAGAAAGAATTACACAAATAAGTGACAAGCTATCAAAGTATCGGAAGCAAATTTCATTCGTGACGATTCCAGATATAGATGAAATATGTTATGGACGAAAAGTCGGATATGATATTCGAAGAATTGATGTTGGAGGTACTCTAGAACTCATATCAGGAACAAAAACAAGAAAATCAAGAAACAGGGTGATATGGCTTACGGGTAATAGTGGATCTGGAAAAACAACAATCGCTCATCTTCTTCGAGAAAGGCTAGACGGGGTTGTCCTTGATGGAGACGAAATGCGAGCCTCGATCTCATTAAATACTGGTTTTTCAAAAGAAGAGAGAGAGGAACATAATCTTCGTGTTGCAAGACTTGCTCGAGTGCTTTACAGGCAACGTAAAAACGTTATCGTATCAGTTATAGCGCCTTTTGAATCAACTCGCAAAAAGATAAAGGACATAATCAATCCAATGTGGGTTTATGTAAAGCGCGATCTAGTTCATGCTGAAGACATGCCGTACCAAGAACCCCAAAACCCAGATGTTATTGTGGATACAGATGAATTGTCGATTTCCCAATGCGTTGATAGAATATGGGATCACATTACCTCTCAGTCTTAATGAGACTTATTCTTGAATATTTTGAAGTGTAATTTCTATGCAGCTGAGAAACTCCTGGAACTAAATTAGATTAAATCGTTCAGTTTTGTATACACTTTGTATAGTTTAGACTCTTCAATTCGCTTCAATCTTGCTTTTAGCTTGGCAACATTCTCTTTTTCAAATGCTAGCTCTTTTTCCATTTGCAGCACATCTCTTCGTGCTTCATAAAGATCATATGTTGCATTTGCTTTTAATGAAAATACATAGTTCACATGCTTGTACAATGTAAGCAGATCCTCCCTCTTCGCTTTCTGCAACATTGTATCAAGTGATATGAGTGATATATCGATATCTCTGTCAATAGTAGTTTTGCTGATCCAGTTGGTAGGATGTATTTTACCATCAAGCGAGATAACATCATATATTTCTCTGAAATAGTCATTAAAGCGATAATTAAAGAACTGTTCTTTTTGAAGATTTGATAAAAATGAATACAGATCATTGAATTTTTTATCATCCATTAATTTAAAAATTGTTATCGAGCAGCTTTGCAATAGTCTCCCCTTGTCCATAATATTATTAACTCTTCCTGAGCTTCTTGAAACTCTTCTTCCTGAGCTGCGACCAATGACAAGATAATCATTTTCTGTCATGCACAATCCGCGAATGTATCCGACAGTGAACTTCAACGATCCCCGTTTAGAGCTATAAATTGTTTGTGAAGCTGATTCAGCATATACAAGTTCTCCGTTAGATTCTATGATCGAATGGGGATGGGAGATATTGTTCACGGCAAACTCTTGTTTAGAAAGGTTGTATACGTAACCTTGTGTCGCTGTTGATTTATCCCTACCGCTTTTTTTGCCAAATGCTGATATGATTAATCCTTCTGACCCATTGCAGATGCCATTGATGTGATGGGTATCTGTAGTTCCTTTGCTATATTTTGGTGACCATACACGTTGGAGTGAAGCCGTATCAAGGAGACCATTTTTAAGTGATATTTTGTAAACAGTATCTGTACCAGTCGATACTAAATACAAAAATGAATCCCTGATTGCTAATGAATGTACGTCCTCGACAGCAGTTAACTCATATTCGGAACGCACCTTAAGAGTACTCTTATCCAAGACAACTATTACAGTGCCCTTCGACAGCGGTCTTTGGTATGCGACATACACACACTTTTTATCAGCTGTTAGGCCTGTGACACCATTTGAGTCAGCCCAAATTGGAAGCCGCACCCAATATAGCGTATTTGAGCTAGTGTCGAGACATGCCAGTGGAGAAATCTTCTTTTTAGAGAGGGTTGAGATTAGCTCTGTGTTACAAAAAGAAATAAGAAGTTTCATCTAAAAATACATAAGTTGTCTGACCATTTAATATGGGTATTATATGCAATAGCCTAGTTTCCTGCAATGTTAATCATATTAAGTATGCCTTATAACACTATCCAGGAGGTTTGACCAAATTCGGACAGGTAATGCTAAAGCCTACAGCAATGAGTATTTTATTATTCATAGTCGATCTCTATAATCAAAGTATGTATGAAATAATACTAAAGTTTGGCTTTAGTCTTGCAGTTCTCCTATTTTCAACTCACAAGCTTGTTGGATTGGCAAAAAAGATCTCCAGTGTATTTCGCATATCACCTCTCATTGTAGGAATGACTGTGGTAGCCATTGGAACTTCACTTCCTGAGCTTGCTGTATCTCTTGTAGCTATCTTGAGACATGATACGGGATTGGCGATAGGAAACATTATTGGGTCAAACATTATTAACATCTTGCTTGTGTTTCCTGTTGGGCTACTAATCGGCAAACTACGAATTGGAAGATTCAAAACTCAGCGTAATGCGATCATTCTTATTATTGCAACAGGAGCTTTTTATATATCGCAAACGGTTGGAGTAGTCAAGTCTCTATCTGGACCACTACTTTTGAGTTTAGCTGTTTTAACAAGTATTGCTGAGTATAAATTTGCAATATTCGGTAGAGATCATGAAGACGCTAAGCAGTTTAAGCAAAAGGTGAATGGCACATTAGGGATTGGTACACTATTGTTCGGATTACTCCTTACTGTGGGGATAGTTATTGGAAGTATTTTTATTGTTGATGCTATTGAGGAGATTTCCTTGATAACAGGTATTTCTACTACCATTCTTGGACTTACCCTGACTGCATTTGCAACCTCTCTGCCTGAACTGTTAACGACAATCTTCAGTCAAGGTGAAAAGCAAGAAAAAATAACACTCGGAAACATTCTAGGAAGCAATATATACAATCTTTTACTTGTTGGGGGGATCATCTTACTTTTCTCGCCAGGATTTATGATTCCTCAGTATGAATGGCTATGGCTAGGTGGAACGACAGCTGGTTTAGTCGGCGTCATAAGATACTACAAAGGACAGAAGCCTCCAAGAAGTGTCGGAATAGTATTTTTTGTGCTGCTTTGTGTTTATCTGCTTTCGCTTTAGAAGGGTTTTATGTAGCTTGTTCTATTAATTTAAAGCGTCATGGGATCCCCCGCCTGGTAGAAAATACGAGAACTTATTTTTCTAAGGCAGTTTTATAAGTTCGTTTTTTATGCCAAATAAAAAGAAATAAGGTGCCAATTAAAAATGCTGGTCCTGCAATTATTACTGACCAAGACAACATGTACCATTCAAATGTAGGATTCATGGCTAACAGTGTGATGTAAAGTAAACCTGCCAGAATAAAAACGATTCCACCAACTATTTCACGTTTCCATGAGATTTTCAGAGCTATAAGTAAAAGAAGCGCTGGAATATTGTGCATGAATAAGGCAATAGCTATTTGTTGTGGGGAAAGTCCGGGCTCAAATACATCAAGTGAGAAGAACATCAAAAAAAGAATAAACATGATCCCAAGTATTCTTGGAGACCAATATATATATTTGTCGTATTTTTCAGATATAGCCATAAAGTGTATCGCCTGCAATTAATAGATGAACAGTAAATACCATGACATGAGGGTGCTAAAAAAGCCTTGCCACCTA
Source organism: Candidatus Woesebacteria bacterium (assembly GCA_018062605.1). GTDB lineage: Bacteria > Patescibacteriota > Microgenomatia > UBA1406 > HO2-37-13b > 2-02-FULL-43-11-A. Next base: position 398 of record JAGORW010000056.1, on the reverse strand, counting down.
ATTTATTTCAACTCAACCAGCACCTCATTTCGTATCATCCAAGGTGGTGTTCCTGGGGCATTGTAGCCAGCATAGGCAACACTTCCTTCAACCGATACTTTATCTCGAGCTAGTGCAGATAGTAATTTTTCTTGCATAGATGCAATTCGTTTATCTGAGTTATACCAAGAGTACGACATCACGGCAAATTTCTTTTTTGGAATTTCCACGATTGTAACTCTTGAGTCATTTGGTGTTGGTAACGATTCTAGAGAATACGAGCGTGGCATAAAGAAAGAAACTACTTGTGAGTCTCCTTTAGCCGTAGCTACTACTGGAGCAGTCATAGCAATTTTTTCGATGTTTGAACTATCTTTACTATTTTGAGCAACGACCGGTGCAGTCATAGCAATTTTTGT
>JAGORW010000055.1 GCA_018062605.1 Candidatus Woesebacteria bacterium | reverse complement strand
GGAAAGCAATTCGTACAGACATGGTTTCATACCTACTTTTTGGTTGTTGATGGCATAAAGATGAGTAAGTCCCTTGAGAATTTCCTCACATTAAACGACGTTCAAGAGAGAGGTTATTCTGCACTGGTTGTCCGCTATCTGATGATGCAAACACATTATCGCCAAACTATGAACTTTACCTGGGAAGCTCTAGACGGAGCCCAAACAGCATTAAAACGTCTCCAGGAAGCCGTTTTTCAATTAAAACAACAAACTGGAAGGCAAAATTTATCAGAAGAGAAATTAGATAAAACTCATGAACTATCAGAAAAGTTTAACACTGCACTCGCAAATGACTTGCAAATGCCTCAAGCTTTGGCAGTTGTGTGGGAAGCTATAAAGTCCAACATTCCTTCAGAAGACAAACTCGATTTAATATTAGAATGGGACCGTGTTTTAGGACTCCAACTCAATCTGTTTGAGAAAGTGGAAGAAGAAATTCCGGCAAACATTACAGACTTGGCTGAAAAAAGAAAACAAGCCCGCGCAGAACGTAATTTTAAAGAGGCAGATCGGTTGCGGGAGGAAATTACAGCTGCTGGATTTACAATTGATGACGTGGGTGATGGATATATACTCTCAAAGTCTTCTTAAGCTTGATTTTGACGCGTCTTTTGATACAATAAAGTCTTGTCTCGATCGGTTCTAGAAGATATTGACCGCATAATTTCAATTTTTATACTATAATAGCTCTATGGATGTGTATGAAATCGCAATAATCACAAAAGGCAACGATAAAGCCGTCTTAAAAGGCGTTGAAGATATCGTAAACCAATTTGATGGAAAAGTAACAAATAAAGAGGAATGGGGCGAGCGCCAGTTCGGTTACAAGATCAACAATCTTACCAGTGGCTTCTACCACATTTGGAACTTCACACTTGATACACTCAAAATGAAGGATCTCAAAAATCGACTCAACTTAAATGAAGATTTGATTCGTTATCTTATTTTAAAAGTTGACTAAGCGTAACCGTTAATAACAATTTCACAATTTACGAATATCATTCTTGTATTATTTGTTAATACATAATCACTATGTCATCAAAATCGCTTAATAAAGTAACCCTGATTGGAAATCTCACCCGAGATCCAGAGCTTAAATACACACCACAAGGTACAGCAGTTTGTAGCTTTGGCGTAGCAACTAATAGAGGTTGGACAACCAAAACCGGTGAAACCAAAGAAGATGTTCAATTTCACCGAATTGTAGCTTGGCAAAAGCTTGCAGAACTCTGCGCGAATCTTTTAGCTAAGGGACGAAAAATTTATCTCGAAGGAAGAATTACCTACAGAAGCTTTGAAGGAAAAGATGGCGTTCAACGACAGCTCACAGAAATTGTTATGGATGACTTTGTGCTCTTTGATGATCGACGAAAAGGCGAAGATGGTGCTCCTTCAGCTGATGATTCTGCAATGCCAGAAGCTGAGGCTATGGAAGATGAAGTTCCAGTCGATGAGCCAGCATTAGATAAAGTTGAACCAGACGATATTCCGTTTTAATTATTAAATAAATATGTCAAAAAACGATTACTTTAATAACACCAACACACAACCAAGCTACAAGGACGTAGACTCACTTTTGAGGTTCATTACCCCAAGAGGGAAAATTCTTGCAAAAGATAAAAGTGGATTAACAGCTAAAAATCAGCGAAAGCTTTCTAAGCAGATCAAATACGCTCGATATTTAGGCTTATTGTCATACACTTCTTTCCAAGAAGAGCAAGTCCGACGTTCAACTCAGCAATAATTTTAGCTAGTAGTTCGAGTGTGTCTTGAACAAGACTTCAATCTACATCGTTTTTGCATCATAACTCTGACGGCCAGCTTTATTATGCCTACTCTAATTGAACTCAATATATCGGCGTAGCATATAAAGCTGGATTTCGTCTATAATGAGTATATGGAAGTAACACTCAACATCCCAAAGGAGGCTATATTTCAAGTCTCAGAAGGACAAAAAGTGAACATCGGAGATCCTTTCTATACGATAAAGAAGTCTGAGGATGTACATATTCCGATTGCCAAACCCTTGGGAGTGAAGCCGGAGCTCATATTCCAATACACCCAAGTTGTCATTGGCTCGTCTGTAAAACAAGGTGATATCCTTGCTTCTGCTAAGAAATTCATGGGTACAAAGAAAATCTCCTCGGATAATGATGGTATAGTTATACGAATCGACCACGAAGAGGGAGTCATCACACTTAACGCCGCATCAGATCAGGATAAGATACAAACCTGTTTTTTTAATGGCACCATTACTTCCATCGATCTAGAAAAATCTCTTGTCACAGTAAAGGTTGGCTCCGGAGTCAGTGTCGATACATATGCTATTGAAGGCGGAGATGGTGGGGGAGATGTCACCATAACGACACCAGAAAATTACTTTTCACTGAATGCCGATGATATTCGTGGCAATGCAGTTGTGATTCAAGATGTTCCATCGCATATTTTTACAAAGTTGGACGCTCTAGATGCCGGGTGTGTGATATATGTCTCTGGAGAAGTGACTCCAGATGTGCCATCTGCACAAATATCTGAATCCAATTTTGAAACACTCACGAAAAAGCCCCATACATTTATAGTATTTTCCTCACACGAAAAGAAAATTTTTGCCTATAATTAAATCACCTATGGATTCTGGAAACTCACAAAATAAACCTCAACTTAAATCTTTTACGGATAAAATAATCATTGTTGCTATTCTGATTGCCGTTTTTGGTTCTGGATATAGAATGGGAGAGCGCAAAGCTCAATCAAAGCCCCGCGATACAGCTTACAAATATTCCGTTGAAAATTTGGAAGAGGGAAACACTCAAAATATTGATTTTTCGCTCTTCTGGGAGGCTTGGAACTCACTTGAACAAAAATATGTAGATAAGAAGAAAGTTGATCCTAAGGTGCTTTATTATGGTGCAATTAAAGGTATGGTCGCTTCAGTTGGAGATTCTTATACATTCTTCCTCACCCCAGATGAAAATAAAGAGAGCAAGCGTGATCTAGAAGGTAAGTTTTTTGGGATTGGCGCAGAACTCGGCTTGAAAAATAATCAAATAATGATTGTTACACCTCTCAAAAATTCTCCTGCTGAACGTGCTGGGATTAAACCGGGCGACTACATTATTGAGGTCGATGGTGCTTCAACCAAAAACTGGACACTTTTTGAAGCAGTCAATAAAATCCGCGGGGATAAAGGTACAAAAGTTGCGCTTACAGTTGTTCGAGAAGGTGCAGACAAAGAATTAAAGATTCCAGTAGAGCGAGGTGAAATTAATGTTCCGTTTGTTGAAGTTACCTATGAAAATGACGTTGCTATAGTAGAACTTTCACGCTTTGGTGATCCAACGAATGATCTGTGGGACAAAATTTCAGATGAAATTGCTCAGAAAAAGCAAACTGGACAAATTAAGGGAATGATTATCGATGTTCGTGGAAACCCAGGCGGATACTTACAAAGCGCTATTCATATTTCATCTGACTTCGTGAAAAAAGATACAGTAATTGTGAAGCAAGAGTATGCTGATCAGGAGCCAGATATCTACACTTCCGATCGCGATGGAAAACTCATCGGTATGCCAGTTGTTATGCTTATGAATGCAGGTTCAGCATCCGCAGCTGAGATTGTTGGAGGAGCACTTCGAGATACTGTTGGGGCCAAAATCGTTGGAGAAAACAGCTTTGGAAAAGGTACCGTACAAACTGCTGAAGATTTGACTGGGGGAGCTGGAATTCATATCACAATTTCTAAGTGGATTCTTCCAAAAGGAAGCTGGATAAATGAAAAGGGAATAAAACCTGACTATCCAATTGAAAACGACACCGCAGATGGAAATACTTTGACTCGTGAAACAGATCTTCAATTGAACAAAGCTGTTGAGGTACTTAACTCAGTAGCAAAATAACATATACACATGAGGAGAATTATCATTCTATTATTGGTACTCGTAGCAGTTTGGACCTATGGGACATCCCAAGGCCATATTACTCCACCGAAGTTTGGGCCATTTCAAAAGCCACTTTTTCAAAGCCCAATTGAAATACCTGCTAAGGTTGAAATTCTTGTTGAGGAATCCGCGATTGTTTCTGCAGTAGAGAAAACTCTCCCATCAGTCGTAACTATTGGCTATGAGAAAACTACTCGAACACCTGATCGTATTCAAATTAATCCCTTTGATCCTGTTAGTCCTTACAAAACTTTACCCGGTGAAGATAAAACACTTGAACGAAATATTGGCAGCGGGTTTGTAATTGCCCCAGATTTAATTGTTACGAATAAGCATGTCGTTGCAGATCCCGACGCCACATATACAATTGTGACAAATGATGGCAAATCGTTTACCGTTAAAAATATTTCTCGAGATCCATTAAATGATCTGGCACTGCTAAAAGTTGATACAAGAGACCTGTTGCCAATTGAACTGGGAGACTCATCAAAAATCAAGCTTGGACAGATAGTGATTGCAATCGGCACACCACTTGGAGAATTCCCAAATACAGTAACATCCGGAATAATTTCTGGACTTGGGAGAGGAATCACAGCTGGTTCACCCTATGAAAAATTTGTTGAACGGCTTGATGGAGTGATTCAAACTGATGCCGCAATTAATCCAGGTAATTCTGGTGGACCACTTCTGGATTCTAAAGGAAAAGTAATTGGCATTAATACTGCTGTTTCAGCTCAATCGCAAAATATTGGCTTTGCAATTCCTGTTGATGTGTTAAAAGAATTGTATGAGAACTATCAATCTTCAGGAGACAAAATCAGTCGACCATATTTAGGTGTCAGATATCAGATGATATCTCAAAAAAATGCTGTAATTAATGAAGTGCCAGAAGGTGCATATGTTGTTGAAGTTGTTGATCCATCACCAGCATCTAAAGCCGACATTATCGAGGGGGACATTATTACGGAGTTAGATGGCAAACGGATAAAAGGTGAAGATGATAAAATTTTGCAAAAAGTTGTATCAAGTAAAAAGGTTGGGGATTCAATTTCTGTTACCCTTTGGCGTGATGGGAAGGAAATGAAAATGACGTTACAGCTAGATCAATTTGAATAGGACTGCTTAGAAGTGACTTCTTGCGCTGCTGATATGAACTCCAGGGATATGACTTCCAGTTTGTGTGAAATACGAAGTTGGGAAGTTCTTCAATTTGCTTAATTGTGTACTCTTTTAACTCTGGATAGATATATTCCAATCGAGCAGTTTTGGCATCAAAAACTCTTCCTGAAGTTTTAAACATTGAGTTGTAATACCGTGTCAATGATTCATGTGTTCGCTTTACTGTGTCATAAATTCCATCATCAGCGCACTGTTCAATGAGAATGTGATACTCGTAGGGCAAAATACAAAATGCCAAAACATTACTGCGACGCTCTCTGAAAAAAGTATCTCGTATATACATGCTCCGTGAGAACCGACTTGTATCTACATACGAATAGTACTTAAGAGCTTCAATCATTTGAATACACAATGCAGAACTTGCAAATATAGATTGACTCAAGTGAGTTGTGTAGCGGAGATAA
>JAGORW010000054.1 GCA_018062605.1 Candidatus Woesebacteria bacterium | reverse complement strand
GTCAGGAGGAGCCATGGAGGCTGAGCAGTATGACGATGGGATCATATATCTCAAGGCAAGCACTCCAAAAGCAAAGTACATCGATGCATACAAAGTCCCTGAAAGCGATCTCTACTACCTTCAACTTCATGCAGACTGGGATGCTTTTTCGAAAGTCCCGCCAAAAACTCAAAAAGACATAGAGTGGGTAGCATATAACTTTACGGGCTTTCATAATCCCAGCGTCATCTATTCCTTTGAAATGCCATGGCATGGACCATATTGTGAAGGGTGTTTTGATGGCTGGCCATATAATAATCAGAGTGCAAATGTTGAGGGCTCATGGATAACTGGTGGATACTTCGATCAAATGGCTGAGAGGAAATGGAGCCTGTCTACAGGAATCCTCTATAAGGATGCGTACATCCCTAACAGCAGCCGAGACTTAGAACTCAACACCTATCTTCCCGCGATGTTTGAGAACATGCTGGCAACAAAGGTTGGAGGAAGCGTGCCAATAACCGATAGATATAATTCGGATGGAAAATCAATGTTCACTGCAACGCGCCGAGCTGACATAAAGCCTTTCGGAGATACTTCATTTGCCATGTTCACAACCACCGATCCTGAAGCTCAGCAGTATGCTTTGTTGAATCGAGGGGAGTATATAATTGTCTTTGCATACGCGCATTCTGAGAAAGTCTATGACGTCTTTGAGACCATCATCTCGTCTTTCAAACTCAGCCACAACGAGGAAGCGGTGTATGGAAACCTCCCACCAGTGGAGAATCTGGATGGCTATGAGCAGATCAAGGAGCCTGGGCTCTAAGCTCGCGACAGCAGATGTTATCGTAACCAAGGAATCCATGCAAAGTTACTCGAAGATGGGAAATCAGAAGAGTAGTAAATCTCTTTACTAGGCTTCCCAAGTACGATAATAGCATGTATCATAACCAACTGGATTTTAACAAACTGTATAGATATATGTTTAAAAGCATTGATACGCTATGTGTGAAGCTCCTCTGCCTGGACTGGGTCAGGACGAGTTAAATCTCAAATACTCTAAACTCATAATTAGCAAGAAACAAGCGTTCTAAAGAATCAGGTATTTGTGTGAGATCAATTTCTTTCTCACCACCTTTTTCATAGTGAGGGTACATGAATACAGGAACCATACCTAATCCTTTGATAATCCCGCCTCCTGATTTACTGTAGCAATAGCTAGCTTGGACGTTTGCCCCTGCTGATTCACCTGCAACAATTTTGCCTTTACAGCTATCAGCGAAATCTCGATATGTACTAAGCGCACTGATTAACTGCCCTGTCGTTCCACCTCCCAGATATATGACATCTGATTGGGCGATTTGTTCAATAAATTTTACTTCTACCGCCTCAATAAAAATAAGTTTTTTGTTTCCTTTATTTCTCAGAAACTGGCTGGTGTCTCTTTCTTTGTTTGACTCGAGTCTCTCTGGGGGACTGGCAAAATGAACCAAAAGTATGCGAGGATTGTTTGAGGTTTTCTTCAATATCTCTTTGAAAAACGGATCATTTTCTGAATTAACATGTTGTGCACTACCACCATGAAGGATATACGTTGTTTTCATAAAAATGCAATTACTCTAATTCACGAATAAAATTATCAAAGTCGCCATTCCAGAATCGTTTAGCATAGATCACGCTATTTGAAGGGGGAACCTTGGGGTCAATCAATGTATCCAATTCGGTCCTAGATATAAACTTGGCTTGTTCAACCTCTTCAGTTTCGAGTCTGATTTCATCTCTAATATATTTTCCAAGAAACCAATACGTAAAGTGAGTTTCATGTTGCTCTTTGCGTAGATTTTTATCAATGAAGATGAGTTTTGTATTAATACCCAGTTCTTCATTTAACTCCATGTAAGCAGCTTCCTCAGGTGTCATGCCTTTTGTCACATGACCAGCACAGCTAATGCTCCACTTTCCTGGATTAACTGCTTTCTTCACACTCCTTTGTTGGAAAAGCACTTTGCGCTCTTTGTCAAAAAGTATGATCGCAACTTCTCTATGCCACAAAGATGGGTCTTGATTTGCTTGTACTTTGAGAACTTCGCCGATGATCTCATCTTGCTCGTTCACAAGATCGAGCATTTCAGCATCTTTGGAAGAAAGAGTCATAGTCATGATTATATCAAATATAACCTTTCTTCACCTAAAACTTTGATATTCTCACCCTCAATAGTAATAACTTCTCCGTTCTTAAGAAGATATAGTCTAATCAAAGGAGCCACTTTAAATAATCTTGATCATTTCTACTTGTGAAATCATACTTAAGCATTAAATCTAAAAACATTTTGTGTACTTCAGAGGAGCGACTATCCTTTGTTAGCTTGTATGAAGAGATGGCAGCTATTGCTGCAGCGAATGCTGAGATAGCAGAAAGTCCAGAAAAGAGGATCCCAGTTGAAATAATTTTACTATCAAAACTCACTTCAATGTATGATTGAAGAGAAAAGTATATCCATAACATTGTTAGAAATCCCTGACCAATAAGAAAATTTCTCCACTTATCTTTTTCAGGAAAATACATTTCAATAGAAGGCATAATTGCTTGACTGATTATTCCATACAAGAAGGTAAGAAAACCCAAATAAATATACTGATCATTGTAAATGAGAGAGAATACACAAAATGTAGCACCGATTAGTGCGACATTAAATTGCCAATTTAGTTTGGTAAAATCGGGAGCATTGATGTTCATACGAAGCCTTGCAACAACCTAATGCTCCAGCGACTGGACCAAGTTCGGACCAGCTTATTGTATGCTACAATGTAAACATGAGTTCAAATAAGTACATTAGATCAATCTGTTACTTTTCTGATAACCCAACAGCGGAGCTAAAGGATAAACTTGATCAGCTAAGCAAAAAACTTGAGGATAAAAAATATGTTGTTCAGACGAAACGAATATGTACATCTGGTATAGGTGCAAAAGAACTAGATGGAATTTTCAACGATCCAAGTCTTTATTTGAGTCTTGGTTCGCTTAGTTTAAATGAAGCTCAAAATCGACTTGATGGTGTATTAAATACTCCAAATACGCTTTTTAACATTGATTTAACACATGAGAAAATCGAACAAGAACATGTAGGCATTCTCTTTGACATTATAAAAAGTAATGCATCCAAGACTTTCAATTTCACGTACGTTTTTAACAATGCTCCATCAAGTCCGTTTATGCCATCAGCTTCATATGAGAGAAATGGATTTTCGATAGGACTCCAAGCAACCGATTTAGCTGATGGATGTAGTAGTATCAGTGAATGGCTGGATGCTTCAAAGAGTGCATGGGAAGAAATCACTGAAATGTTTCAGAATGATCCTGACTTTTTAGGAATTGATTCGTCAGTAGCTCCACTATTCGAAGGCAAGAGTAGTTTTATCAACTTTCTAAGAAGATTGGGTTTCGACTTTCCTCAAAGCACAACAACAGCGATATATACTGAGATTACAAAATATTTAAAAGAGCAGAATCCAAAACCTGTGGGATTATGTGGACTTATGTTTCCATGTTTAGAAGATTTTGAGTTAGCAGAGGAATATGAAAAAGGGGAGTTTTCACTTGAGAGGAATATTTACTTGTCTTTACATAGTGGACTCGGTATTGATACATATCCAATTGGCATTGACGAAAATCCGATGCGAGTTGTTGGAATACTTACTTTGTTACAGAACCTATCGAACAAGTACAAAAAACCACTTTCCTGTAGATTTGTTTCAGATGGAAAAGCAAAAATAGGAGATAATACTGACTTTCAGAATCAGTATTTGAAGGATGTAGTAGTGAGGGGGTTATAACTACTTCTTCTTTATGTAATTACCCACCATTACAATAAATCTGATTCTACTGACTTCTTCGCTGGTTACTTTTCCTTCAGTTTTAGCCACAACAGAGAAGACTTCTGCTCCTATTTTTCCAGGTGCTTCTCCTCCAGCAGTAATTGCAACATCAAATTCAACTCCCTCATCTCCCTTGTTACCTATTGTATGAAGGTATGTGTATCTATTCGTGGTTCTCCCAGCTGAGTTGACTCTGTTCTCAATATCCACTAATACTGTTGTGATAAAATCGCTGAGCTTCATATATAGAAATAGACTGTCGTGGCAGTCTAAATGACAAATTGGCTCAGGAGGCTAAACCAAGTTCGAATTTATTTTGTCTTTCTGAAACCAAATTCACCTTGCTATTGACAGCCTATAGTAAATATGGTATACTATTCTTTCATCTTTCGTCAGGGAACTTGTTTCCTCTGATGCTAGATGGAAATGGTCCGGCACATTCCCAAAAAAAGGAGCTGCAAGTGACTCAAAATGAGTTGAAGAGCCAGGCGGGCCGACCGGGGTCAGAAAATGGACCCTTGGGTTTATGGACATCTGCACGTCTTGCGCAGCGGCCTGAAGCAGGGCAGCTGGTGCAGGTCAACGGCAGCTGGTACGTCGCTGTCGCCGGTGTCCGCCAAGAGGGATACCGCGGCGACTACGGTGGGCTGTACGCCCGTTGGGTGCAAGTTCCGAAGGAAGAGTGCGCGGACTGGTAGTCATTCGCACTTACTTTCCAGATTGAGGGTCTGGATTAACAAAACCCTCTCTGTCGGTAAGTGTTACTTACCCTGATGAAGGCCAAAAGGCCGAAACAGAAGCTCGTTGAATTATCCGCGCTGAGCGCGATTGTAGCATGCCTGAGGCAATTTTGCCTCTTCAACAAGGAGGGTTTATCATGCTGATACTTTTTCTTGGGCGAAACACCGAGGGCATCCTCAGCGATGCCCGACGTGAGTTCGGAAACGAGGAAGACGTAATCGTCATCTCTCGAGACGGCGATCAGCTCCTGCCACCGGCAGGGCTTGAGGGCGTCTCCGTGAGCGAGTTCCAACCGGTCGAAGGCGAGAGCTACACGCTCATCGCCAACGGTGGGACGAGTTCACAGCTTCTTCCGGTCGTCAAGCGACTGGTTAAAGCTGGAGTCAGCTGGGTTGGTTGGGACCTTCAGAGGGAGGGCAAAACCCAGGTGTGGTAAATGCCACCGTGAAGTCCACTACGTAATGTGGACATAATATCGACGGACTGATTGGCTTACGCTGATCAGTCCGTTTTTCTTTGGTTTATATCAATTTCCAGTGCCCAATTGTATCCTGCCTAAAACCCACTACAGTTTCAAGTACATTCCCAATTCTCACCTATAACCTTACTAGTATATTTACTATCTTAAGTCGCACTTTCGTATATGTTAACAGCTACACCTTACAACGTAAAAAATAACCCCATCAAAAATCCAATTCCTAGAATCATAAACAAAAACAACAAAGATACTCCTTTGGCCTCTCGCGCTTCCCTGACACAAACTGTCATAATCCAATCCTTTAGATGTGAATCTACCTTAATTCCGTACAGTTTTTTTAACCAAGATGTTGCAGCTAATGCCGTATTCTTAGTTAAGGTCAGTACCATCAGAAAAAGCCCATAGATGAGTGTGAGTATTCCGAGTATTACGAATAGCAGCGTAAACATACTCTCACTTTCATAGTGATAGATCGCAGCGATGATAAACACTATGGCGCCTAGAACTGCAATCAG
>JAGORW010000053.1:3101-5734 GCA_018062605.1 Candidatus Woesebacteria bacterium | reverse complement strand
GTTGAGGATGGGGCTTTGCAAAAGGACATTGATCAATTGGGCTGGAGCGGTAAAATTCTTAATCCTCAGTGCATCCAGTCAGGTAAAAATTGCGTTATAAATCACATTCTCCCCGTTGATGCGAACCTTGGGGTTAATAAAGCCAACTTTTTTGTTGATAAACTGATGAAGCTTTCTTCGCACATTGGCAAGGATGGCACTATTTCTAATGAATTCAGTGTCGCATTTACGAACAACTCATCAATTGGCATCAAACCGGGTGGAACCTATACAAACTATTTTCAAGTCTACCTACCAGTTGATGCACAGATTAAAAGTGTGGATATTGATGGCACAGACGTTTTTGATTACACCGTATCTAAAAGTGGAGTGTTTAAAATTGCTTCGTATCTTTTGAAGATTCCGCCTTCACAAACACAGATTTTTACCGTAACATACGAGCTTAATCAAAAGTTTCATCAAGGCGAAAATGTGTATCAAGTAGTCTTACAAAAGCAGATCGGGGCTTTTAACAGCGATTTCTCTTTAAATATCACCTATGATCCAAGTATTTTACTCGTCGATCAGAACTTTAAGAGCGTTGCAAAAAACCATTCCGTCCTATACAATAGCAGTCTGTCAACCAATAAAGTATTTGTTACAGAATTTATTAAACAATAACGTCTATGTCAGCACACAAATCAGAAAAGAAATCAGAAAAAATAATCTTCGCCGTTGAAAAGAGAGAAGTCATGGGAAAGAAGCTTAAGACTTTACGAGAACAAGGACTCGCTCCTGCTAATATATTCGGCAAGGATTTTGCATCAACTGCAATCACTGTGAATGCTCATGAATTCTTAAAACTCTTCAGAAAGGCCGGAGAGACTCAAGTACTCTATCTGCAGCTTGGCAAAGATGAAATCCCAGTTATGGTTGCACATGTTCAAAGGCATCCAGTCGTTGGGAATCCACTTCATATTGATTTTAAGAAAGTTGATTTGAAGAAAAAGATTGAAGCAGAAGTTCCAATTATGTTGATTGGAGAAGCAGAAGCTGTTGCACAAAAGATCGGTGAAATTCACCAACTCCTCGATACCCTCACAGTTGAGGCCTTGCCAAGTGATATGCCTCAATCAATCGAAATTGACGTCACACATCTTAAAGAGGTTGATCAGGCAATCACTGTTGCCGATGTTAAAGCAGAAGCAGGCTATTCATTTATTCAAGAGCCTGAGACCATGATTGTGAAGATCGCTGAGCATAAGGAGGAAAGCACAGAGACTGAACTTCCAGAAGGAGAAGCTCCTGCTGCAGAAGGTGAAGCCCCATCAGAAGGTGGAGAAGCTCCAGCTGAAGGCGGAGATTCTGAAGCCAAAAGCGAGGAATAAGTTCTTTCCACAACATAACGGGCCCTGCGTTACATTTGAGTATTTGAACGTGCCATGTGGACAACCCTCCTTGGAGTTATTCCATATGCCCATTTTCTGAGCTTGATTTTGCATGACTCGTACTTCATACTGACTGTATGAAAAGAATTAAAATAGGTTTAAACGGTTTTGGTCGTATTGGTCGCGCAGTTACTCGCATTGCAGCAGATAAGGAATTTTTCTCTCTGGAAGCAATCAACACATCATCAACAACTCCTGAGTCTCTTGCCTATACTCTTAAATATGATTCCGTCTATCGTACATTTAATAAAAATGTCGAAGCACATAACGACGGCATTTCAATTGATGGAAAGTTTATTAAGGCCTACAACACACGAGATCCACGGGAAATTCCATGGCAGAATCATGAAATCGATGTGGTGATTGATTGCACAGGCGTATTTGAAGATCGAGAAGGCTTGTCGAAGCACCTTCATGATTCCGTAAGAAAAGTCATTTTGACAGCTCCAACTAAAGACGATTCGATTCCTCATGTTGTTTTAGGAGCAAACGATCATCGTTTTGACTTCTCCCAAGCTGACATCATTTCCAATGCGTCATGCACGACAAACTGCGCATCAATTATGGCACGCGTTTTGAACGAAGAGTTTGGCATTGAAAGCGGGCATTTGTCTACTACACACGCCTACACAAGCACACAGGCTCTAGTGGATAACAAAGCCGACAGCCCAACCAGAGGTCGTGCGGCTGCGCTTTCTATCATTCCAACAACTACCGGCGCCTCCACCGCGCTGTGCAGCGTCACAGATATTCCAAAATCCCACTTTGCAGGCATGTCTTTGCGCGTTCCAACGCCTGTTGGGTCAATTACAGATATGGTGTGTTTGCTTAATAGAGAAACATCCGCCGAAGAAATTAACGCCGTTTTTCAACGCCGTTCAAACGAAGACCTCAGAGGCATTCTTGGTTATGAAACCCAACAACTCGTTTCCTCAGACTACATTGGCAGCCCATTCTCATGCGTTTTTGATGCAAACTATACAAGCGTTCTGAATGGCCGTCACGTGAAGATTTTTGGATGGTATGACAATGAGTGGGGCTATTCAAACAGAGTGGTGGATTTGGCAGAGAAGTTAAGTGATTTTGTGTAGCAGACTGCCACCAAAAAAAGGATTATTCCTTCAATAAATATATCTTATTCTGTGCGAGAATCAGAATTCCTGTCCCGTCTATAACAACAAAGTCATCCGCTTTTCCAACAACACC
>JAGORW010000053.1:0-3001 GCA_018062605.1 Candidatus Woesebacteria bacterium | reverse complement strand
TGAACCTGATCGTTTTCACTATCCAGAAGGGCTAATCGATCATTATCTAAGAACATTTTCTTTGCGGTTGTCCCTTTTTCAATCAAGTTAAGATCATAAAATTCCTCAGATTGAGCTTCTTCTTTCTTTTGAATAGAGTTCTCAACAGCGGTAATCTTTTTCTCTAAGTCTGCCAGTTCGGGAACATCCTTGATTTCCTTTTCAGTCGCTTCTTTTTGAAGCACCGCAACTGAAGCCTTTGAACCGTCAATAAGCTCTAAAGAGCGCTGAGTATTCGTGCCAACTAAATCTTCCGCTTCAGACAAGTTCCCATTGATAACTTGGGCTTCCGCTTGTACTTTTTCAATAAACTTCTCCCTCTGACGACGTGCATTTCCAGAGAACACACTCCATCCCAAAATACATACCAACAAAATCACAATAACAAGCGTCACTTTCTTCCAAATAGTTTTGCCTGCTGAGAAACGATCTGCAAAACCCGCAAAGACCGCTGCAAATTTTCCACCTCTTGGAGCTCTGGGGCTGTATGAAAAGCTTTCCATGTCCTCTTGTGGGAGAGGTTGTCGAACAGGCATGTCGACGGTTTCGGCAACCATCACAGGTGCTGGAACTGCTGCAACGGGATTAAATGATTGAGGATTTTCCTCATCACCTTCCTCTTCTTCGGTTGGGGCAGCGACAGCTACTTCATCTTCCTCATCTTCAGATTCTTCTTCATCCACTTTGGCAGCTTTTAGAAACAATGCAAACATACCGACATCATTTGAAGCTTTCAGTTCCGGGGTTAAGGTGTCAACATTTTCCTGAGGAGTATGGCTGTGAAGCAATTTTTTAATTCGTTCAACTTTCACGGCAGATGCAAAAGGCTTGTTCGTCAATAAAAAATAATCACCATCTTCAATAAATCCTGACGAGGACGAATCACCTTCAATCATTTTTGCGGTTTTACCATTACGTGAAACGAAGATTTCCCCTTCACCTCTCGTCACGAAATAGGCAACTTTCCCAACTATCCATGCAGCGGAAAATGAAGAAAGCATACCGTCAAGTCGGCCCCAACTCTCATTAAGAGCTCCTTGAAAGGCAGAAAGCGACTGTGGATTAGAAGAAAGAATGTGCTGTTTGAGAACTTCAACATCTTCGTGGAAAGCAGATTCATCAAGTCCATCAGCTTGAGCAATCAAAAAGAGATTTGCGTCAGTAGCGAATCCGACATGCTGCGTGTCAGAGTTATCACCAAGATATATGTTGTAATCCCAGGACCACATATCTACAGTATAAACAATGCGAGGAAAACAATCACTAGTGCTAATACAAGTTGTATTCTAGCAAGCAAGACAAGCAGTCCGTCGTCTTTTATATCGATAGTTCGTTCGAGTGATTTAATTTGTGTGATGAGGGCCCAGGCGAAAAAAGTGTAGAGGAACGCAAAAACAATGCTAAAAAGCTTCAAAAAAATAGGAATGACGTTAGTATTTTCAAAAAAATCCATATTATTGATTCGCTGTCATTTTGTTAATAGTTGAGCCCACTGTATCAGGTTCAGGAATAGATAAAAACTCAATGTTTTGATTCATACCTGGGGTTTGCACACTCACATCTCCATAGTTGAACATCGTACCCAAAAAACCAGCTGTACGGGCTGTTGCATCAGTGATATCTCCAATTGTAGCTTCCGATACTTCCTTGTACACAATGAGCGAATAGTCAACGTCAATCACGCGCTTATTGGTAATTAAACCAACATTGAAAAGCCAATACAGAATATTCATGAAAATGTAGCTTGCAAGTAGACAATACCAGAAGAGGTTGATAAAAAGGATTTGAAGTACAGAAAAAAGGTCTGTTAAAAAAACATTAAAAATGATCGGCAAAATAAAAATGACTATCGCAGTGGCAATCCACGGAATGAACGTAATTGGATGAGCTCGAACCAAAAGAATTATTTCCTCGTCATCCTCCTGCTGATCAAATTTTACTTGTGGATAAGAGGTTAGGGAGTGAAGATAGCTGGACTTATTTTCCCCACGCTTAATAGGATCATGCATGTGTATAGTATAGCATCTGGTTAACTGGTGAACTAGTTAACTGGTTAACTATGAAAATGAGGGCTCGGGAGTTGGAAAACCAACCCTCGAGCCCTTTGTACGTCACAATCTACTTTTAGGGCTCTACATATTCGTACGCATTCTCGAAATCCGTGAGTGAACGGATTCGAACCGGCAATTGCCACTGAGGGAGAATTGCATACAACTCCTGATTGATAAGGAGCCACTGCGTATTCTTCCACACTGTAATATTGCTCAGCCGTTGGGGCTTATCCCAACCGTCCCACGACCTAAAAGGCATAAGCTTGAGCATAGCACTCACAACATCTGCATGCCGTATATGTCGATTTCGTGGAATCACATGGCTCCATGTCGCTAAGACATCTTGCAGTTGCATGGCCGTCTGGATGTAAATAGTGCTATGCGAGCCCATGCATAATCGAATGTATGGATTGTCCGGGTAGCCTCCTGGTTCCGCGAAATAGTAGCCATTTAGTGTATATCGGAATTCTGGATTTGGCATGTCATATCGATCTGCTTCACTTACCTCCCGCAGCTCTTGCCCGAGATCCTTCCCGAGAACCTGTTCAAACATTATCCGGGTCAGAGCGAACTCAACGGCAGCCTGATCAATCGTCATGAAATTCTCCTTTTGTGTAGATTGTGTACGAGCAATAAAGCACTCTAGAAAGCTTCAAGAGCCTGTGCTTTGAGTTGGGTAATTGTATCACAACCCATAGTGGATTTTGCGGGGGAGATGAGAATACATAGGCATAAAAAAACTCGAGCTCTCTGAAAGTTCCAGACGACTCGAGTACTTTTATGCCTTGGCCATGACTTATTGTCCCAAAAAATAGTATCGTCAGCGCTAACGAGTTTCAGATCTCTGTTCGGAATGGGAAGAGCTGGTTCCTCGTCGCTCAAATGACCAATGCATAGGTAGTATAACAAAT
>JAGORW010000006.1:5093-25482 GCA_018062605.1 Candidatus Woesebacteria bacterium | reverse complement strand
ACTTTTGCACTAACAGAAGGTTTTGTTGCACCAAGCATGTGTGAAAGTTCGGCAAGCTCTGCGAAAGTTGCTTTATCAGGCACGCCGAGGCTGTCTATGAAATCTATCAGCCAATTCATCTCATTTCTTTGAGATTGGTTTTTTTGCTGGTTGTACAATTTTCGCGGGAGATCCATATGCGATTGAGTTTGATGCAATGTCTGAAATAACTAATGAATGTGACCCAATGAGAGTTTCTCTGCCAATTCGGACACCAGAACCGATAACGCTTCCTGTGCCAACCTTTACTCCATGCTCAAAATATGGCGGATTCAAGGTTGGAGTTTCTTTTTTATCCTTCCAAACCATCTTTTTATCATTGATCGTTGCAACATGAGCACCAATGAATACTCTATCTTCTAATACTGTTTCGCTCGTAATATGACCATGTGGAGAACAGCGGACATAGTTACCGATGTGCACCCCACGCTCAACACACACATAATGTCCAAGCTGGGTGTGATTTCCAATGACAACATCATTTCGAATAAGAGTATAGTGCCCAATTGATGTTTTATTCCCAATCACAATTCCATCATAGAGTGTTGCATGAGCCCGTATAATCACCCTATCTCCAATTTTCGTATTTTTACCTTCGCCCGAATACTCTTTTTGAACCGCATAGCCTAGCTCGGGTTTACCTATAGTCACATAGGGCTCTATAATAGTATTGTCTCCTATTGTCACTCCTCCGAAAAGTATGGAAAATGGATCAATTCTCACATTATTACCAATTGTTATTGGGCGAGCTACTCCTTGGTAATCTTCTAAAATATACACAGTTGTGGGGTGAAGGATAGAATTCTTTCCTACAATCAAGAGTTCTTGAGATATCAACCCTTCTACGGTATGATAAGGTGAAGTTTTCATCAGATTTGTCCCATTATATCAAATGAATATCCTCCACACGCAATTCAACCCACAAAAGCTCCACCTGGATATCACCGATCGTGAGTACCTCTTTCCTCAGCATCTCACTGAGCGTGCCAATCAGATTTGGGATGAGCTTAATGTAAAACATACCATTTGGAATGGAATTGTATATAGACTTATCGAACTTTCAGAAGCATCGGACACACTCACACTTACACTTGGTTTGACCGATTACAAAGCCACACAATCAGCCTCTCGAATGCGAAATGAGTTTGCCAACATGCCATTTTCAGAAAGGCCAAATGCAATGTATGTCTCTGGGCCAATCGTAACGAGTGATAATTACTATGTTTTCTCAAAAAAACATGCCAACTCTATTCAGACGAATTCAATCAACTTTATCGGGGGCTCTCTTAATAAGGATGAGCATATCCTTACAACCTCTGCCGATCTTGCAGAGACATTTAAAAAAGAGCTACATGAAGAGCTCAACATCCAATCTTCAGATGTTGTCATAGAGAAAGGGCTCGGAATCGTTGAAACTGACTCATTTCGAATTGCTATTGTATTCCAAGTTGACTATCTAAACACCCGGGAGCATCTGTCTACAAACTGCATCCTGAATGATGAACATTCAGAGCTTATTCATGTTCATAAAGATGAGCTTGCCGCTTTTTTAAAAGATCAAGACGATCTTCTAAACCCATTAATCCCAACTATTTTTTCCGCTACATGAGTTGATCGCATGTGCGTCTCAACTCTCTGAAGATCTTCTTGAGTGTTTATTCCCTGCCAAAATCCAGGCCATATATGTCCATAAAACCCTATACTCTCTTTAAAGGTTGGGTCAAGTGCAAGTTGAAAAACTGATGAGATACCATATTCGGGGCCCTTCTTTCCATCAAAGGGTTGAATAAGAGGGAAGATGTCATTAAATAATTGGGTTCTAAACACTGTGACTCCAGAAAAATAGCCTGATGTGGTGAAAGGAAGTCTCGGTTCATTTAAAGCAGTAACTGCCACTACTCGCCCGTCTTGATCAACCGAATATCTCTTCCCATGAATATTTTTATCTGCCGTAGGAGTTAAAACCACTGTAATATCAGCCCGATTACGAGTATGCTCGTCCATAATTTCTTGAATTCTTTGGGGATCCTCAGCAAGAAAGAAGCCGTCATCCCCGTGGATTGCGATAACATTCTCTGCATTCCCATTAATTTCGCACGTTGCAATATGCAACGCATCAGCATTCCCCAGTGGGCTTTTTTGAGGAAGAAACTGAGATTTACCGCGGAGATAACGCTCTAAAGCATCCGTTTGAGCATTTCTTACAGTTGTAACGGTGTCCGGTGCGAAACCAGCTTCGATAAGTGCATACATACCAAAAGAGACTAATGGAATTCCCCGGATTGGCACAAGCGCCTTCGGGCCATCTTTATAACCCAAACGCATTCCCTCTCCACCAGCTATAAGAACAGCCCCAAATGACTCTCGCATTCTACGGGATAGTATGCGGCAAGGCGTTGAGAAGGTCAAGCTCGGTATTATAGTAAACAGGAGCTTGAAATAGGCTAACGTGGTATTCACTGCCAATGTGGACATACATAATAAGCATCTTCGATACACATGTGATTTTAGATTCTTTGTATGGGGGCAATGTTGATCAACAGATCTGAGCCTGAAGCGCCATACTGTAGAAGCAAAAAAAGAGGCACGCTTTCAGACGATAAACGCCTTACTTGCGTGCCTTGATGTCTCAGATTAGCTGGACATATTCGTAAAGTCAACTAGAGGCAAAACCTCAAGCTCTCCAGCCTTCATCCTCTGCAAAAGCTGCATGGTCTCCTCGCACAATGTGCCAGGAAAAGCCAGAGCCCTCGGGCGATCTTCAGTCAGATATACCTGTGCCGCCTCGAAGTACGCAGCGGCAGTCTGCTGCGTAAAATCTGCATTTGCATATTCAACTGCGGATTCGTTCAGTTTCAAGGAGTACCTGAAAACAAAAGTCAGGTTTTTGAGAATAGAAAGCTGCAGTAGCTTGCCCGACCCATCGTCTGTCAAACCCATCTCAAGATAGACATAGTAATTCTCGAGAAACCGGACTTGAATCGTACGATAAGCACCAACATGGATTCTTCTGGCAGAGACTACCCGCAAATTCGACATGTATCCTCCTCTTTCTTTAACGTGCTATTTTACGCAAATGAGTCCGAAAATTGCATCTCCGGCTTTACTTACGTGTCATATTATACTATAGGTCCAACCAAGGGTCAATTACCCAATAAACCATTCAATTCAAAGCCTGTCCTGAAGTTCCCTTGTTAAGATGATTTGATTGATGCATTGCATCAAGGATTGTTTAAAAAAGACTGACCATAAGCAAGCCGTTATATTTATTGAGATAATGGAAGTGTTCCACTCGAAACGACCAGAATTCAAGAGCATGCTTTACTTATGTTCTTAGAATAATGTTTTCTTCGTTTCAATGAACTCACTTCATCCAATTCCGGATTGCAGCCCTATAGTATCTATGCTATAATGCCAGCGAACCGACTAGCTTGAGCACGTAGTGTCTTGTTACTGGCTCAATTCGCACATTCACACTCTGTGGTATCCGATTCAACGCCTAAGGAGGCATTCCAGATGAACAGTTCAGCAATTCGAAAACTCACCCAGGGCTCGGCTCTCTATGTGGTCGCACACGGGTTTCGTCAGCGCCAACGTGGCCGAAAACCTTCGGCAACATACGGCGACTGTCGTCGTCCCTCAGAGGCCTATGCCAAGGCCCTAGCCGATCTCAATGATCAGTGGGGTCTTCCTGAGGCAGACACAAGGAGGGCTATCCTTTCAACACTCAACGGCGAGGTTCAGTCCCCGCTTGCAGGGTTGGAGGGCATCTACGTGGGGTTCAGCCCGACGGATGAGTCCGCAATCGGCATGGGTGAGATGCAACTCACGATCACACCCTTCAGTTTTGAGATCAAGATGGCAACGGGTCTGAAGATCGAGGATAATACCTTGGTAACAGGTCTGCTCCCCATCACCGAAGCCACCCAGATGCAGATCCGAAGCTTGCTCTCAGGGGACATTCCCGAAAGCGCAACGCTCCGGATGTTCAATATGGATGGAGAGCCGTGGCTCTTGCTCATTCGAGACACACAGGAACCCAACACCGACTGCCTTCGGCTAATCCTTGGCGAAATGGCAGAGATTCTCGGACCGACGATCCTTTTCACACCAGAGCGTGTGAAGGCCGGAGACCTCGAAGAAGCCATCTCCGATATCGAGTTGGATTACGGTGAGATGGGAGTCATTCCCCGGATCTCCACGGCAGGCAGAGCGCCACGGGAGTATAGGCAAGAAGCCGCCTAAGTCTCGATACCATAGATGTAATTTTGCAAAAAGGGCGCGGGTACACTCATTCAGAGTGTCATCCGCGCCCCTATTTCTTTATAGTAGTCAAAGTGAATTTAATCCAACTACAATCCAAACTACAATCCAGTGCACCTACTCACCTTACTCTCTATATACGCCCATTTTACCTGATATAATATGCCAATGGCCCTTTCTGTAGGAATCGTCGGACTTCCAAATGTCGGCAAATCAACCCTTTTTAATGCCTTGTTGAAAAAGCAGGTGGCTCTTGCTGCGAATTATCCGTTTGCTACAATTGAGCCAAATGTTGGCATTATTGAAGTGCCTGATTCTCGCCTACAGCCTTTGGCGGAAATTGCTGGCACCAATACAATTATCCCCGCTGCAATTGAATTTTATGACATTGCAGGACTCGTTCGTGGGGCTTCCGAAGGCGAAGGTTTGGGTAATAAGTTTTTAAGCCATATTGGTGAAACATCCTTAATTTGCCATGTTGTGCGGCTTTTTGAAGATGGAGATATTCTGCATGTTGATACATCTGTTGATCCAATTCGCGATATTCAAACAATTGAAACTGAGCTTATCTTGGCAGATTTAAGCACTCTTTCTCGCCAAAGAGAACCCAAAGGCGCTGCAACTAAAGAAGATAAACAGCGATGGGAAGCTCTGGAAGCTCTCAAGGCAAAATTGGATACGGGTATCCCGGCACGCCATGCAGGATTATCTGCTGAGCATATTGAATCATTACGCATGTTCAACTTGTTAACGTTTAAGCCGGTTATGTATGTATGCAATGTCTCAGAAGCACAGCTTTTGAACATGGCAGAAACTGAGAAACAGGTGCGTGCATTGTTAGCGGAAGCTTGTCCACATGACACTGACTTTCTCATCATCTCAGTAAAAATGGAACAGGAGCTGTCACTTCTTGATGAAAAGGATCAAAAAGAATATTTGGCTGAATTTGGACTTTCAGAAACAGGTCTAAATCGACTTGTTGCAAAGGCCTATTCAGAATTGCAGTTAATTTCGTATCTCACAGTAGGTGTAAAAGAAGTTCGCGCATGGACAATTACGAAAGGCACTCTTGCTCCTCAGGCAGCTGCAGTTATCCACACAGACTTTGAAAAACACTTTATCAAAGCTGAAATTGTCCCCTATGATGTTTTTATTGAAGCTGGTGGTTGGGCTGGCGCTAGGGCTTCAGGGAAAGCCATTCTCGGCGGTAAAGATTATGAAATGAAAGATGGGGATGTGGTTGAATTTAAGATTGGCCAGGCATAACTTTGGATTATTTGAGGCTGAAAAGCTCTAGAGAATTCTCCATCGTTCTCATAATCACCTCTTCTCGTGAAATACCTTTAAATTGTGCAACTGCATCGGCCACATATGTTACATGAGCGGGTTCATTCGGAAATTTCTTTATTTGACGAACTGGCTCAGGCGTTAAGAATGGTGCATCAGTCTCTATAACAATTCTCTCCATTGGTACATTCTGAATAAATGCTTGTTTTTCTTGATTGTACGTAAGATCTCCATCAAAGCCAATATAGACATCATGAGAAAGGGCAAAGTTTAGTAAATCCATGTCCGGCTCACAGCAATGGAAAACCATTTTGCCAGTAAATGCCGCATTCCACTGTTCATTTAACACTTCCAACAAAGGCTTTTTCGCTTGGCGACAATGAATAACCACAGTTTTCTTGTGTTTTATCGCAAGATTTAGCTGAGCTAGAAAATACTCTTTTTGAACAGCAAAGACTTCATCTCGAGCAGGCTTTTGAGCCTTATCCCCGCCCACCGTTTTAAATATCCAATAATAATCCAAGCCAATTTCTCCAATTGCCACCACTTTCTCTGAAGAAAGTACAAGAGCCTCGAGTTTTTCAAGTGTATCTGGCAGGCACTCAGTAACGTCCGATGGATGAATCCCCACCGCCGCATAGATATTCGAGTCCATTTGAGCAATCTCGACCGCCTTCTCAGATGACGTCAAATCAGTGCCAGGCACAAGCATATGAGTTACCCCCGCCGTATGTGCCGCAGAAATAACCGCAGAAAGATCAGAATAGGCATCAGGGAAATTTAAATGGGTGTGCGTGTCAAACATGTGGATAGTATAGCGTAAAAGGTGTGAACACAAAAAGTGTGCAAGTTAAAGTCTCAATATAATATGTTCGGGGAGTTCTCCAACATTATTAATTTGGGCAGAACTTGATAAGGATTGACCCTGCACGTATACTATCAATATGAAAATCTTTCTCGCGGCCGATCATCGTGGCTTTCAACTCAAAGAGGCGCTCAGGCCATGGCTCCAATCCCTTGGCCACGAAGTTGAAGATTGTGGAAATACTCAGCTTGACCCTCAAGATGACTTCGTTGATTTTACTCGCCAGGCTGCTCAAAGGCTCCTTACCTCCAATCAAACCCAAAGCCCTTCTCCCACCCTCCAGTCTACAGCAATCGCCATTTGTGGCTCTGGAATAGGTGTTTCTATTGCGGCTAATCGCTTTCTTGGGATCCGCTGTGCTCTCTGCATGAGTCAAGAACATGCAATCCACGCAAGAAAAAATGATCATGCAAATATGCTCGCACTTGCCGCTGAATACATCTCACCCGAAGAAGCACAGAGCATCATCCAAGCATTTCTTTCAACTGAAGAGTCGCTTGAAGAAAAATATCTCCGCAGGACGTTAAAACTTGATGAGCTCAATTCCATATAAGAATATGTCACTAGAAATTAACTCTGAGGATTCCTCACTCGAAATATTTCCCTCAATTCTAGAAAACGATCCTGGAACCGTAGCGCGTTACATAAAGAGCATCGCGCATCTGTTTACTCATGTGCAAATTGACATTGCGGATGGCTTGTTAGTTGATGGGCAAACGTATTCTGTTGATAATTGGGTTACATATATCTTAGAACACCAAACGGCAATTCCAGAAACAACAACTTCAGAATTTCATTTAATGGTTCAAGACTTTCTTCCAAACGTTCAAGCTCTCACTACGGTCACACACCTTATGAAAATCCCGACGATTCTTCTTCATTTTGAGGCTCTAAAATCGTGGTATGGACCTGAATGTGTAGATTTTTACGCGGCACTTCAAAATGATTGCTCTGAATTTGAGTACGGAATTGTCATTTCAGAGAAGACACACGTTCAGGAAAATCTTCCCCTCATTTCTGCCTTCCCCATTGTACAAATAATGACTATCGAGGCCGGCTCTCAAGGCCGCCCTTTCAATGAAGGGGCATTACGTCATATTAAAACATTACGAGAAGAATCATATTTCGGAAAAATTCAACTTGACGGAGGAATAAATGACACAACTTTACCTCAAGTTTTAGCAGAAAAATACATCCCTAACGCCGTATGCCCAGGAAGCTTTTTGAAAGAAGATACAGAAAATCACTTAGAAGAACTCAGAAAAATCTCCATCAATTTACACTGATTTAAACTGATTTCAACCAATTTAAACTAATTTATCTCTTTGACAGAATATCAGATAAACTTAGTTTTCCATCTTTATCAGTATCAAGAGGCAACAAGCGAGGCATCTCAACAATGTTCTCACCTTTGTCGAAAGGGACACATCCTTTCTGAACCGGCAAGTTTCCTTCAACCAACAACACCACTCGATAACACCCTGTAAATCCAACTCCACCAACCTTACCAACATTCAAAACACCATCAACAGCAGCCACTTTCTTTCTAAAAATCACTTTTTCGTTTTCATTAAACACCTGCACTTGAACAGATTCTTCATCCGCAGTGGTTTTTGCTCCCAAGATATTTTCCGATTGCACAACTAATACTGGCGCTTCAAATGCCTGCAACTTTGCTTGAGTAAGCGCTTGCAAAAATGTACCATTTTTGGCTAAACCTATAATTACTGGATGCTCACCAATTTTTGTACCGGGATTATATCGCAGCTGAGCTTTGAGCGTTTCACCAGGCTTCACTTCTCGCAAGGTTGAAAACGAGTATCGAGGTCCATGAAATCCTTTCCCATCAAATCCGATAAGTGAAAGCTCATAATCCCCATCGCTTCCCTTCCAAATATCCGTTCCGAGATTTTTAGCTTCAAAAACACACAGTACATCCAAGTTCTCAACTAAGTCTTTCGGGCACTCCAAAGTCGTATGTGCTTTAAATTCATGATTCACCGAACCTTTTATTTTGGGCATATCACGAATCGCTTGACCAACTCCATTAAGGTCTGTCCCTTCACACCCAGCTATCGCAAACGGGGTAAATGGCTCACCACAGGCAATAAAAACAAAAGCTGTTGAAGCAACCACTTGATCGTCATTCGCATAATATTCTAAAATCCCCCTCATGTGTTCATATGCAGTTTGATCATCCACACCTCCTTGCCCAACTTTATATCCTGTTTCTGTAATAAAAACCGGCAAATTTTCAATATGATCTTTACATCCCTCTGGAGCAAACTTTTTCATTATTTCAAGTTCCCACTCATATCCGCGAGGAGAATATCGACCCGCGCCAAAACCATTCCCTCTAAAATCCCCCGGAGGATAGCTATGAAAAGCCCCCGCATCAATTTTGCATAACACCTCACCCTTATGCTTATACATTCGCTCATGAAAAATTCCCGCATCATAATAGTCAGGTGGATTTTGTGGTGAATACACATCATGACCCGCAAGCATAACGATTGCGTTAAACGGTGCAGCATTGAGCATATCCAGAGCTTTATCTGCCCAATCAACATATGATTCCGGCGTACAGCCACCACACATTGCTGCATGTTCAGGCTCATTCCCTAACACAACATAGACATCTTTATTCGCAAGTGTTATCTCACTCATGGCATCAATGAATGTCTGTACCGTCTTTTCATTTGGCATCAACCACGTTCCGTTAGCAGTAAAGCCCTCTTCAATTCTGTAGATAATTTGGATATGGTGTTCTCGGGCGAGATTGTTGACTCTTTGCAGATACTCGGTGTTCATCTCTTTTCTCGTAGCAACTAGGGTGACAAAACAATATTCACCTTCCCTATCTGGACCGTTAATAAGATCTGCAGCCATTTCAAAGTGATTATCAGAGGGAGAAATCAAGTGGACACCTGCCTTACAGGTTGGCTTTTGGGTAGCTGCTGATACCTCTTTAGAAAAAAGAGCAGGCGTGCTAAGTCCTATCATTATAAAAAACAATATTGACACTGATAGAACAATCCATCTTCGCATAGGTGTTGAGAAAACTGCGCGACGTAATAAGCTTCTTTGCCGCACCCATATTATACTGTCTTGGTATAATGATGTCACTATGAACCCTCGCTTCGCTCCATTTTCCAAAGCTTCCCATGACATCCGATTTACCGCCGATCATTCCTCAGAAAAGAACATCCGTCGCTACCTTATTCCACTTGGCATCGCCTTCCTCTTTCTAGCTGGATTTATGAGACTTTTCCACTTGACCATCGTCAAAGGTTCATACTACAAGTACGTTGCAGAAGATAATCGCATTAAAGAATTGCATATTGAAGGAATTCGCGGAACAATTTATGATAGGAAAAATCGCGTTATCGCAGAGTCGACCAAAACAGATGAGAAAGAGAACATCTATCAGCGCACCTATTTTAATGGTTCAGCACTTGCACATGTTATTGGGTACCGCCAAACAGCTTCTGAAGATCAGCTGAAGCACGATGCATGTGCACAGCCATTGGAAGTTAATGACAAAGTGGGGATCAAGGGTATAGAGGCCATATTTGAATGCCACTTGCGCCCGATAAAAGGTAAAAAGCTTGTCGAAACCGATGCTTATGGCAAACCAATTCGCACTATTTCACAGGTAGAACCTCATAGCGGAAATGACGTTAAGCTCAGCATTGATGCGGAAATGCAGCAAAAAGCCTTTGACATCATTGAAGCGAACGCCATTACCAGCACAAAAGAGGTTGATCTTCCTTCCAAAAAGATTTCAATTGTTGCCCTAGAGCCTAAAACTGGCGAAGTTTTGATGCTTCTCTCCTTCCCATCGTTTAATTCTCAGGACTTTGAAGATAGAACACGAAAGGTTGCGGAGTATGTAAAATCAGAAGATAAACCACTTTTTAACAGAGCTACACTTGGTACCTATCCACCAGGCTCTGTGTTTAAGCCTGTTGTTGCACTTGGCGCTTTGCAAGAGAACGTAATTGATAAAGATGACACTGTTCAGGATAACGGTTTTATTAAAGCTGGGCCGCTCACATTCCACAACTGGTTTTACCTTCAATATGGAAAAACCGACGGCGCAGTCGATATGAAAAAAAGCTTGCAACGCTCCAACGACATTTATTACTACACCATTGGAGAAAAGCTCTCCCCCGAAAAAATGAAGAAATGGGCAGGATTATTCGGATTTGGCAAAAGAACAGGTATTGAAATGGATGAAGCATCAGGCAGTATTCCTTCCCCGTTTTGGAAAAGAGAAGTTTTGAAAGAAGGCTGGTTCACCGGAGACACATACAACTTTTCAATTGGTCAAGGATATTTGTTGGTTACACCGTTACAGATTGCCAGAGCCTCTGCTGTTGTGGCAAATGGTGGAAAGCTGTGTAAACCAACTATTCTGAAATCTGGGGCAGATGAAAACGCCGAGATTGCCAAAGATGATGACCGCTGCATTGATATGAAAATTGATAAAGAGCATCTTCAAATCGTGAAAGAAGGTATGAAAGCTGCCTGTGAATCAGGAGGAACAGGTTGGCCATTTTTCGATTTTCGTGTGAAGGATGACTCAGCGGTTGCAGGCGAGAATGTAGACAAAGAAAGTACGGATTCTGCGAAAATTGCTGGAACAAGACGCATTGAGGTTGGCTGTAAAACTGGAACGGCAGAATCTCAATCAAAAGATCATATGCCACATGCATGGTTCACCGTTTTTGCACCATATGACAAGCCAGAAATTGTTCTCACTGTTATGGTTGAAAACTCAGGAGAAGGCTCAAACGTGGCGGCTCCCATTGCAAAAGAGGTTCTGAAAGAATATTTTTCGCGAACAGAATAGGACCAAAAATTAAGCGATTTTCATGAAGTAAGCTTTCTCCACTGTAATGGATTCCCCGCAAAATTGAGCAAGAATTTTCTCGGATGTTTCAGGCATAAATGGTTGTACATCATATGCAATTTGAATAACATCTTTAGCGGCTGCCATCACAATTTCAGATCGCTTTTCTGGATCATCTTTTATTTTCCATGGTTCATGCTGATTTAAATACGCATCAGTTTTCTTGATTGAAGCCCAAATGTCTGACAAAGCACCATCAAGTGAGCACGATTCAATTAAGCCAGCAACCGACGCCGAAAAACTCTGAGGAGCTTCAAGACCGGCTTCCCCTTCTGCAAGTTTAGCAACCCGTGCAACTAAATTCCCCAATCCATGAGCCAAATCAGCATTATATGACTCATCAAATTTTGCCAATGATATATCTCCATCATTTCCAAATTGATTGGCAGACATCAAAACATAGCGAGCTCCATCGACAGAATATCTTTCAATAATTTGAGCAGGCGTTATCACATTTCCTAAAGACTTAGACATCTTTTGGCCATCAATGGTAAAAAATCCATGGGCAAAAATCGTTTTTGGAAGCGCAAGTTCTGCTGCCAAAAGAAGAGCCTGCCAAATGACGGTATGAAACCAGACAATATCCTTCCCAACGAGTTGAAGCGTTGGTGGCCAAAAATCGGTTTTTCCTTCAACAGAACGAGTAGCAGTGTAATAGTTACATAAGGCCTCAACCCACACATAAAAACTGTGCTTTTCATCCCACGGAATGGGAATCCCCCATGAAACCGTCTCGCGTGAAATTGAAATGTCCTCAACTCCCTGTTCTAATCGAGCAACAATTTCAGCTTTTCGACTTGCTGGCTGAATATCGTACCCCCCGTTTTGAATTAATTCCAAGAGGCGTGGAGCAAATTCTTTTAACTTAAAGAAATAGTTCTCTTCTTTTTGATGAACCAAATCCTTATCCGGATGAAGCGGGCAGCGGCCATTGACCATCTCAGTTTCAGTAATGAATTTCTCACAACCAACACAGTACAAACCCTCATATAAACCTTTATATATATACCCCGCAGCATAGATTTTCTCAAACACCTCTTTTACGTATTTTTTATGACCTTCATTAGTAGTTCGGATGAAATAATCATATGAAATGTTCGCGCTTTTCCAAGCATCCTTAAAAAGCGGGACGACAGAATCTGCAAATGATTGAGGATCAATACCAACTTTCTCTGCGCTTTCCGCAACTTTTTGACCATGCTCATCAGTTCCTACTAAAGAAAACACATTTTCTGGACCAAGTTTGAGGCGATAATAACGAGCAATCACATCTGCAGCTAACGTTGTATACAGACTGCCGATATGAGGCCCCGCGTTTACGTAATAGATTGGAGTTGTAACATAAAACTTTTCCATAGGTTCATTATAGCATGCAGCGCTCAATGAACAGATTAACGAGTTAATTGGAAAAGGTCTTTTTGACTTTAATGCGATAATGTCTTATAATACTATTCATAAATAGCTTGTGATAACGCTGTAATTGCACAGCTTAACAACAACTGTTTGGTGACAGTCCTAGTCATCTCTTTGCGTAGATGACTAAGAGATACTGTCGCTCGTTCCAAATAAGGCACATTTTGTAGTTAACATTCATTTACTACCCATTAACAAAGGAGATTCTCATGCATCCTGCACTGGTACTAAATGCACTCACATCTGTCGCTGGCTTTGAAAGCCCGCAAACATTTGTCGAGACAGCTGTGACAGCGCCCCCGGATGCAGCCTCAAAGCCATCCAGGCCTTTGGTCACTCAATGGGCAATTATGCCCCAGGAGACCAAGATTCCAAAGAGACCTGCCCCAAAGCGGCAGGATGACAATCTTCGAAATCCGAAAGGGTCTACAACCCGGCCTCGTCGCAACATTCGACCGGCTGGTCATCGATAACGATTACTACCCCGACGACAGCAGCCGGGCGAGCCCTGAGGCTTGCCAAAGGGCTCGCCCGGTACCTTCGTTGGTTAAGACGGTCTTCAAAGCGCCTACTATCCTCAGTTCCTGGGGGAGCCGGGCACGGGCCCAGTCTTTTGGAGTACTTTCAGTATTTCACGAGACTGGGCCCACTTTCTTTGACTCCATCACACCCTCCTTTCGGTGCATGGGGCTCGCCGGGCTCCTGGCCTGCCAGCTAGGAGCCCGGCACTTTTTCCGATTTCTGGCCGCACTCTTTGCCTCGGCAGGGCTCCTGGCCTCAACCAGGAGCCCTGCACTTTTTCCCGATTCACAACCTGGGCAACGGGCGGTGAAGCCCGGCTCCTGCTTGTATAGAGGAGCCGGGCAACTTTTGCCCAGATTTAACTACACAATGCGCCGGTTAAGAGGGGTATGTCGAATCTTTCGCCATACCCCTCACTATTTCATTTTTCTTTCATAATTCTTCTCTATACTCCCTTTCATGAACTCACAACATCCATCCTTAGATCATTCCGATCAATTGCCCTATTATCTTGCCTTTTCTATGATCCCAGGAATAGGCATGCACACCTTCTCAAAACTTTTAGCCGTTTTTGGTACCCCAGAAAATATTTATTATCAAAGCTCCACACATTTAGAGGCTCTCATAGGCAAAAAGAAAGCGGAGAGCATCTCCCTCTTCAAAAAGAGAAACATGCCCCATAGGATATTCTTAGCCCTGAATAAAAAAGGTGTACACATTGTGCCATTTAGCTCTTTGAATCGCCACAAAGGCGCTTCGTCCATTTCGCCCATTCCGATGTGTCTATTTGTTCGTGGATCTCTTTCGTTTCTCACAAAACCCTCACCAACAATCGCTATTGTTGGTACCCGAAAACCAACACCTTATGGAATCAAATGCGCACGTTATTTTTCCCAACAGCTTACTCAAGCTGGATTCACTGTCATTTCAGGCATGGCTGTGGGCATCGACTCCTATGCTCATCAAACATGTATTGATTCAGGAGGCAATACTATTGCGGTTTTAGGGACTGGGGTTCTTGCTGAACAAACTCCGCAACAAGTTCAACAGTATGCCGCCATCATAGAATCCGGCGGAACAATCCTTTCAGAATTTCCGCCTTATTCTGATGCAAAACCTGGCCATTTTGTGATCCGAAACCGGCTTATTGCAGGCCTTGCCGACGCTACGTTAGTAATCGAAGGGACGATCCGTTCGGGTTCCTGCATTACTGCTCGAAATGCTGCAGAACAAGGCAAAGATGTTTACTGCATTCCAGGCCAAATAGACTCAGACAATGCGCAATGCACAAATATGCTTATAAAGAATGGGGCTCACTTAGTAACGTCACCTGAGGATATTACAGCTCACTTTTCTGGGCAGCTTGGTACAATGAAACTATGAAAATCCGCAACCCTATACGTTCGTTTTCTGACATTGAGGAGTTTTTGTTCACCATGATCTCACGCCTCCCATCACCCTCAAAATCCGTGCAGAAACGACTACTTTTCCTCCTTCCAATCATATATTTAGGCATTGGATCTTTATTGATTGCTGCGGCGATCGTCCCTTTCTTAGGCTCAATCCTCCCAAAGATGTCGCTTGAAGTCATCGACCCACTAGCTAACACCGGCCTCATTATGATCAACATACTACTTTTCAGGATGGTGTTTTTTGTCATCGGCGTGATCTTCATAAGCTCATTTTTCCTCCTGAGAGATAGAAAACTACGCGGTTGGTACAATCTCTTTTACGTTTCGATCTTCCACATTTTTTTTGTGATTATTATTTTTAACATCTACTCATTACTTTTGTTGCTTGGATCATGGTACGTATTGTTCAACGTAAAAAGTCAATTTTCATAAAGAGATTCTGGCTTATCATCTTTCTCATTCTTATCTTTGTCTTTGCAAAGCCCTATTTCACACAGAAAACCACAGCTACTCCTCCTCCTGCAAACCTTCCAACTCTCCAAGTCTTACATGTCGAACGGATTCCTGAATACTCTGGCCGCATCCAAACTCACCTATTTGTACCCTATTGGCGCCTCAATCCGCCTTACGAAGCCCCAAAAGTACCTAATTCAACTACTACAACCATCATGTACTTCGCTATTCATCCCAATTCTGATGGCACAATTAACACATCTGAGCCTGGTTATACCAATTTAGCTTCATTCATCCATTCGTCATCGGCTTCAAACCTACTCACAGTCAGTATGCAAAACGAGGAAATTTCATCTGCAATCCTTGAAAACTCCAATTTGCACACCAAATTAGCCTCAAAAATTATGGATGTTGCACTTCAGCATAATTTTGACGGTATCGTTTTAGATTTGGAGTACGCCGCCCTTCCTACTAAGAGTGTTATAACCGACATTTCCGCATTTACCAAAACCCTTTCCGAAGAGGCACGCGCTAAAAATCTGTCTTTTTCAATAACCCTCTACGGCGACACATATTACCGCAGTCGACCCTACGATGTAAAAACTCTCGCCACATATTCCGACTACATATATATAATGGTGTACGATTTTCATAAGTCATACGGCCTCCCCGGACCAAATTTTCCTCTTTCTTTAGGCTCAAATAAGTATGAATATAGCCTAGAATCTGCTTTAGACGACTTCCTCAAAGAGGTTCCAACAGAAAAATTGATTGTCACTTACGGCATGTTCGGATATGATTGGTCAGTTGATGACCAAAATCGTCCTGCAAAAGCTGCCTCCGCACGTACACTCAACCAACTTGAGGCCCAATTTTTCCCGAACTGCACACTGGCGAACTGTAAAGTCACGATAGACCCAATTTCCGCAGAAACCAACGTCACCTATTCCGAAGAAAATGGCCAAAAACACGCCGTATGGTTCGAAAATGAGCGCTCCCTCAACACAAAAATCAGCAAAATGCGCACGTTTGGCATTCAAAATGTAGGCATTTGGGCCGCTGGATACTACGACAACTAGTTTAAACTTGTTGAAATTGGTTAAAACTAGTAGATCGATCGCAAGTTACTAGTTATAACAAGTTCCAATTAGTTTCAACCAGTACTGTGCTATGATAAATATATGAACACTCGTTCCCGAGGTTTTATCGCAGTAGAAACCATCGCAATGGTGCTTCTTGTCGTCCTTGTCCTCATTGTTGCAGCCTCCCTCGCCTCGACTTCCACAAAACAAACAACAAAAGCTTCCGCCTCCGAGCTTGAGACTTCAGAATCTCTTCATAATAAAGTGTCAGAATTACAAACAAGAAAAAAATATGAGTTGTTGAACACCGAGAGTTTATTCGCTGAAGAGTATAACGGGTTGCCGTTTAATGAACGGTTATTTATGGAAGCAGCAGCTCAATATGAAGGATCTGGCCTTCACAGCAGTCGTTTTCAAGGTGAGGTAATCAGTGTTTCAACGACTCCCGAGCTCAAAATGACGCTGAAGGGGTTACTTGAATCAATCAGAGATAAAGAGGTTCAATATGTATATATTGGGGAAACCTTACCAAAAATATCGGTTACATATGGCAGTCTATCAGACATACAACCTGGGCAAAAAATTAACATCGATGAGACCAACGATATGTCGAAGGCATATCAAGAAAGTATTGTGTCAGTGAGCATAAGTCCTATAGAATGATTTGCATTTGACTTTAAGCACATTATTGTATAGAATTTTACTCTAGGACATTCATGGACATGAGTAATCACGAATTAGGATTCGTACCAGCTTCAGTTCAAGAAGCTTCTAATAATGTAGGAGCGGAATTTCGTCGTCCAAATTTGGCAGAACAAGCTCATTCTCGAGCCCTTAAAATGCTTCATGCAACCCGAAGACATTATACAGACGCTCTCGCTGTTACACTTGCAACACTTGGTCTTCAAGCCGTCGCAGCTCAACCGGACTCTGCATATGCCGATCATCACCAAAGTCAAGAGCCAGTTGTTGGCTTATATCAAGCTTACCTGCCAGCTGTGGGCAGAGATGCAGATTTCCGCATTGTGCGTCCTGGCTACACACCAACCCCAATTGTTGACCCAACTGAGCCTCGTCCATCTCCAACAGTTCGGATTCCATCTCCAACGCCTACCGAAGTGCGGCCAACAGCTACACCAGAAGTTGAAAAACTTCAGATTGGGCTAAATGACCAAACAATTGGATCTCTTGACGGAGCTAACGATCCATTTGCCCCTAAAACATCTCTTGAAGCAGCTGGAATTCTTAGCACTGATACAGATCTTATCGACTTTGATGCAGAGGCTGAAGGAACAGGTTTTATTGCTGCAAGCGACGGCACCCCAGTATATTACAGACTCAAACTTACAGAGCCTGGAGAAGGCAATCGTTTTTTTGAGGTTGAGATATCTGTTCTTCGAGAACTCGTAACTCGAGGACAAATCTCTCAACAGGAATTTGATCGGTTGCTACAAAGAGAATACATTCGAGAACCCGACTCTGCCGAAAGTGTCGTAACACACATCATTGCAGATTCACTGAAACCTTTTGATACAACTGGCCAGAAAGCTCAACCCGTAATTGCTGACGAAGAAAACATACAAGCAACACACTTTAACCCTTTCGATACTAACAATGCATCAGTCATTCGAACTCATAGAATGACAGATAACCCTCATATCGATAAAAGTCTCCAAGACAACGAACCAGATCAAGATAATGAAAAGTCATATGGTCGTCTCAAGCCCTTCGCTGGTTTGACAGAAAATCCACCGCTATATATGCACTATTTCCATAAAGGACTTGTAGAAGTTCCAAACGACTCCGGCTTCAGTGTTGTGTATTCTGGTATCTTTCCATCTGATTTTGGATGTGTAAATATGAAATTTAACAACAATGAAGGCCTACCACAAGGAGGTATTGCACTTGGTGTTGTTGGAGATAAAATTATTTTCGGCTCATATGATGAGGTTGGAAACAAAGTAGATGGCCCATATGAATTGGATGCTTTAACTACTACAGGTAGAATTGATATGGACTTTAAAATATTGACCGGAGATAGAACATCTGCTGAGCTAAAAATCGTCGATAAGGATGGAAGTGCAGTTTACTATAAAATCGATCTCCCCTATCCTCCAACTCAATCGGACACAATGAGAGTTGATATTGCTTCCCCATTTAGAGCTCGGGATCAATTGGTGGTTGACCATGCAGATGTACGTATTCCAACAAATCCAGATAGAGCAAAAGCTATGAAGGGCAATCAAAAACTCGCTGGTTTAGATGAGCTTAACACACATAGAGAGATGCCTAATATCCCTCTTGGAATGGTCCCAATGTATATGAATGAACATGGTATTGGTGCTCCAGATGCTGCATTACTTCAGGATGTTGAATTTGTTCTTGAAGAAGCACTCAACGGACATGATCGTTCTCTCCACGTTGTTAATGACCCAGTCATTCAAGATAGACCATTTCTCAACGGTGATAGACGTGCTCTCATGCAAGAGTTACGAGATAAAAATCCACAATTCTTCGCTGCGATGAGCTATGACATGCGACAAGCTTCAATGCACCAAGATGATCTTAACCCAACATCACTGAGAGATATACTTAAGAAATATCATTTGGGAGCTGATTCATTAGAAGGAATTCTCATAGATTCCCCTCATGGGCTGATTGGACCAAGTGGGAAGATTGGTAATGTTGGAGCATTATTGGGTGGTGGGGTAACAGAAACTGAAGCCCTTGCAAAGATTGTTGCAGCTGAATTTGTTGCTTCCATGCCAGAAGGAACAACATGGCACGCGGCCCCAGAACTTGAGGCAAAGATGCTTTTTGGATTGAATCAAAAAGATAATCTTATTAAAACTCTAAATGCCATGAATTCAGTACCAGGAGCATCTGTAAAGGATATTATTGTAACTGACCAACCTGACTATTCAATGTCAGGAGAGCAATATGCTGCCTATCTCAAAGCCCTCGCAAGCGCTCTGAATGAGATTGGCGTTACACTTCATATCCGCATGGCAGATAGAGGTATCATGACCATTGAGCAAATGTCTAAAATACTCTCTCATCAAACAACCGATAGACAGGCTGTTCTTATAATCAGCGATCCACGAGATTCTACCCAAAAAAACTCAGAATCTGATCAATTTCTGGAATTTAACTTAGATGGTGGATATGTACGAAGAACAGATGCAATGAGGGCCTTCATTCAAGATAATTGATTCGAAAAAGATTGATTCGACTGAGCAAAGATGCTAGACTCAAGTAATGAGCATTAAAACAGTTTTTATTACACTCCTGTTCGCCTCAATCCTCTTCCTTTTTTTCACTGCTCACACAACTTTTGCAGCTGCTTGTCAACCTAACGAAGCAGGTATATTTCATTGCAAAGCATTTACTTGCTTCAACGCCCAAACAGGGAAATACGAGTACGATGAACATACGTGTACTGTCCAAACTGTCGGGTTTCCTCTATCAACGTGCCAAGCATTGCAAACATCATCCAGCAGAACATATCAATCTACAGCTCTGGCAAATACAAACTGGGATGATATAGATGCAAATATAAACTGTGGGACCCCACCCGGATGCAATCAAGGCACGCATGGAGATAACATTCCAACTTGCTCAGGGGGAGGTGGCGGAGATGGAGAAGGTGGTGGATCATGTCCAGCAGGGTGTAACGCAAATGGAGATTCTTGCCGTGCCACTGGGGCACATTTACTTCCTCCAGTATCGGTATGTCCAGCTCAGTGGGTTGGTGACAGATGTAATGATATTCCATGTGCATACAGAGATGAATGCAGTTGTGGATCCTGTCTCAATGGATGTTCACCATCCTGCGAGGCTGGCGGCTGCGTTGGTGGTGGTGAACCTACACCAACACCTACCCCAGCACCTTCGTGTTCACTTTCGTGCCCTGGAACGGAAATTGCTGGCGGGAATGATGGGGGTGCCGGTGGTGGGGGTGGTGCGAGCGGAACCGCGGATGGTAGTTCCAGCACAACATATACTGCAGCAGGAAAAGCAGAGGGGAATATTACATTTACGGGTATAAATAACTTCAATTGTTCATTATTTACCGATGAAAATGGATACAATGGCCCATGTCCATCCCCAACAATAGTGTCTGGCGGTGGTGGTGGTG
>JAGORW010000006.1:0-4993 GCA_018062605.1 Candidatus Woesebacteria bacterium | reverse complement strand
AAAGAAATATACCGCAACTGCAATTGGCAGTGGTGGAGGCGCATCAGGTGGTGGTCAATGTGCGTGCGCTGTCACCCTGACCTGTCCTGAGACGTTGCAGGAGCCTAATGAACCCGGGGCAATTATAGAAGGCTGTGACAACCAGTGTGACTTCACTGTAAACCCTGCACAACAACATAACAATGTGGCATCAACTTTTGAACTTGAAATTCCAAATGGCTTCGACAATATAACGATAGATTACGATGATGGATATGGAACAACGGATTCACTAGAAGATGCGACTAACGACTCGAGCTTTGAATATACCTACCGAAATGCAGGCGTATACGACGTTGCTATCACCTGTTCTACTCAACCAAACGGAGGTGGGTCTTCTCGTTCCTGCACTCGCCGACTCACGAGCTATTGTACAGGAACCGATTTAGAGGATCTCCCTATTGGCACACCAACCCCAACTCCAACTCCTGGACCTTGGATGAAGGTACAAGATTCATCTGTCCATATTCGCTCTTCAGTCACAAGCTCTGTGCCTGCTGGTGCGCTTGCGTTTGATGCATCAGACACTGCAACCTGTTCTACAGGTAATCCAAATTCACTTGCCTGTTTTAGCTCTGGTGAGGCTGGTGGAATCGTCGCGGAGAGTAGCTCAGCAGAATTTGGAACAGAAATCTCAAAGAAAGGCTGGATCAGACGAGATGAAAATTATGCAATGAATTCACTCATGACACCATCCTCGTTTATTGAATATGTGAAGGCTCGCAAAGACTACAAAGTGGTAACAGCTCTTACAGCTGATCAATTAGAAACCAATCGCATCCACCTTTTTGACCCTGAAACAACGGCATTGGTTGCATCAGACGCAATTCCTGACATGATTCCAGCTGGGTCTGGTATGGTCATTATTGTGGATGGAGACATGACGATTGACATGTCTGCTTTGGCAAATCAAGCATTTAATCAATCTAAAAAGGCCATAACATTTATTGTGACTGGGCGACTACAAATTTCAGCTGCAACGACAGAGCTTAATGGACTCTTCATTACAAACGAAGTTGACTTTGCATACGATTACGTTGGGGCAGCATCAACGCCGCTCAAAGTTGTGGGTAATATGTCTGCCATGAACTCCCCACTTGAGTTATGTAATGAGCACCGAGCACGTATAGATTCCAGGCTTAAGCCAACATGTCTGTTCCAGTTTGATTATCCAAATCAGTTTCCACCGCTGATAGATATGATTTCAACAAAGACGTATGATTGGACACAGCTTGTTCCAACATCAGAATAATATGAATATCAAAATATCACATACAAATAATGGTAAAGCTCAATCAGGGCAGGTTCTCTTGATTGCCATTCTGCTTTCGACAGTTTTGTTGACTCTCGGCCTCTCTCTGTTAGATTTAACGGGAAAAGATACGCGTGTCACGAAAATTCAAGAAGATACTGCAAAGGCTCAAGCTGCTGCAGAAGCTGGAATTGAGGCTGCTCTTAATGATTTAAACGCAGAAGAACTGGAGATTGCGACAATACTCAATGATACGAATTATTCTGGAAATGTAACTGTTGCTGAACTCACCCACCATTCATTTCAAACCCCTTTAATTTCCAAGGATGCCCAGTATACTTTCTATCTGACTGGCTACGACCCTGTTGCAAAAACCATCACGAGTGCAACCATGGCAGACAATATGGTGATAAATCGCATCACACCAACCGACTCTGGCTATTGCGCCTCTGACCAAGCGT
The DNA here is from genome assembly GCA_018062605.1 of Candidatus Woesebacteria bacterium. Lineage (GTDB taxonomy): Bacteria > Patescibacteriota > Microgenomatia > UBA1406 > HO2-37-13b > 2-02-FULL-43-11-A. The sequence goes on along the minus strand of JAGORW010000006.1, from coordinate 3,241 downwards.
TTGCAGTTGAACTCACCTTCTTGAGCAGCACAGCGGGCGTTGTGAAGAGATATTTGATTGATGAATGCGACTTGCTTGAAGCGACAACTGATGAATATGACTTTGCCGCAACAATCCCCTCCGCAGATATTTCCCCAGATCCAAGTGTCATGATTGCTCGAATTATCGCTCCTAACAATAACTTTGATGGTGCAAAGCTAGAAATAGTCAATGGAACTGCTGATGCAGAATGGCCCGCGCAAGGTAAAACCATTACCTCAACCGCTTCGTTTGGAGAGTCACAGGTGACAAAGAAAGTGCAGTTGTTTCAATCATTTCCCCAGCTTCCCGCAGAATTTTTTGTGACGCAGATGTAAGTAACAAGTTAACTAGTTAACTTGTTAACTAGTTAACTGGAAGAAAACCATGAAGAAATCGTACACACTCCTGATACTATGCAGCTTGCTTCCAGTCTTCTTGTGCTTCTATTATATTTATTTTGCTCTGACAGAAGATGTGGGATTAGGAGGCCTGGCAATTGTTATAGCTACATATTTTTTGTGGATACCAGGGACATTTTTCTCATCGATAATACACATCCTCCTTCAGCGCAGGTTACATTTCCCTCGCATCTTACCGAAAAAAGTCTTCATAATTGCGCTCCTTATTAACCTACTCGGGATATCCTCCTATTGGGTAATGTCGAGGGTTGTTGACTCAACAACCCAGTATGTTATGCAGAATGCTCCACTTACCGTATCCATCATTCAAGATGATCTCGTGCCAAATAGTGGGAACATCGATCGCCCTGAAGTGCAATATCTCTATGAATATACACTTTCAGTCATGAATTCCGGGACTGTCACTCTGAATAATGTCCCGACACGGGTCACTCTAGGATACATTAACCAAAAGATGTCGCCTGATGATTGGATGTATTATACGAGCGTTATACTGGGGAATGATTTCACTCGAGAATCCTTTCCTCCTGGCGAAACCATACTGAGAAATACCCTTCCAATTTTCACACCTGAGTTGCAAGAGGGGTTGAAAAAGGGGTTGCCTTTGCGCGTTGAACTATTTCTCGATGTAGATCGAGACACGCTTTTTCGAGATAGGACCCAGCTCTTTGTGACTCCAAGTGCAGAAGTAGAAAACAAACTTAAAATGTTCAACGGATTTACACCGATTTCAACTGATCCAATCCAATTTTAACGAGTATAATAGGCTTATGCTCAGAAACGCTGTCGTCACCGAAATTTCCAACCTCTTAGGAGTCCCCACTGATTCCATAAAAATAATGACGCCTAAGCATAGTCAGTTTGGCGACTATTCCCTGAATGTTTTATCACTGAAATCCGAAAAATCGGCTGAAGAAGTTTTAACAACTATGCAAACTTCTCCGCTTTTTGAAAAAGTAGAGCTGGTTGGCAGTTTCATTAACTTCTTTGTCTCGCAAGCCGAGCTTCTTAAGCATACAAATAAAGCACTGACCCATCCTGATGATTTTGGCAAAACCACCCCAGAGGCTCCACAAAAACCTCTCAAGATTATGCTTGAATATGGCACGCCAAATACACACAAATTGCCGCATATTGGTCATCTTTTTTCATACGTTTATGGAGAAAGTTTGTCACGACTTTTGCAGTGGGCAGGTCACGAAATTTTCAGAGAGAATTATCAAGGAGATGTGGGATTGCATGTTGCGAAGTGTCTCTTTATTGTTCAACAAAAACAGGACACGATGGAAGGCCTTAAGAACCTTGATGAAAAGATTCAATTTCTTCAAACCTGTTATCAAGAAGGATCAGCAGAATACGAAGACTCTGAAGAATCAAAAGCTGCGATTATGGATCTCAATAAAAAGATCTATGCACAAGACCCAGAGATTGCAGAGCTGTGGAAAACCACTCGCGAGTGGTCTGTTGAATATTACAAAGAGTTCGAAGCGATGCTTGGCGTAAACATTCAGAAGCATTATTTTGAATCACAAACATGGGAAACTGGCATGAAACTGGTCAAGGATAATGTCGGGAAAATCTTTGAAGAAAGTGACGGCGCCATCATCTTCAAAGGAGAGAATTATGGCCTTCATACGCGTGTTTTTGTGACGTCATATGACACGCCAACATACGAAGCAAAAGATATGGGTCTTGCAAAAATGAAATCTGAAGAGTGGGATTTTGATGTGGCAATTGTCACAACTGCTCGCGAACAAAATTCGTATTGGGATGTTGTCATTAAAGCTGCGGAGCTTGTTGTTCCAAAGCTTAAGGGGAAACTGAAGCACATCGGATTTGGTTTTATTGATTTGAAAGGCGGTAAAATGTCCTCCCGAACTGGAAACATTTTATCAGGGGTGGATTTGGTTGCAACCGTTGAGAACAAAGTTATCGACACTCTTCTCTCTGGCACGGAAAATCAATCAGAATCGGCCCAAATTCTTGCTGTTGGAGCTGTTAAATATGCTTTTTTACGCTCGGATTCTCAAAAAAACATGTATTTTGATATTGACGAATCAGTATCTTTGAATGGAAATTCTGGGCCATATGTTCAGTACGCATATGCTCGTATGAAAAGTATTGTGAGAAAACACATGAGCACCGGCTCTGAAGAATTGCCCCCAATCGCAGCAGAAGCAATCGCCCATTTGGAACCTTCCGAGCTTCAATTATTGCGTCTCATTCCACGCTTTGAAGAAGTGTTATCTGATGCTGCGAAAGCATATGCTCCACATCTTGTATGTACGTATGTTTTAGATCTTACGCAAGCTTTTAATGCATTTTATGAAAATGTGTCCGTTTTGAATGCTGACACACAGGAGCAAAAAAACTTCAGACTTGCCCTGACTCTCGCGACGAGCACTATTGTTAAAAACGCCTTGTTTGTACTTGGCATCGACACTATCGAGAAAATATAATACAATGACAGCCATGCCACCACGCCCAAAGCCCCAGTCTAAAAAACCCCTCCGCATCGGTTTTGACTTAGACGGCGTCGTTCTGTATAACCCTGCGCGTATCATTCGTCGCCCGGTCACCATGATTAAGCACATTTTCGTCCCAAAAAAAGAGAAACGATTTTATATTCCTCATACCAAACTAGAAAAAGCCCTGTGGCACATGCTTCATTGGTCAAGTTTTATGGTATCTCCTGGATTTCATAATATTCACGCACTGGCTCGAAAAGGCTTGATTGAGCCGTACATTGTGACTGCTCGCTACAGCTTTTTAAAGAAAGACTTTGAATACTGGGCAAAAAA
>JAGORW010000052.1 GCA_018062605.1 Candidatus Woesebacteria bacterium | reverse complement strand
GCTTGACACATCATGTGTGTACCCATCAAGGCACGCTGAGCGTCATCATGCTGAAGGAATGGAATGAGAGCTGCGGCTAGACCAAAGACCTGTCGAGGAGACATATCTATATAGTCAACCAAATCAGCTGTTATTTCTTTAATATCACCCTTGTAACGAGCGGTTACACGAACATCTTTAATAAATCCTTTTTCATCAAGTTGCACACCATTGTGTGTAATATACTTGTCTTCTTCATCATCAGCTTGCAGATAGACAATTTCGTCAATCACGCGAGCTTTCATCTTATCTCCAACTTTTACTTTCTCAATTTTTCTATATGGGCTCTCAATAAATCCGAATTGATTGACACGAGCAAACATAGCCAAATAGCTCACCACACCAATGTTTGGACCTTCTGGTGATCTAATTGGACAAATTCTTCCATATTGAGATGCTGCAATGTCACGAATTGAGAATGAAGCTCGCTCTTTTTTGATACCACCTGGACCTCCAACCGTCAGTCTTCTTAAGTTATCTGCCTCAGAAAGAGGATTGGTTTGATCAACAATTGTTGAAAGTTGGCTTGTTCTAAAGAATGAGTTTGTGGTAGAAACGAGAGATTTGCTGTTAATCACCTGTGAAGGTGAAACATCATCTTCTGTTGAGGTCATGCTCATTCTAGACTTGATATCACGTTCGGTTCGAACCATACCGACTCGAATACCATACATGGCAACAAGTTCACCAACAGTTCGAAGTCTACGATTAGAAAGATGATCAATATCATCAAATTGTCCCTCTCCTTCTGTTAATTGAACGAGGTAGGTTACAATTTTAACCACATCTTCTAAGTTCAGAACAAGATTTTCAGGAGTTAAAGGCAAATCTGCACCAAACTTTCTGTTCATCTTGTATCTACCAATGTCAGCCAAAGTATACCGTCTATTGTTGAAGAAAAGATTATTTAATGTGTCATATGCTGTAGAAAGCACTAATGGCTCTCCAGGACGGAGTTTCTTGTATATTTCAAGAACCGCATCATCCTTGGACTTTTGTCCATCCTTTTCCAAGGTCGGAACAATGTATTTTGAAATCAGGTCTTGATTTAATCCAGAGAACAATTTGAGAAGATCTGAATCTGAGAGGTTTTTGAATACACGAAGGAGAGAAGTCGCATGGAATTTGCGTTTTTTATTAATTTTTGCCTCAATAAGGTTGTGTTTTGAGATACTAAAGTCAAGCCATGCACCGATGTATGGACGAACTTCAGCATTATAGACTGTTGCGCCAGTATTTTTATCGGCTTCAGCTGTAAAGTAAACACCTGGAGCACGAACAATTTGGCTAATCACTGCTCTTTCAATACCATTAATCACAAATGTACCTCTGTCAGTCATCTTTGGAAGATTAAGGAAGTACACATTTTGAACCTTCTCCTTTTCAAGTTTAAGGTTTGTAAGTTTTACCTTTATATATACAGGGAATTGGTATGTCAGCTTTTTGTCTATACACTCTTCTTCTGAGAAACGAGGCTCACCATAGGAAAGATCAATAAGATCAAGTACGAAGTTTTTCTTTGTGTAGTCTTCAATCGGGAAGAATTCCTTAAGAATCTCTATAAGTTCCTTATCAAGAAATCGGTTCCAGGAATCTTTTTGAATTCTTATAAGATCAAAATCTGCAAGCTGCTTGTGATCTGTTTTTCCGACGTACATGCGAGGAGCTGCATGTAAAAGGTTATTGGAACCATGAGACTTTTTCATTCAGAAATTAGTTTAAACTAAAAAAATATAGGCCATCATAACGGCCTATTTGGTTAAAACGCTTAGAAAACTACGGCATTGAGTCCATCGTGTAAGTCGTACTATACTAAAGATAGAGCCTATTGTCAACAATTATTTGAGTATTTTTCCGTCCTTAGCAAAAAATTTCTGAACTTCTGTTTTTGTTGGCAATGCTGAGTGTATTTTGTCAAGTACCGCGTGAATATCTGGAATTGTCTTTTTTCCTGAAGAATCAGTTGTCTCTAAGAGCTCTGTTATCTCCTCAACCGTTGACGCATCCATATTTTCAACTGTATCCATAATGGATCTGAGCTTGTCACGTCCATTTTTTGTTCCCAAAAGATAGAGTGCTCCTCCACTTAAAACACCTCCCATTATCATACCAAACCAGAACCCAGATTGCGAGTGCTCATTTTGAGGTGCCATTTTTCTTCTTTTTTGTGTGTTCCGTAACCACGTCAATAATATTAAAAAGCTTCTTTACTCCGGTGAAAAATCCAAGAATCTCAGATGAACCATGAGTAACACTGAATCCAATCTTTTCTACACTATCAACAATCCCGTTGATTCTCTTCATGCCTTGGCGAACCTCCTTTAATACTAATATGAGCTGAATACCTACAATGGTAAGTATTGCAGTCATAATAGTAACTGCTGCAACAATCAAAATCTGACTTGAATCTAACATATGTTTGATTGTCATATAAATTGGTTAACTTGTCAACTGGTTAACTAGTGAACTAGCTAAATTGCCATCTTTTTTTTCCAGTTAACTAGTTTACAAGTTCACTAGTTTACGCTATCATTGGACTATGTCTATGAAAAAGAAGGCTGTCATTGTTCTGCCAAGCTATAATGAGAGAGAAGGTATTAAGGTTCTTGTGCCAGAGATCTTTTCTATTGCCAAAAATATTGAAGATTGGTCAATCGAAATATTAGTTGTTGATGATAATTCTCCTGATGGAACGGCTGATGAGGTTAAGAGACTTCAGGAAATCTATCCTAAAACTCTTCATTTATTGAAAGGAAAAAAAGAAGGATTGGGAAAAGCGTATGTTCGCGGTTTCAGATATGCAATTGAAAATCTGAATCCACATGTGTTGTTTGAAATGGATGCAGACGGTCAACATCCGTCAAGGTTGATTCCATCATTCTTGAAGAAGATTGAAAGTGGATCTGATTTCGTCATTGGTTCTCGTTATATAAAAGGTGGCTCAATTCCTGAAAACTGGACTATTGATAGAAAATTCTATTCTATTGTCGGAAGCCTTGTTGCCCAATTTGGCTTCATGAACTTCAGAGTTAGAGATTGGACTTCAGGATATAGATGTATTAAAGCTTCCTTTCTCAAAAATGTTTTGTCTGAGATGGACAATCATAATGGGTATGTTTTTCAAATCGCTCTATTAGATAAGGCATTTAAAAGACATCTCCACATTAGCGAAGTACCTCTTAATTTCGTTGACAGACTGAACGGCGAATCTAAGTTCAGCTCGATTCAATTTATTATGGATGCATTGATGTATATTCTTTTTGAGTCATCATTTGTGAAATTTGCATTTGTGGGTGGTATGGGATTTCTCGTGGACTTTGGATTTGCCGCGCTATTTATTCATTTTTTTAATATCTTTAAACCTACTGCAAATGCCTTAAGCGCTGAAATGGCAATCATTTTTAACTTCTTCGCAAACAACTTTTGGAGCTTCAAACATAAACAAATTGTCGATTCTCATGTAAAGCAATTCTTTAAATTTAATCTTGTTTCATCAGGTTCTGTATTTATGCAATGGTATGGTATGAAGCTTGCCTTAGATATGTTTGGAGATCACGTGGTTCCTCAACCATTTTCATTTTTTGAGCTGCACACATGGATGGTGTACAAAGTGATTATCATCGCTTGTTTCATAATTCCCTATTCATACGTAATGTATAACGCATTCATTTGGAAGGGACCCGGAAAAGTTGATAATGGCACTCAAGAAGCGTAATATGAATTCATGACCAAGTCTTCAAGAACACAACAAGTTCTCAATGTATACGGCATTATTCTTATCATTTGGAGTATCTATAGATGGAAAGTTGCCATGCCTGCTTGGATTGATGAATTTCTTTTTAAACCTTTAGTTTTTGTGTTGCCCATTTATTGGCTCATTGTTCATCACGAAAAGAAGGAGTTTTTTAATGAAATCTGGCTTAATTCTAAGAAAATAGTCGCTGATTGTGCTGTTGGACTTGCGTTGGGCGGAGTGTTTATTATATCAGCGCTTTTCGCTCAATATGTGAAAATTGGAACTATAGATTTATCGGTAATTGGATCACAGAACATTGCATTAGCCCTTCTGATTACATTAGGTACTGCAACAAGCGAAGAGATTCTTTCTCGAGGATTTATTCTAAAAAGATTCTTTGAAGAGACCAACAATCCGTATCTTGCTTCATTTAATGCAAGCATTTTGTTTTTGATCTTGCACATTCCAATCCTTTTTACTATTCCAGAATTAAAAGGAACGCTCCTTATACTTATTCTTGCAACCGATTTCATACTTTCTCTGATCAATTGTTTTATTTACATTGATAGAAAAAGTTTGATAACTCCTATTTTGATTCATGCGATGTATAATGCTGCAGTCTTGCTTTATATATAAGCGTCTTATGAAGTGAATTTCTTGAAGATTTCTCCATCTGATATTTGTTGAAGTTTCTTTTTTTTGTTTCGAAGTGACAGAACTTCTGGAAGCTTGAATAGCGCTTTGATCATACCAAAAATAAATTCCATATCGCCTCTGAGCACCGCTTTAACGATATGCTTTGGGAGTTTTTTCAAGTGGTCATTACTATATTGAGAGTCAGTCATGTTAATCCAGGTAAAGAGCATTTGGTTTCTATATGCAATTGTCTTAACTTGTTTTTTTGTAAAGAAACTTCCAACTGTTGATTCATGGTGATGCTCAACAACAATTTTTGGATCAAAGAGTACATACCAACCTTTACAATATGCGCGATATGATAAATCATTATCTTCCCAGTAAAATGGTGCATAGATATTGAGAAAGCCACCGAGCTCTTTTAAATAATCTGTGCGGATAATACATGAGCCACCTTCTGCCCAACCGTTCTGACCCTTTTCTAAGTTATCGCTTTTACTATGCTTAGGAAAACCATCTTCAAAATAAAGCTTGTTTTTACCGACAAATGATCCATCTCGCTCTTTTTGTTTAAACGTAATCGCAAAGAGTTTTTCATCTTTTTTAAAGAGATCGAAATCTGAATCATTAAATCTACTTATGAGTTTCACATCAGAATTTAATAGTAATATGAAATCTCCACTTGCTTTAAAGATGCCATTGTTTACAGTGGGAGCAAATCCCATATTTATCTTATTTTCGAGCACTAAAATATCTGGAAATTCTGCATGCACTTGCTCTTTTATATTTTCCTCAGATGCATCATCCACAACAATGATTTCGTATCCTTTTAAAAGGGGAACATTGTGACGTAAGTGCCTCATCAACATCTCGCTTTTCTTATAAACTGGAATAACTACTGAAATGTTCATAGATCAAAAATTATTTTTGCTGTATTTTTAAAAACTTCTGGTGAAAAATGTGAGTCAATGTATTCCTGTGCATTTTTAATTATATCCTTTTGTGGATGTGTGTATGCTGAGTAGGTTTTATCGACTAACTCTTCTATTGTGTTATATAGATACCCATTGTTTCCATCAGTAATATATTTCTTTGGACCACCAGCGTTATAGCACAATGTAATACATCCTGAGATCATGGCTTCAATCGGGGTAATACCAAAATGTTCAACATTCTCTGGATGCAGATTTTCTTCAATACCAAATCCACCAGCATGCCAATAGAAAAGGGCTGTGCTGTAGTGCTTTTTTAAATCCTTATGAGAGATATTTGTGTGAAAAGAAATATCCTTCCTTCCTTCTGCCAGTTTCTGTAAAGATTTCATGTATTCTGTATCTTCTTTTTTTAACCCACCTATTATGTCTAATGAAAAATCATTACATTCTTGATACTTCTCTTTAAGACGAATAAAAGCTTGAATAACAATGTCATGTCTTTTTGAATGCAAATGTTGGAAAATTCTCCCTACACTTATGATTGTTTTTGATCTTTTTGATGAAGATTCAAACTGATTTTTATCAAAGTAGGGAGGAAGTACGTGCGTTTTAATTTTAAGCCAACTTTTAATTCGCTCTGCTGTGAAATCACCATTTGCAATGACCTGATACCTTCGTGTTTTAAGCCAATTAAGTGGCGTCAATTTAAACAATGTCTTGTCTGGATACATGGCAAATATATAATTCTTTTTTGCATTGGACAGAAAATAACTTCCATCAGTTACATAGATAAAAATGTCATACTGCCGTGTGAGTGCATCCCGCTGCTTTCCCAATCCAGGTTTAAACACATTTGGAACGATATGAAAATCTTTTAGTGGCATATGCAATTGAGTACGAAGATCTCCTAGGATTTTCTCATCATCCCAAGCGATGTCTACGGCATACCCGTTTTCCTGAAGTACTTCCATAATTGACAAGACATGCCTTTCACCACCGCCCATTACATCCAGATATGGTTCAAACAGAAGAGCTTTTTTCATGAAGTTTTTTTTCGTATAAATAAAGATAGGTTACTGTTTTTGAGTAAGCTTGATA
>JAGORW010000005.1 GCA_018062605.1 Candidatus Woesebacteria bacterium | reverse complement strand
ATCAAGAGTTGAAAGCGGAAGGTGCTTTGCATGCTCTTCGAAGTATGATTTCTCCGCAAGCGCGAGTTATCCGTGACTCGAAAGAGCGAATGATTGATGCTGCTGAACTTGTTCCTGGCGATCATGTTCTTGTTCATGATGGTGATGTGGTCCCAGCTGATGGAATATTTATCGAAGTTCAGTCCTTGTCTGTGAATGAGGCGCATTTAACTGGAGAAAGTATGGCAGTTTCTAAAAATAATGAAGAACCAGCTTATATGGGTTCGCATGTTTTGGGCGGGAGAGGAGTTTTGATTGTTAATGCGATTGGTCAGAGAACGAAAATTGGAGCTATTGCTCAGCAAATATCAACATTAGAAGATACAAAAACGCCGCTTCAGTTAAGACTAAACCTTTTGGCTAAATACATAACGATAGTGGTGATTGGGATTTCTGCATTAGTTTTCGTGGTTGGCCTCCTGTATGGGGCTTCGTTTAGGGAGATGTTTGGTACGTCGGTTGCTATCGCTGTTGCCTCTGTACCTGAAGGGATGGCAATTTCATTGACTGTCATTTTGGCTGTGGGTATGCAACGGATTTTGAAGCGTAAAGCATTGGTAAGAAGGCTTGTTGCCGCAGAAACGTTGGGAAGTGTTACAGTGATTGCCACGGATAAAACAGGAACGTTAACAGAGGGTGTAATGAAGGTAACGCATGAAGAGTTGATTGACAAAAAGCGCGCACTACAAGCAGCAATATATGCGAATAATCTTGATGATCCTCTTGAGATTGCTTTATGGGATTGGGCAGAAAAGTCTGGTCAAGATCCACAGGAAATGGTTGATTCTCATACTCGAAGTAGTGAGAAGCCTTTTGATAGTATTTCAAAATATATGAGTGTTGAGATAGATGGTATTGAATATATTAAGGGTGCTCCAGAAGTGCTTTTAAAAATGTCAGATCTTGCAGGTGATGATAAAAAGCGCTTCCAAGATCATATTGATGATTTATCTTCGCAAGGCAAACGGCTTCTTGGGTTTGCAACACGAAAGCAAGGTGCGTTAAAGGCGCAATGGGCAGGTTTAGTCGGTATGACAGATCCTATTCGTGTGGAAATCCCTGCTGTGATGAAGTCCTGTGAGAAGGCAGGCATGAGAATTGTTATGATTACAGGTGACTATGCTGGAACTGCAAAAGCAATATGGTCATCTATGTATCCAGATGTACGACGTGAACCTGAAATTGTAGAGGGAGATGAGCTCAATTCACTATCCAAAGAGCAGCTGAAGGAAAAAATTGGGCATGCGGATATCTTTGCGCGTGTGACTCCTGATCACAAGTTAATGATTGTCTCTGCACTTCAAGATAGCGGTGAGGTTGTCGCATTAATTGGCGATGGTGTAAATGATGCTCCAGCATTAAAAAAAGCTGATATTGGTATTGTAGTTGGGACAGCTTCAGATGTTTCAAAAGAAGTTGCTGATATGGTGCTTCTAGATTCAAACTTCAAAACAATTATTTCCGCCATTGAGGAAGGTAGAAATATATTTGAGAATATGAGAAAAGTACTTCTCTATTTGCTTTCAGACAGCTTCACGCAGATTGTCCTTGTGGTAGGTGCTCTGATTGCTGGACTTCCACTGCCACTTACTGCAGCTCAAATCTTGTGGATCAATATAGTCACTGATGGTCTCCCTGCAATGGCGTTGTCGTTTGATAAAAAAGAACCAGGACTTTTAAAACGATCGCCCGTTAAAATTCGTCAGTCATTACTTTCAAAATCCTTAGTAGGTTTTATTATTGTTATAAGTGCATTAATTGGCCTATCTTCACTCGGTTTGTTTATGTGGTACATGAGGCAGGGGGATCTTGATGTTGCGCGTACTGTTACATTTACCATGGTCTCACTCAGCACAATTATGTGTGTTTTTTCTCTACATTCCTTATCATCACCACTTACCTTTAAATCTCTCACATCAAATAGATGGCTTGTTATAGCAGTAATTGCCAGTACACTTCTTCAAGCAATTCCGCTTTTCTTGCCCTTTGCTCAGGGAATATTTCGCACCGTATCTTTGCAAAATATAGACTGGACAATCATAATTTTGGAAATATGTGCCATTATTGGTATTATTGAAATGACAAAAGTGGTGTTTAGACGATTGGATATATATCATCGTTGACTTGCCGGAGGGTATAGTATATAATTCGAACTGCATGCCAATAGATATTTTAGTAATCGGCATCCGTGCCCAGTAGTGCAGATTGGATCTTCATGAGACCTCAATCTGGGGTCTTTTTTTTTAACTATGGTAACCAAAGGAATTTTAGGTAAAAAGGGATTGACGAAGCAAGCCTTTAATGATGAAGGCGAGCGTATGCCAGTGACTCATATCCATACGTCTCCATGCTATATCATTGATGTAAAAACTTCTGAAAAAGAAGGATATTGGTCTATGAAGCTTGGTTTTGATGAAACAAAAACTGTCAAAAAATCACGTGACGGCATTACACATAAGGCGGGGATAAAAGCTCCGCTTCGTTTTTTAAAGGAGATTCGATTCGACGCCGGTGAAGCAATCACTGATGGTAAGAAGAGAGGCATTAAAGTTAATGATGTCGAATTGTGGGTTGGAGATACGGTGAAGGCAGGTGACATTTTCGCTAAAAATGATAGCGTAGATGTTACAGGCACTTCAAAAGGTAAAGGATTTCAAGGTGTTGTAAAGCGACATGGATTTGCTGGTGGACCAAAAACCCACGGTCAATCAGATCGTCATAGAGCACCGGGATCTATTGGAAGCGGTACAACTCCAGGTCGCGTTTACAAAGGAAAAAGAATGGCAGGTCGGATGGGTGGAGATACTGTAACAATTCAAAATCTTTTAGTTGTTGATGCAGGTGAAGATTTTATTGCAGTGAAGGGTTTAGTCCCAGGAGCAATTAACGGATATTTGGTTGTACGATCAGCATCACCAATGCCTGAAAAACCAGTTGAAGAAGTAGAAGTCGTTGAAGAGGCCCCAGTAGCTGAAGTTGCACCTGTTGTTGAAGCTCAAGTAGCAGAGGAAGCTCCAACTGATGCAGAGACAGCAGTCGATGAGACACCAGTGGCAGAACCTGAAGGAGTTTCAACAGATGAAGCTGCAGAAACAAACCCAGTAGAACCAGAACAAGTTGAAACAGAAGAAAAAGCATAACTACTATGGCACCAACAAAGAAAACCACACAATCAGCAAAAAAATCAACTGCAGTAGAAATTACGATCATTGATACGAATGGAAAAGAAGTCTCTAAACTTTCTCTTCCAGTAGATATTTTTGGTGTAAAAGCTTCTGATAAACTTCTGAGTCAATATGTCAGAGTCTACCTTGCAAATCAACGACAAGGTACTGCATCTGCAAAAATGCGAGGCGAGGTTAATGCTACAACAAAGAAAGTGTATAGACAAAAAGGTACTGGTCGAGCTCGACATGGTGCTAAAACAGCTGCACTCTTCGTTGGTGGAGGTGTCACACATGGTCCAAAACCTCGTGATTACTCTCTCAAATTAAACAAAAAACAAAAGGTTAAAGCACTTCTTTATGCCCTTTCTCTTAAAGCTCAGAATAATTCTCTTACTGTCATCCAGGGTTTTGACAAGCTTGGTATGAAGACAAAAAATGCTTCTGAAATGTTAAAGAATGTTGGATTAGATGGAAAGAAAGCTTTGGTGATTTATGCTCCAACTCAAGCTGAAATGACGAGAAAAACACTTGCAAATATTGATGTTATCAAGGGTTCACAATCACGACTTCTGAATGCATATGATGTCTTGATTGCTCAAAATCTTATCTTTACACAAGAAGGACTTGATGACTTTTTATCATTTAGATCCGCACCACAAGCATGAGACTTCAAGATGTTGTTATAAAACCACTTATTACAGAGAAGGCTCTTTCAAAGGGAGCTGGTAATGAATACCTTTTTGAGGTAAGTGAGGGTTCAAATAAACACAATATTAAAGTTGCTATTGAGCAGATGTTTGATGTTGAAGTAAAGGAAGTAAAAACTCTTATTCGAAAAGGAAAAGTTCGAAGAACAGGTCGAAGAATGAAGTTGAAAACATTGCCAAACACGAAAAAGGCTTATGTAGTGCTAAAAAAGGGATCAATTGATATAATACCAAAAGCATAAAATGATTATGGAAACACGAATTTCAAACACCAAGCCACATAAATCATTAACCAGAATTTTAAAGAATAGATCTGGAAGGGATAATAGTGGTACAATTTCTATTCGACATAGAGGTGGAAGACAGAAAAGATATTATCGAATGATCGATTTTAAGAGGGATAAAGTGAGCATGGATGCCTCGGTTTTGCAAATTGAGTACGATCCAAACAGAACTGCAAACATTGCACTTGTTCAGTATGAAGATGGAGAAAAGCGATATATTCTTCATCCTGATGGACTCAAAGTTGGAGATTCGATCTTCTCTGGTAAAACAGATAAGATTGTTCCAGGCAATACGATGCATATTTCAGATATCCCACTTGGAACTGAAATTCACAATATTGAACTCTATCCAGGAAAAGGCGGTCAAATGGTAAAAAGCGCTGGTTCAAGTGCGTTTATCATCGCAAAAGATGGAGATTATGCAGATATTAAGATGCCTTCCAAAGAAGTTCGCAAGATTAAACAAACTTGCCGAGCTACAATTGGTAAAGTAAGCAATGTAGAACACAAGCTCGAAAAGCTTGGAAAAGCCGGTAGGACAAGACTTATGGGTATTCGCCCAACTGTAAGGGGTAAGGCAATGCATCCTGGTGCTCATCCTCATGGTGGAGGAGAAGCGAGAAACTCTTTAGGTATGCATCCTAAGACCAAGTGGGGTAAATCCGCACGAGGTACTAAGACACGTAAGAATAAACGAAGTAATCACTTAATTGTTAAGTCACGACGAGCAAAATAATACTATGGAAGTACGAGCACACATTAAATATGTTAAAATGTCACCTCTCAAATTGAGAGAAATTGTTGACGCTGTTAAAGTGCTTTCCCCACAGGTTGCTTTAGATAGACTTCAGTTTAGCCAACGCAGAAATGCGAAAGCATTGCGAAAGGCACTTGTTTCGGCTATTGCCAATGGACAAGGCATTACTGGGTTCGATCCAAAGAAAGCTGTTTTTAAGACATTAAAGATTGACGAGGGTCCATTTTTCAAAAGATTTAGACCTGGTTCACGTGGAACTGCAAAGCCATATGTGAGAAAGTCCTCACATATTACGATTGTTTTAGAGCAAAAAGGCTTGCAAGAACCTAAAAAAGTTTCAAAGCCAGTAGCACGTGTGCAAAAAGCAGGTGAATCTGAAAAAGCACAAACTGCTCAAATTGAAACATCAAAAGTTGAGCCAAAAGTAGAAGAGAAGCCAGTTATAAAAAAAACAACTAAAAAATAATATATGGGACAAAAAGTACACCCAATTGGGTTTAGAATCGGCGTAACAAGAACATGGGATTCCCGATGGATGTTTCCAAACAAGAAGCTTTTTAGAAGTAGTTTATTAACTGATCTTAAAATTAGAAAAGGCCTCATGGATAAGTTCAAATTTGCACTTGTAACACGAGTGGAGATTGAGCGAGCTATCAACAAAATTGTCGTTATTATTCATGCTGTTAAACCTGGAATGATTATTGGTCGAGGTGGTAAAGGTCTTGAAGATGTAAAAGGTTTCATTGTTGACACGGTTGGAGAAAGAAAAGTGAAAGATGAAAAGATAAAAATTGACCTGAAAATCGAACCTGTTAAGAAACCATATTTGAATGCACGATATGTTGCAGCAGATATTGCATCGAAACTTGAAAGAAGTATGCCACATCGCTCATTGATTCATCACACAACTGACAGAATTATGGAGGCAGGTGCAAAAGGTGTGAAGATTCAATTAGGTGGTCGTATTCGTGGAGCCACTATTGCTCGTAGAGAAAAATACACAGAAGGTTCAGTTCCAGTATCAACATTAAGAGAAAACGTTGACTATGCAGAAGTACCTGCAGCAACGAAATCTGGATATGTTGGAGTAAAAGTTTGGATCGCACGTAAAGAAGACGAACCTGAGGACAGTTAATCTATACCTATGTTATTACAACCAAAAAAGAGAAAATTTAGACGAGAATTTAGAGGCCAATGGAGAAATATTGCCATCAAGGGTGGTGAGATTAACTTTGGTTCACACGGTGTGAAAAGCTTGACGAGTGGATATATAACTGATAGACAAATTGAAGCATGTCGTGTGGTAATGGCACGAGCGACGCGTAAAGTTGGCAGATTCTGGATTAGAATTTTTCCTCATAAACCGTACACAAGGAAACCTCAAGAGGTAACAATGGGAGCGGGAAAAGGAGATATTTCACATTATGTAGCATCAGTTGCACCAGGAACTGTAATGTTTGAATTTGATGGATTAGATGAGGAAACAACAAAAACTGTGTTTCACAACATCACATCAAAATTAGGTGTACGAACAAAATTAGTTTCTAAACACATATGAAAGGAATCGATACCAATAAATTTAGACAACTCGATGAAGCAAAGCTTCGCGTAGAGATTGATAAGGTTCATAGAGAACTCGCAAAAATGCGTGTCGAGATGAAATCAACTAAAATAAAGAATACAAATATGATTCCTATGAAGAAAAAAGAACTTGCAGTTCTATTAACAATTTTGCGCGAGAAGCGCTCATAACTATGGCAAAAGTATTAACTGGTAAAGTGGTCTCTACAAAAATGATGAATACCGTCGTCGTAGAGGTTGAGAGAGCATATTCTCATCCACTGTACAAGAAAACAATTCAACGACATAAGAAATATAAAGCGCATGTTGATGGAACAATTGCAGTTAAAGATGGCAATATGGTAGATATTCAAGAATGTAGACCATTATCAAAAGATAAAACATTTAAAGTTGTGAAAGTATACGCACAAAAATAAACAATGTTACAATTACGATCAACGCTAGTAGCAGCAGATAACAGCGGCGCCAAAAACGTCTATGTTATTGGTATTCCAGGAAAAGGTAACAAAAAGTTTGCTGATCTTGGAGATATTGTTACGGTTGTCATAAAGAAAGCTGATCCGTATGGACAAGTGAAAAAAGGAGAAGTATGTCATGCTGTGGTTGTGAGAACACGAAAAGAGACACGTCGAAAAGATGGTAGCTATATCCGATTTGATGACAATGCGTGTGTTATACTGCAGGGTCCTAAATCTCAAGATCCAAAAGGCTCTCGTTTCTTTGGCCCTTTGGCTCGTGAAATTAAGGATCTTGGATACAACAAAATTGCTAGTTTGGCAGCAGAAATTTACTAACTATTATGAAAGTTCATAAAGGTGATAAAGTACAAGTAATCGCAGGCAAAGACAAAGGTAAGGAAGGTCTTGTCGAGCGCGTATATTCCAAGCAAAACAAGGTGCTTATCTTGGGAGTAAACATGTACAAGAGACACATGAGAAAGAGTGAACAGCTTCCACAAGGTGGCATAATTGATTTACCACGAGCTCTTGATGCATCAAAGGTTATGAAAATTTCTGATTCAGACAAAAAGACAACACGAATTGGATATATTGTAGAAGCTGGAAAGAAGTTTAGAATTGAGAAAAGATCTGGTGAACGAGTTAAATCAAAGAAGAAATAAATAATTTACTATCATGGCAGCATTAAAACAACATTACATAAAAGTCATAGCACCTGAACTTCAGAAGGAGCTAAAAATTAAGAACATCCACGCTATTCCACGCATTGAAAAAGTTGTGGTAAATGTTGGTGTGGGTGAAGCAGTTTCAAATAAAAATGTTGTAGCAAAAGTAGCAGAAGATATCAGACTGATTACTGGCCAAAAGCCAGTTATTGCAGAGGCTCGAAAATCTGTTTCTGCATTTAAACTTAGAAAAGGGTTGCCAATTGGTGTTAAAGTAACCTTGAGAGGCGAGAATATGTATATTTTCTTAGACAAGCTTTTCAAGATTGTTTTGCCACGAATTCGTGACTTTAGAGGTATTTCAAGCAAGAGTTTTGATGGAAAGGGTAACTTAAATATTGGTATGTCAGATCAAACCCTGTTCCCTGAGATAGATTATGATAAAATAGACAAGATCAGAGGGCTTGAAATTACAATCGTAACATCTGCTCAAAACAATTCTGATTCTCAAAAGCTTTTTGAGAAACTCGGGTTAGTATTTAAAAAGATAGAAGCGCAATCATAATTTTTATGGCACGAAAAGCAATCTTGGGTAGACAAGAAAAAAGACTGAAACTTTCGCAAAAATATGCGGAGTTGAGAAAAGAGTTAAAGACTCGAGGGGATTATGCTGCCTTACAACAGCTTCCTCGAAATGCAAGCCCCGTACGATTGAAAAATAGATGTGCAGTAACAGGAAGAGGTAGAGGATACATCCGCAGATTTGGTATCTCTCGTATTTTATTTAGACAGAAAGCATTATTGGGAGAGATCCCAGGAGTTAAGAAAATTTCTTGGTAATATGACACGTTCACTCAAAAAAGGTCCATATATCGATCAAAAACTATTGAAAAAAGTGATGGCTCAAAAAGAGTCTAATGATTCTAAAGCAATCCAGACATGGGCACGTGCTTGTCAGATTCCACCAGAATTTGTTGGGCATAAATTTGCAGTACATAATGGTCGAAAGTTTTTGGATGTTTTTGTATCAGAAGCAATGGTTGGTCATAGATTGGGAGAATTCTCTCCTACTCGAACATTTAAAGGACATGGAACAGTTACAAAGAGAACCGCAGATAAGACATAATTTTTATGAATAGCCCACATATCGATTTTATAATCAGAGTCAAAAATGGATACCTTGCTGAAAAGCAAAGTGTGACTGCTATGTACTCAAAACTGAATGCAAGCGTCGCTGACATTTTGAAAAAAGAAGGATACATTAAAGCCTTTTCGATTACTGAAGATGGTAATAAAAAAAGCCTTCATGTTGATTTACAATACATGGATGAAAAGCCAGCAATTCAAGGAGTAAAGATTTATTCAAAGCCTGGTCAAAGACAATACTTTAAAAAAGAAGCTGTACGACCAGTTTTAGGAGGTCTTGGAATATCAATTATTTCAACGCCACTTGGTGTCATGACAGATAAAGCAGCTCGTAAAAGCAAGACGGGTGGAGAAATTTTATATAGCATTTGGTAATCATGTCAAAAATAGGATATAAACCAGTAGATGTATTAGAAGGAGTCCAAGTAGAAACAGGGACGGATCTTGTGACAGTAAAAGGACCATTAGGGGAACTTACGGTTACTGTGCCACGATCAATTACTGTTAAGCAGACTGAAAATCAACTTATGGTTGATAGAACAGATCATTCCAAAAAGGTGAAATCCCTTCATGGTTTGGTTAGAAGTCTTATCAATAATGCAGTTGTTGGCGTTACAAAGCCTTGGGAAAAAGATATGGAAGTCGTTGGGACTGGATACAGAGTAAAACTGATGGGAAAGAATCTTTCTTTTGAAGTTGGTCTTTCTCATAAAGTTGAATTTAAAGAAGTCCCAGGAATAGCATTTCATGTAGATGGTGGATCATTGAAGATTTCTGGTATTGATAAGCAAAAAGTTGGCGAAGTAGCAAACAAGATTAAATCCATTCGAAAGCCTGATGCCTACAAAGGTAAAGGTATTCGATATAAGGGAGAAGTTTTACGTTTGAAGCCTGGTAAGAAGGCAAAGACTGCATAACACATATGGCAAATAAAATAATAGCGAGAAGAGAACGCATAAAAAAAAGAGTCAGATCACGGATCGTCCGCAAAAGCGACTATCCTCGATTAACTGTGCATAGATCAAATAATCATATTTATGCCCAAGTAATTGATGATCATAAAATGGTTACTCTTGCAGCTGCAAGCGACATCAAACTGACTGATAAGAAGATGAATCGCATTGATAAAACGAAGGAAGTTGCACTAGCGCTCGCCGAACAAATGAAGAAAAAGAAAATCACGCAAGTTGTTTTTGATAGAGGATGTTATCAATTCAAAGGTAGAGTGAAAGCTCTAGCAGAAGGTGTTCGTGCTGCTGGAATTACAATCTAAAAATAATTATGAACGGGAACCAATCAAACGATAGACGACGTCCACGCAATAGCGAAGAAATTGATGGTATTGCTGAAGAAGTTTTGGAAATCAAAAGAGTTTCAAAAAAGACTACTGGAGGCAGTGCTATGAGTTTTACTGCTCTTGTCGTTGTTGGTGACAGAAAAGGTCGTGTTGGTGTTGCCATGGGTCGTGGATTGGAAGTCCCACAAGCTATTAAAAAAGCTGTGAAATATGCACGAAAGCAAATGATTACAGTGCCAATTCATAATGATACTTTGCCACATAATATTCTTACAAAATTTAAAGCCGCACGTATTTTACTTAAGCCTGCTCCACAAGGATCTGGTTTGAAAGTAGGAAGCGTGGTAAGGTCAATCCTGACACTATCTGGTGTAAAAAATGCATCTGGAAAAGTATTGGGTTCGCGAAATAAAGCGACGAATGCGCGCGGAGTTATGAAAGCATTACAGAGTTTGCAACCAAGAGTATAACGACTATGAACCTTCATTCACTTCCAAAAATTGTTGATAAACCTAAAAAGCGAAGAGGCCGTGGATATGGCAGCGGTGCTGGTGCAAAATCTGGTAAGGGTACAACTCGTCATCAAAAAGCTCGTGAAAATATACCACTTCACTTTGAAGGTGGACAAAATAAAATGACAAAAAGATATCCACTCTTAAGGGGTAAAGGTAGGAATAAATCAATTCGAGAACAAGCAGTGTCAGTCAATATTTCAAAGCTTGAAAAATTTGCAGCAAACACTCGAGTCGATCTTGCAGCACTTCTTGAGGCCAAATTGGTATCTGTTGATGCAGTTACACGTGGAGTTAAAATTCTTGGACGCGGAGCTCTCACAAAGGCTTTAGAGGTCGCGGTTCCAACTTCTAAAAAAGCAGGGGAGAAAATTGAGAAAATAGGTGGTAAACTTATTACATCATGAACAACCCCTTAGAAAAGATTAAGATTTTTCTTAAAGATCCTTCGTTGAGAAAAAAGATCCTTTTTACGCTTTTTATTTTCTTTGTTTTTAGAGTTTTTGCATTCCTTCCAGTTCCTGCTGTAGATAGAGAAGCCCTTCGAACTATTTTTGGTCAAAGTGCATTCTTTTCACTTCTTGATATTTTCTCAGGAGGTACTCTGATAAACTTCTCGGTGATGGCCCTAGGTCTTGGACCTTATATTAATGCATCTATTATTTTGCAACTCTTTACTGTTGTTATCCCTAAATTGGAAGAGTTGAGCAAAGAAGGTGAGTATGGGAGAGAGAAAATCAATCAATATACACGCTTTCTAACACTTCCAATCACATTGGTGCAAGCTGTCTCTATGTATATGCTTCTTAAAAACCAAGGTGTTGTTGGTGCCCTCTCTTTTGTAGAATTTATTGCATTTGTAGTTACGATCACAGCTGGATCATTTATATTGATGTGGCTTGGTGAACTTATCTCAGAATATGGTGTTGGAAATGGTATCTCGATGCTGATTTTCGTCGGTATTATGGCGAGAATTCCTGTCGTTTTTACGCAATCTTTGACTACGATGAATCAAGAGAATGCGATTGCAATGGTTGTGATAATGGTATTTATGGTAGGAGTCGTAGCGGCAGTTGTTGCCGTAAATCAGGCTGTTAGGCGAGTACCTGTTTTTTATGCGAAAAGAATTAGAGGTAACAAAATGTACCAAGGGGCAACTAATTATCTTCCACTCCGATTAAATCAGGCTGGAGTAATTCCAATTATTTTTGCTATTTCATTTGTTTTGTTCCCACAACTCATCGGAAACTTCCTAATCAACGTTCCAAATCCAGCTTTGCAAGGTGTTGCTCAATTTTTGATTCGAGTGTTTGATCCAAACGGTTTGCTCTACAATGGACTCTATTTCTTCCTTGTTATTGCCTTTACTTTCTTCTATACAATTGTCGTTTTCAATCCAGAAAAGATCTCTGAAGAGATTCAAAAAAATGGTGGTTTTATTCCTGGAATACGACCTGGATCTGCAACTAAAGACTATTTACAACGAATTGTTTATAGAATAACGAGCGTAGGTGCAGTCTTTTTAGGGCTCATTGCAGTTATGCCAGCTCTTATAGCGGCAATCACTGGAACATCGAGCTTTATTATCGGTGGAACAGGAGTGTTGATCGTGGTCTCTGTTGTTCTTGAGTCATTCAAATTGATGGAGACCCAGGTGGCAATGAAAAGCTATGACAAATTCGCCTCATGATGTTATACTATCGATGAGCAGAATTTTTTAAGTGTCGGAAAAACTTCGTTTTAAGCCACTCAAAAAATCCTCTCCTCGATTCCAAAGTTTGAAGCTTTCAACAGATTTAAACTGATTTCAATCGATTTAAACCAATTTAAACAAAATCATTTATGGCAAAAAAAGGAAATAGACAGCAATTCGGTTTACAGTGTACAGTTTGTAAAGCCGTAACATATGTTACAGAGCGAAACAAAATCAACACTCCAGAGGCTCTGGCATTGAGTAAATACTGTAATAAATGTCGAAAACATACAGCACATAAAGAAAGAAAAAAGTTAGACTAAACTGATGCGAATTATCCTTATTGGAATCCCAGGATCAGGAAAATCAACACAAGGCAATTTACTTTCTAAGCAGCTCAAACTTCCATATGTATCCGCAGGTCATATCTTTCGTCTTCTAGCGAAAGAAAAAACGGCTCAAGGGCGCTACATTAAAGAAGTACTTCATTCTGGTGACCTTCTTCCTGAATCAAAATCTGTGCCTATTATTGAGGAGTACATGTCTCGTCCGATGTATAGAAGAGGTTTTATTCTTGATGGTTTTCCACGAACAGTTGATCAAGCGAAGCAATTTTCTCAATCGGTCGATGCTGTTTTATATATCACTCTTGATGATAAAGATGCGTTATGGAGAATAGCGTACAGGACTGAGGAGAGAGATGATTCAGGAGCCGCAACGATTATTCATCGCATAGATACCTTTCATAAGTCAACAGATACTGTTATTGAGCATTTTAGACAAGCGGGACTATTACAGGAAGTTGATGGAACTGGTTCTGTTGAGGAGGTTAATGAAGCACTTCTGAAGGCTCTTGGTAAAGATAAAGTCCATAATACCATTAAAGCTTGGGAGCAACGAGACAATATACTCATTGCTTTTGTTGGCTTGCCAGGTTCTGGAGTAACAACTGCTGTTAAGCATCTTGAAGATGAAAAGGATCATGTAACAGTCAATGTGGGGTCTCTCAATCAGGATGATTGCCTTGAAAAAGTTAAAAGAGCTTTTGAATCATCAAAAATTGTAGTTATTAACGGTCTTACTTCACTTGAGACATATCAATACTTGCAAAACAATCTAACACATACTCAAACATATCTTGTAGCAGTGTGGTCTTCAAAAAACATCAGAAAAGAGCGAACGGGCAAAGTTCTCAACGATAATGCCTCACAAGTTGGTTCTGCACTCGGGCATGCTGATTATCTTATCAAGAACAATGATTCAGTAGAAGATCTGCAACATCAAGCTGAACATATCTTCAGAGAGATTTACTTTGATTTGGACTAAGTATGACTATTCTTAAAACCAAAGATGAGATAGAGAGCATGATGAAGGGTGGGAAAATTCTTCGTGATGCGATATTATATGCTGAGAAGATCGTTAATGTAGGTATGACTACTCAGGAACTTAATGATGAAATTGAAAAGTTTATAGTGAGTCATGGCGGAGAAGCTGGATTTAAGAAGGTTCCTGGTTACTCCTGGGCGACTTGTATATGCGTTAATGAGCAAGTAGTGCATACTCCCCCTTCTAAGCGGGTTTTAGCGGATGGTGACGTTGTGACGATCGATGTTGGGGTATACTTAGATGGTTTACATACCGATTCAGCGACAACGGTACAAATAGGTACAAAAAGTCCTGAAGTTACGAAATTTCTTGATACGGGTAAGCATGCACTCAAGGAAGCGCTTAAACAGGCGAAATATGGTAATAACATCGGTCATATATCCCAAACGTTTCAAAAAGTGGTAGAATCAGCTGGGTATAGTATTATTAAAGAACTGACCGGTCATGGTGTGGGTGAAGAATTGCATGAAGATCCGTACATTCCATGTTATAGTAGAGGAAGCGCAGAAAAAACGCAGAAGCTTAAACCTGGTATGACGCTGGCTTTAGAGGTGATGTATGCGATGGGACGCTCCGAAATAGAAAACGAGGCTGGTGGATGGTCAATAAAAACAGAGGATAATAGTCTTACAGCAACCTTTGAAAAGAGTATTGCCATCTTAGAAAAAAGGACTTTAATTTTGACATAGGTCTATGGTACAATATAAATCCTATGAAAACGGATAATCCGGATGTGATACGAGTGGTTGGTATTGTGCAAGAGAATCTTCCGAATACGCTGTTTAAGGTAAAGCTCGATGAGCAACATGGTAGTAAAGAATTAATATGCTATCTCTCAGGCAAGATGAGAAAACATTATATTAAGATTTTGCCCGGAGACATAGTAGAGATAGAAGTTACTCGATACGACCCCGGTAGAGGTCGAATTAGATACAGAAGATGAAAGTACAAGCATCAGTTAAAAGAATGTGTAAAAATTGCGATATACGCCTGAGAAACGGCCGAAAGGTTGTTACATGCGTTAATCCTAAACACAAACAAAGACAAGGATAACTTATATGATTAGACTAGCAGGACATAACTTACCAGATGATAAACGCATAGATTATGCGCTTACTTTAATTTATGGTATTGGATGGAAAAGATCAGCTCTTATTTTGTCTAAAGCTGGAATTGAAGCAGGAACACACGTAAAAGACTTATCTGATGAACTCGTACATAAACTTCAACAGAACGTAGCAGTTTTTAAGGTTGAAGGAGATTTGAAAGAAGAAGTTAATATGAATATCAAGCGTCTTAGAGAGACAGGTTCATATAAAGGAACAAGGCATGCAAAAGGATTACCAGTTCACGGTCAGCGAACCAAATCAAATGCTCGTACCAATAAGGGTAAGAAGAAGACAGTCGGAGCATTTAAGAAGGAAGATATCGCAAGAATGCAGCAACAAGCTCAAAAGAAATAACATACTATTATGGCACCTAAAAAATCTCAACCAAAAGCTAAAGCAAAACGAACCTCTGAAAAGGGAAGAGTCTATGTAACCGCTACCTACAACAACACGCTTGTTACTGTGACTGATGAACTTGGACAACCCCTGCTGAATGGTTCATGTGGTATGTTTGGATTCTCTGGAACACGAAAATCTACTCCATATGCAGCTACAGTTACTATTCAAACCACTGTTCAAAAAGCAATTGAGAACCATAGCATGCGAGAAGTTGCAGTCTATATTAAGGGAATTGGACCTGGTAGACTTGCCGCACTGAAAGCAATTAAAGGTTCAGGTATAGATATTCAAAAAATATTAGACATTACACCAGTTCCTCATAATGGAGTTCGACCTCCAAAAATGAGAAAAGGATAACCCTATGAGATACACAGGCCCACGAAATAGATTGTCACGACGAGAAGGAATAGATCTTAATTTAAAGACACTTGGATCTAATGCACATGCAAGCTTGATGCGTAGAATGAATATTCGACCTGGTCAAAGACCAAACACTCGTTATTCAAAAATGACAGAGTATGGAGCTCAGCTTCGTGAAAAGCAAAAAATTAGAAGAATGTATGGTATTACTGAGTCACAATTAAGCAAATATTTTGCAGAGTCAAATAAAGCTAAAGGAAACACAAGTACGCTCATGGTTGAGCACTTGGAATTGAGACTTGATAATGTTGTATATCGAATGGGATTTGCCCCAACTCGTGCAGCAGCACGTCAGCTGGTTAATCACGGACATTTTCAGCTGAATAAGAAAAAGGCAACAATCCCGTCACAGCACGTAAAGATTGATGATGTTATTACGCTGAAAAATGCGAAAACCGCTTCAATCCCATATGTAAAGGAATTACTCGATCAGAAAAACGCAACCTTGCCAGCCTGGCTTGAAAGAAAAGCCACTGTTGGAAAAGTTGTGGATAAGCCAGGAGTAGAATCTCTCGGAGAAGAGATCAATCTTCAGGCAGTTATTGAGTTCTATTCCCGTTAATTATATTTTTTCATTATGTTACAACCAAACTTTGTCACTAAAAAACTTGAGCAAACCGATAACTTCGGTAAATTTGAATTTAGCCCACTTCCAGCAGGATTTGGAAACAGCATCGGAAATGCTCTTCGAAGAGTACTTCTTTCTTCAATTGAAGGTGCAGCTATAACCTACGTTAAAATCAACAAAATTGTTCATCCATTCTCAACACTTGAAGGTGTTAAAGAGTCTGGTCTTGATATTATTCTTAATCTTAAGGAACTTCGATTTAGCGTAGTTGGTGACGGTCCATACACAATGAAACTCTCCAAAAAGGGAAAAGGTGCTTTAACAGGCGCTGATTTCAAAGGTGGTGACGTCGAGGTTGTAAACAAAGATCAATATATTACAGAAATCACATCTGCAAGCGCTCAACTTGATATTGAGATTACTGTTGAAAAAGGAATTGGATACAGCCCATCAGAAGATAAAGAGAAAAAAGAATTCGGCGTTCTCGCTATGGATTCAGTATTCTCACCTGTGACAAAGATTACCTTTACCGTTGAAGATGAACGTGTCGGTCGTATGAGCAACTTTGACAAACTTACGATGGATATTTGGACAGATGGATCAATTAATCCAGAAACCGCACTTCATGATGCATCACACACACTTGGATCATACTTCTCATACATCATGTCTGGTGAAGATGAGTCTTCCAAGAAGCCAAAATCTGAATCAAGCAAGGTATCTTCAGATGGAAAGCAGCTTGATCCACAAGTATATGAAATCATTATTGATGAATTAGACTTGCCAACTCGAGTAATCAATGCTCTTTTAAGAGAAAAGATTGAAACAGTTGGAGATTTAGCAGAGAGAGGCCAAGAAGCTCTTGTAAACCTTAAGGGTGTTGGACGAAAGTCAATTACACTTATTGAGAAAGAGATTGAGAAATTAGGAGTTACCTTAGAAGATAAGTAATGAGACACGGCGTTAAAAAAATCAAGTTTCATAACGGTCAAGATTCGCATCAAGCGCTTATGCGTAAGCTTGTCTTGAACTTTATGAGCCATGGTAAAATTGAAACCACTCTTTTAAAGGGTATGACACTTAAATCAACCATGGATAGACTTACAGGAAAAGCGATTCGCAATTCTGTATCTGATAAGAACATGCTTATGAAGTATCTGACAACCAAGGAAGCTGTCAAATACATGATTGATGTTGTTGCTCCAGCTATGAATAAGAGAGTCGGTGGATATGTAACCATTTCAAAACTTGGAAAAAGACAAGGCGATAATGCAGAAATGACACGCCTTACATGGGTTGAAGAGTTTCAATCAATGGTAGTTCCTGTTGCTAAGAAAAAAGCAGCAGTAAAGGAAGAAAAGGTAGCTGCTCCAGTTGAAGAAAAAGCAGAGAAGCCAGCTAAAATAGCTTCTAAAAAAGTTGTAAAAGAAGATAAAGCTAAAAAATAAATACGCTTATGACAGGACTTACTAAAATAACACAATCAATGAGATCCGAAGATGTAAAGCCAACATGGCATCTAGTTGATATGAGAGGAAAAGTACTCGGACGAACTATCACAGAAGTGAGCGCATATTTGATTGGAAAACATAAGCCCACTTATACAGCACATGTGGATAATGGGGATTACGTTGTCGTAATCAATGCAAAAGATGTTGAAATCACAGGTAGAAAAGCAGAACAGAAAGTCTATACTCGCTATTCTGGTTATCCAAGTGGTCTTAAGAAATTAACCTTCAATGCGTTAATGGACAGAGATCCAACAAAAGTTATCAAAAATGCAGTCTATGGCATGCTTCCAAAGAACAGACTTCGAGATAAAAGAATGACTCGATTGTATGTATACTCTGGTGATACACATCCATACATTGACAAGTTTACAAAGGAAAATTAATACTATGGCAGCAACAGCAAAAATCAAGACACTCAAGTTTTACGAAGCAATTGGAAGACGAAAATCCGCAATAGCACGCGTAAGACTGTATCTCGGTACAAAAGGAAATAAACCTACAAAAAAGAATGTTGCTGTAGAAAAGGGTGAAATCATGGTCAATGATCTTCCTATTGATAAGTATTTCCAACTTGATATGTATAAGAGTCTTTTCGACTTGCCACTGGTTTTGACTGGTGCAGTTGGACGATTCGCTATTTCAGTTCTCGCACAAGGTGGTGGAAAGAAAAGCCAAATGCAAGCAGTACAACTTGGCGTCTCACGTGCTCTTGAACTTGTGGATGCAGAGAATAGAAGCAAATTAAAGCCTGAAGGGTTATTGTCTCGCGATGCCCGTGTCAGAGAGCGAAGAAAGCCTGGTACAGGAGGTCGCGCTCGACGTCAGAAGCAATCACCAAAGCGGTAAAGCGGTTGAAACTAGTTTAAACTGGTAGATCACTTTCTCTTAAGTATCAAACTCCTTAGTTTCAACAAGTTTAAATCAGTTTCAACTAGTTAACCCTTCCCCACCAGATATACAGCTCTCCATGGTCTGTAGTTCGAGTAGAATGTTCTATCTTGAATAATCTTGCCATCTTTTCCAGTCACTTTATAGGTGAATGTGGACTTAATGCCTGTGGCTGCCCAGTCAACTTGTTTTGTGGTTCCAGTTGGGAGACTAGGATCATCTTCATACAAAGGGGCAGGAGCTGGCAAGGCGCCAGACAATGAAGCCTCAGATAATTCAACCTTCCTGCCATCTTTTTTTCCATAAAGCTCAATCAAAAGAATCTTTTTAACAGGATCGACTGAGGCTTGCACGAGTATATGAGCTGGAGTATCATTTTTAAACCTAAAATCGACACTCGGGGCAAAAACGGTAGCATCAAAACCAGGCTTTCTGTCGTTTTCATAATACCGTACTCTGTAGGCATGTGCATGTCTTTCTACAATTGGCAAACCCGTATTTAAGGCTGCGCGAAACATCGTTGTAGAGTCCTGACATACTCCCCCTCCATCACCTAGGACCGTTCTGCCATCTTTAATGATATATCCTGGCTTAAACCCGGTAGCCTGTGAGATATCGCCAATAGCGTTGTTATACGAGAAGTTTTCACCGGGGGGGACTAAGACACCGTGGAGTTTTTTTGCGGCATGAGTCAAATTATAAACTCTTTCAGGTGCGGAGTGTGTAAAATCAGAAACACCTTCCCCAATTTTTTCAACAATGCCGAAGTTGTTAGTATCTTTAATAGTTACTTTTGGTTTTAATTCTGTGGATGAAACTGAAAATGACTTTCCAACAGCAAGATATGATTCACTTGTCAAATACTTTTGAATGTCTCCTCGAGCTTTTTCTACCGTAAGTTGCACTCCTGGCTTCTCTACTTTAAAGCTTGTCACGCGCTTGTCCTTAAATTCAAATAGGGCATCTTGAGCTGGTACTGAGTAGGTCTCGTTGAGCTCATTGAGGTATTCATTAACTGGCTTCATGTCAAACGAAGGTTTATATGTTAATGAAACCGTGTTCAGCTTAAAAAAACGAATGATCAACTCTTGGAGCATTGTGGGGATATGGGTTGATCTGCCAATCTGAAGTGCTCCTTCTGCAATTGCATCAGAGTTATAGTGTAAGTTGACCATTTCTCCAGAAAATGAAGCCACAGCATCTTCGTATACCACCGTAAACGAGATATCATCCAACGTTTCATTCTTGTTGTTAAAATATTTTTCAACATCCTTTTTGGTTTTCCCTTCAAATGATTTTCCATTGATAGTGACTCCTGGATACACTTTTCCCTGATACTTCTCTCTCATTTCATAGAGATACATTGAAAGAACTCCTACAACAATGAAGGTAAATAGCAGTGACAGAAATAATGATTTCGTAAGAACTTTTGTCATACAGTTTTTTTGAATAAATCTATCCAATCAGCTAGAATAATTATAGTATGGCAGATGATCCTAATGCAAACTCGAATTCTAGTGCTTCACGCCCAGTTTTTGAGACCGTTCCTATTGACGATGTTCATGATGATGGTGATATATCTTCTGGAAGGCGTGAAACGTTAGTTCCAGAAGAGATTAAAGATGATCATGTAGATCCCTTTAATGATGGTTCAGTTATTGAGGAAATTGAAGAAGATACTCCAGAAGATCTTACTGTTTCAGATATAAGTGGTGCGATTCCAAGTTCACCTCCACCGGGCGATATTCCGACGTTCGAAGATGGAGATGACGGGTCGAATGTTAAAAAATACGCTCTCATTGGTCTTGGAGTGGTTGGAGTTATCGTTGTTTTAATTGTGATTTTTAGTGTGGTCTTTGGTCTGCTTCGTGGTTCTTCAAATAAGAAAATAACGTTGGAATATTGGGGGCTTTGGGAAGATCCTGTTGTGATGAAATCTGTGATTGAAGACTACAAGAGAGTTAAGCCAAACGTGACAATCAATTATGTTGTTCGCGAAACTACAGACTACCGTATTAAGCTGATCACACGTGCAAAAGAAGGGGGAGGTCCGGATATTTTTCGATTTCATAACACCTGGCTGCCAAGTATTATAGATGTGGCCGCTCCAATGCCTTCATCAGTAATGTCTAATAGTGAATACGAGAAGACGTTTTATCCTATAATCCAATCTGATATGAAGTATGACAATGCGTATTATGGAATGGCGCTCGGGATTGATGGGCTCGTTCTTTTGTACAATAATGAGCTTTTTAAACGTGCTGGTATTACTTCTGCTCCAAAGACCTGGGATGATGTTGTCCGAGCTGCAGATAAACTCCGTGTGGAAGGTCCAGATGGACGATTAGTGACATCTGGTATAGCACTTGGCTCGGCTAAAAATATTGAACACTTTTCAGACATTATTGGATGGATGTTGATTCAAAATGGGGCTCAATTGAACAAACTTTCTGCGCCGGAGGCGGTTGAGGTTTTGACAAATTACAGGCAGTTTGCTGAACCTCAGCTGAACTTTTGGAACTCCTCAATGCCAAGCGATGTTAATGCATTTGTTCAGAAGAAAGTAGCAATGATTATTGTTCCATCTTGGCATATTTTGAATATTAAGAAGTCTAACCCGGAACTTGATATGAAGGTAGCGGCACTTCCAATCTTGCCTGGTTCTGAACCAGTTTCACTTGCTACATATTGGGCTGAGGGAGTTTCACGATCAAGTAAGAATCAAGAAGCCGCATGGGAATTTCTTGCCTATTTGAGTTCAAAAGAAACAATGACAAAACTGTTTCAGGAGCAGTCGAAGGTACGAGCGTTTGGAGTGCCGTATTCTCGGGTTGACTTGCGCGATACATTAATCCAAAATGAATACATTGGTCCAGTATTGGAACAGGCTCCGCATATGAAAAGTATGCCGATGTCTGCTCGAACATTTGATCAAGGCTTAAATGACGAAATAATTTCATATATAAGAAATGCCGTAAACTCCACAGAGGAGGGAGTTTCGTATAATTCGGCTTTTTCAACGGCTGAAAATGGCGTCAACCAGGTATTAACAAAATACAACATACAATGATTAACTTTTTCAAAGGAAAAGCACCAAAGCTGGACTATCTTGCAGGCTTCCTACTTAAACAGGAAGAAGGTGTCGCGTATGTTTTTACCATTGATCATGACAAAAAAGCAGTAATTCTTGTAGAAGAAAGAGCCTTTCCATATAGTGGTGGATGGGAAAATCTGATTTATGATGTTGATGGAATTCTATTTAACATTGAGAATGATTATTCAATCCGCGTTAAGAAATCAATATTTTTTGTTTATTCACATTTGGTAGACAAAGAAACAGGTGAACTTAAAACGACCTATCTTGATGCCTTAAAAGCTGTAGTTAAGGAAAATGATCTTGAGTCGCTCGGCTATTTTGAGCTGGACGAATTACTTTCAAGGTCATATTTAGAACTTGAACAAGCTCAATTGAATGCAGTATTTGTAGAGGTTGACTCTGCAGCAGTGTCAGCATACGTGTATCAAAATGGAGAGCGTATCTTTGCCGATTCAGTGTCTAAAACGCAAGATATAGTGTCAGATATTGAAGAAATTTTCTCACACGTAGACGGGAATAAGCTGCCTCCCCGTATTATCTTGTATGATTCTTCTTTGCAGCATACAACTTCTGATGCGCTATTGGTTCATAAGTGGAAAAAAGACCTTTTTATTCAGCTTCCAAAGGTAGATATAGTAAAAGAACACGAGTTACTTCAAGCTATTGATATTGGGGTGAGAGATCAGGTTTTTGGAGGCGGTGGAAAAGCTGAAGTTGCAGCTCCTAGTGTTCCAATGGTTGCTGCAGCTCCTGTACATGAACAAGAAACTGATAGAGCTGTAACACGTAAGGAAGTAGATGATGATACAGAATCTGTGATGGGATTTGTGATTGGAGCAGATGTCGCTGCTGGTACTGCTGTGGGCGGTGAGAGTGCTACGTATCAATCAACCGATAATACTGTGAATCAATTTTATCCTCAGCACGACAATCAATCTTTTAATCCGAGCTCTCATTCATCAGATATGCCAGATCACTTCATGCCTTCATCTGCAGCAGGGTTTCAAAACACAGGTAGATCAAAAACCAGTATAATGCAAAGCATTGTTTCTTTTTTCTCAGGTTTGAATATGGAATTTATAAAAGGGCGCGGCTTGCTGATTGTTGGTATATGTGCAGTGCTATTACTGATAGGGGGAGGTGCTTATGCACTTCTTTTTATGTATCACAAAGCAGAGGTCACCCTTATGTATGATTCTGAGGCAATCGAGAAGAAAATTAGTTTTTCTGACGATCTAAATATTGAGGAAGCCACAGAAACATTTACCGTTTCAGCGTCTGTTCCAACGACAGGCACGAAAGATATTGGAGAAAAAGCGAAAGGCACAGTGACAATCTATAATGCGGATGAGGAAAGTAAAAAGTTTCCCAAAGGCACAACATTGGCCACATCTGATGGCATATCATTCACAATAACTGAGGATATTACAGCAGAAGCAGCATCACAAACTATTACTGAGGATGGCGATATTCTTACTTCAACATCAAAGACTCAAGCATCTGCCGTTGCAGTAGCAAATGGTCCAAAATCAAATATTAAAAAGGATGTAAAGCTTAAAATTGGTTCTTTCCCAGAAACAACTTATTTTGCACGAACTTCAAATGCATTCACGGGCGGTACCGAGAAGGAAATTCAAACTGCTTCAAAAGAGGACATGGCAACTTTGGATAAGGAAATTGAAAAACTGATTCAAGAGAAAAGTAAGACATTCCTTAAAAGCGCGAAAGATAGAAATATCATTGAGTCACTCACATCTATTGATAAAACGAAGGAGTCGTATTCTAAGGAGATTGCAGAAGAGGCAACTGCGGTTGATGCAGATGTAACTGCAGATGTTACTTTTTATTCGTTTGATGAAGCATTAGTGAAGACCAAAATCGCTGAGGAATTTGCAGATGAGGCACCAAGTGGATATGTTATTGAAGCCACAGGCGTTGATTACACCATTACCTCTGCTGAGAAAGACGAAGATACTGGGGATATTTCAATAGTTGTTGAAGCTATTGCGTATCCAACATTGAAACTTAATATGCAGGAGTTAATTGCCGATATTCAGGGTAAGTCGGTGGAAGCTGCAGATGAAATTGCCGTCAAAACATATAAAGTTGAAAGCTTTGAGGCACGAGTTACAGCACCTCTATCATTTTTAGAATCTCGCCTTCCATATTTTACTAAAAACATTTCCATTGACTTAAAGTCATCCGAACCCAGATAATATGGCTTTATACACATATAAAAAAAAGCCGGTAGGACGGCATAAACAAATTCTGACGTACATATCATATAGCACTATGACTATTGGTGCTATGTTTCTATTTTGGTCATTTTATCCGGTTGTAGCATCTGAAATGTATAACAGGATTTTTATTGAAAATGATGTATTGGCACCAATCCCAGGGAATGTTCAAGCGACATCATTAACGCGTGCTCAAGCGGTGAAAGGAGCCCAGCAAAAGTACTCTACCAATTTGATAGACTACACGAAAGCCTCTTCATGGTTTATGGATACTGGAGCACTTGATATTCATTCATATAGTAATGAAATTAAGGAATACACGCTTTCAATTCCAAAACTTGATATCCAAGATGTCCCCGTATTTGTAGGGGGAGACGATTTATTAGGAGGCTTGATTCATTACCAACCAGAAAATCCTCCAGGGGTAGATGGAACGGTTAATATTTTTGGACATTCAACTACGCCAGCGCTTTCTAAGAAGAATGATTTTAAATCGATTTTTACCTATCTTCCGACTCTTGAAATTGGGGATACCTTTTACATCACAATTGATAATCTGCGATATACCTATGAAGTGTATGATAGGGTAGTTATTCGGCCAGATCAGATATCTGCTCTTGAGCCAAAATATGACACATCTTACATTAATCTTTTTACATGTGTGCCTTTGGGAACATATCAAAAGAGATTGCAGGTAAAGGCTAAACTTAAGAATACTCTTGGCAATCGTTTGTAAGGAATAGCTTCATTTTTATCTCCATGACTACCTTTATTTCAGATACATTCAGATTGTTTAAGCCTATAAAATATGGTAGAATACTGGGCACAAATCAGCAGTAGCAAAGGGTGCGAGTTGTTCTCGTTTTTCGCAGTACATTATGGGTTTATTTTCGAGGATTCTTCTATACACATTGGCTTTCTTCATATTCATTGGAGATCTAATCTTATTGGTTACAAACACTGTTGTTGATTTGGTTGCGCTACTGGGAAAATGTGTTGTTGATTGTGTGGTTTTTCTGTCAGACGTATCACGCGAAGTTGCATCTCAGTTCAGATCACTCATAGGAAAAGGTATTATTGCCATTGAAAAAATACTAAAAACACTAAGGAGACCTCGTTTTTCACTTTCCAAAATTCACTTTTCATTGCCCTTTAAAATGCCAATTCTTACTAAAAAACAACTTAAAAAACCGCCTGTTATTTTGCAGGTCGAGAAGCAAACACATAAAGAGAAAAAGCCGCATAGCATGCGCATTAAATTCCGCTACTTTATGCTTGGTGTGTTTACTGCTCTTTTGATTGTTTTGGTTCAACGAACGCATACGTATATTGAATCCCTTCCAAATCCAAAGCTGATCGGCAATGTGAACTTTCCAGTTTCGACACAGATTTATGATCGTAATGGTAATCTTCTCTATGATGTTTTTAGAGATGAGGATCGAACGCCTGTTATCTTAAAAAATCTCCCAAAACATGTCATCGATGCAACGCTTGCAATCGAGGATAGAAACTTCTATAACCACTATGGTATTTCATTGTTCGGAGGAGTTTTGCGAGCCATTAAAGACACATACCGCACTGGAGACTTGCAGGGTGGTTCAACACTCACTCAGCAGCTAGTGAAAACATCCCTTCTTACTCCGGAACGAACCTTTGAACGCAAATTCAAAGAAGCTATACTTGCTTTATGGGCAGAACGAATCTATTCAAAAGACCAAATTCTTGAAATGTATTTGAATCAAGTGTCTTATGGAGGTACAGCATATGGTATTGAGGAAGCGGCAAAAACATATTTTAATAAGTCTGCGAAAGATTTAACTTTGAATGAATCAGCATTTCTTGCCGGACTTACACGCGCTCCTTCAACATATTCACCATATCTCAATCCCCATATTTCAATCCAACGAAGGAATGAAGTGTTACAAAGTATGAAAGAGTCTGGTTACATAGCAGACAAAGCCTATCAGGAAGAGATTAAAAAACAACTAAAAATTGAACCGCCGAAGACTTTTATTCGTGCACCTCACTTTGTTTTCTACATAAAAGCCTTGTTGGAGCAGAAGTATGGTATTCGAAGAGTTGAGGAAGGTGGCTTGCGTGTTGTGACATCTTTAGATATTGAAATGCAGGCTGAATATGAAGATATCTTACAGGAAGAACTCGAAAAGATTAGAAATCTGAATGTGTCTAATGGTGCAGTTCTTGTGACAGCACCTTCAACTGGAGAGATTCTTGCAATGGTTGGTTCTAAAGACTACTACGAAGAGCCCTTTGGTGCATTTAACGTTACAACAGCTCGAAGACAGCCAGGTTCTTCAATTAAGCCCCTTATGTATGCTATGGCATTGG
>JAGORW010000051.1 GCA_018062605.1 Candidatus Woesebacteria bacterium | reverse complement strand
AGCATTCTTCTTAAATCTCCAAACTTGATACAAGTTCAAAATAAGAGCATTCGGAAGCAGAAAAACTACTGCAGCCTGAACAAGATTAACCACAATTCCATAAAGTGATGGTTTATACCCATACTCAGTGACACCCTTTATACGGGATTTCAATGTCAACATAAAGGTCTTCTTTGGATCCTTCAATGAATTCGATTGCGGTCGAATACGATACTGCAAAAGTACATGTGGCACATTACTAAAATCACCATACGTCAGAAGCTGAAAAAACATGCTCACATCTTCTGCGGTAGAGTGATTTTCATAGGCACACTGTTTCATAATGTGGGCATATGTCATCAAAAGTGGATGCTGAATAGGCATCGTCACACACATCAGTTTGTACAGTGCTTTTGGCTGAGAAGGAAATGATTTGAGCCCAAGTGACTGGCCATATTCATCAATAAGTTCTGCTTGAGCCCCAACTGCAATAATATTTGTATGCTTTTGAAGATACGCAACCTGCTTTTCAAACCGCTGAGGCAATGAAACATCATCAGCATCCATACGTGCAATATAATGACCTTGAGCCTGAGAAAGTGCAACATTCAGAGCATGAGCAAGACCAGATTTTTTTAATGTAATGATTTTTATACGACGATCCTGGCGAGCATACTTTTTGAGAATTTTAGGCGTGGCATCGGTTGATCCATCATCAACAATAATGAACTCAAAATTGGAGTATGTTTGAGTAAGAATGCTGTCAATTGATTCAGAAAGAAACTGCTCCTCATTATGAACAGGCATCAAAATAGAGATCAGTTTATCTGAAGCTTGAGGTTTACGCATTTTTCTGGAAGCAATAGCATGTTGCGCCATAAGAACCTATAGTATAACATGAAGTGGTGAATAAGTAAAGAGGTGGAGAAGTGAAGTAGTGAAGAGGTGAAGTGGTGAAGTAGTGAAGAGGTAAAGATGTGAAGAGGTGAAGTAGTGAAGTTGTGAATTGGAGAGCAAGCATGTAGCTTCAAATTCTTCATATTTGTATACGATGAATTTGACTATACGTGGTTGCGGTTCAGAAATCCTAGCAACGGAAGCTTATATGTGAGCGCATGTTTGCCAGCAATTGGCAAGATGTACAGCACTGTAGCTTATATTGTAGTGTAGAAAAAAGGCCTAGGAGGCCACGATGCCTTGCGGCACCGCGGCCTCCTAGGGTTAGGTACTAGCGACGCTTGTTGATGGCAATACCACCAGAAACGCCGCCGTAGTCCTCGATAACGATGCTGGCCGGGCCACCAGAAACTTCAAAGTCGAATGCGTTCGTCAAGGCCGCCACGTCAACGCTGCCGTCGATGTAGTTGACCGTGATCTTGGCATTCACACCCTTGAAGCTCCAGTTTCCGATGGGGAGTTCGATAGCTGTCGAATGATACGGCAGCTTCTCGCTCCCAGGAATGTCGTTGACACCCGGGTTACCCAGGATGGTCATCGCGCAATCCCACCGGAGGTGGTACGGCTCAGGCAATTCAGCGCCCGAAGCATCGTACACCGGATAGATCTTCCCCGTGCAAGCACGGGTCGGAACCGGGGTCGGAGGAGCACTGTCGAGCCACCAAACATCGAAGCCGGTGCCAGGCAGACCCTTACACTTAGCCTTCGCCCAAGACAGACCATTGCCGGCCGGAACAGTGAAAGACTGGTTATTGCCGTTAATGATCGTCCCGGGGGTCATGTCAAGGACGTTGTCTCGGTTAAGGTCAAGGTACAAAGTGCACAGCTTGCCGTTGTACGTATATCGGCCCTCAGCAAACGACGGAGAGAGCTCGAAATACGTGTTACGGAGGTGCTCGTCGGGCAACCACATCTGCCACAGTCGCTTACATTCCCAGATGGCGTTGTACGCCCTTCCGGAAATGGTCGACTGGTACTCGTCCCCGTCAAGGGGATACGGGCAGTAGGGGCCAGGCGTGCTCGTGGGGAGCATAGGCGTGGCCGAAGCTCGAGTGGTTGGGGTCGGCTCCATGGTCCTCGTGGGCGGCACTCTCGTCGACGTAGCCGTTCCCGGCAAAGTCGTCGTCGAGGGAGTCACCGCGGGAGTCACCGATGGAGCCAACGTTGGAGAAGTGGTTGACCAAGGTCGAGGTGTGCTCGTGGGCCCTGGGGTCAAAACAACCGTCGGGGGCGGAGTCAGGTGTGTCGATTCCCATCGGCACAAAATGGCCAGTGAAGTGAGCAGATCCAGATTCTGACTGCAACTTGTGTCCAGTAGACACGCCTTCATCTCATCACACCAGCCGCTCAAGGTACCAACCACAAGATCCTCACCCACATATGTGTAGAGGAAGTTATAGTTGTAGTTGTTGAGGGTTAGCTGAGGTACGACGATTACATC
Organism: Candidatus Woesebacteria bacterium; assembly: GCA_018062605.1. Lineage (GTDB taxonomy): Bacteria > Patescibacteriota > Microgenomatia > UBA1406 > HO2-37-13b > 2-02-FULL-43-11-A. The sequence continues at coordinate 4,334 of JAGORW010000051.1, read as the reverse complement.
ACGGATATTATCCGGGTCGTTCGCAGGCAAAGTGACCACAACGTCACCGAAGTTAAACGTCATGTCACCAAAAGTTACCTGAAAGTCGTCGTTGTTGTCGTTGTTGTTTGTGAACTCGCTGGCCGGAATGAGGATCGGCTGCTGCGGCTGAGCCGGAGCAGCGGGCACTGCCGTGTTGGCAGGTGCGCTGGTAGCAACCTGAACTGGCGCGGGATCTCGAACGACGATGCGCTCGATTTCCCGGGTGGTCCGAGGTAGCTGCGATCCGCAACCACACTTGAGAATGGCCGCCTCAAGCTCATTCAGCTTGTCGACGCTAGCCTTCTCCTTGTCGAGCCGGGCGATTTCAGCCTTGAACTCCTCATGACCCACCAAACCAGAGATCTCGCTGTTCAAAACGGCGAACAGGTTAGCGATCTTCAGGTTCATGAGCTTGATGTCGCGCTCAACAATGGCAACGCGCATGATCAAAGAACTGGTCGCGGTGCCATGCGGCTGAGCAGACTCAACCTCACGGGCAGATCCCGTAGCACCAGCGGACGGAGTGTCCATGATGCCACGAGGGTTTCGGATAACAACAAACGCAATCAAGCCTAGAACACTAGCCAAGATTACCCAGGATGGGAGTGGTCGATTCATCTTTAGCTCCTTTCGAGCATATCCATAGATAGCAGCAGGATTGCTGCCACCTAAGAGTAGTAGAAGAAAAACAATTAACACCGCGATCCCCACGAACGCGATGGCAAGATGTAGCCCGTCAAATTAAGATCAACAACGAGTCACATCATGCCACCGCTTTGCGAGGCGCGGAGCCTAGAGTAAAATTTCTACATGATTTCTGAACCAATTATCAAAGTATCCATTCCTTTTGAAAAAATCTAGGGAGTGATATTTGAAAACAGATATAAACACTTAATAGATAAGTAGCTATATTTGTCGACCCATAGTATACACAAAGAGGAGGGCAAAGTCAAATTCAAATCAAGGCGCGGTTCAGGAAAGATTTTTATGCTAAAAGAGATTTATTTCTTTTTTGAACTTTTGTTCCCAAGTATAATTCCAACTGCGAGAATAGTAAACGCTAAGCCGAGAATTGCACCTGAAAGTGCTACGGTATTTGCTGTTTCAGTCAAGTTCATAGGAGTACATATAAACTGATAAAGTAAAAAATAAGCATGCATCTATGAGTCAAATACATATCACATCAAAGGAAAGAAGCTTATTTGCGATAAGTATAGCACCTAAATATCCAGCACACAAATTATTGAATAGGTTAGCCAAAGTATCCACTGTGGAACGCATTTTCATCCCTCCATACTACACGCCAATCATGAAAATATTATGAACCCCCACGCTCAGTACTAATTTCAACCAATTTCAACAGATTTCAACCAATTTAAACAGTATAATACTCCTATGCCACGCTCGAAAAAGCACTATGAACCGTCTCCGGAAGTTCTCACTAACTATGCCCGCGTACTTGTAGACTTTGCGTTAGGCAGTGGGAAGGGGATTCAGCCTGGAGAAGTGGTGTATCTTCAGTTTGATATTCTTGCGATGCCGCTTGCGCTTGAGGTTAGTAAACGAATTCTAGAAAAGGGCGGACATCCTCTTATTAAGATCCATGAGGAGAGCTTTCAAAAGCTCCATATTGATCATAGTTCAGATGATCAGCTGTCTTTCTTCCCAAAAAAATACATGAAAGCTTTAGTTAATACGATTGATCATAGAATGTATTTGATTGCTCCAAAAAATCCGTTTTTGCTCAAGAATTCTGATCCTCGTAAAATGATGTTGGCCAATAAGAGTGCCTCAATTATGAAAAAATGGCTGTTTGATAAGGAAGATCAGGGCAAAATGACCTGGACGCTCGCACTCTATGGAACTGATGGAATGGCACATGAAGCTGGACTTTCTCTACAGGACTTTTGGTCGCAAATCGAAAAAGCCTGTTTTTTGAATGAAAAGGATCCTCTGCAAACGTGGAATAGGGTATTTAGCGACCTAGAAAAGCTTCGCCTCAAATTGTCAGCAATGCCTATAGAAAAACTCCATTTACAATCAAAAGAAACGGACCTTTGGATCAAGATTGGTGAACAAAGACAGTGGTTAAGCGGATCAGGACGAAATATTCCAAGCTTCGAAATGTTCACGAGCCCAGACTGGAGGGGGACAGAAGGCTCTATTTACTTTGATTATCCACTGTACAGGTATGGAAATATCATTAAAGATATCCGCCTTGAGTTCAAGAATGGCCGCGTGGTTCAGGCAAAGGCTCTGAAGAACGAAGGGCTTCTCGTTGAGCTTATTAAACAAAAAAATGCCGATAAAATCGGGGAATATTCTCTCACAGACACTCGGTATTCTCATATAGACGCTTTTATGGCCAACACGCTCTACGATGAAAATTACGGCGGTAAACACGGTAATACACACTTGGCTGTAGGTTCCAGTTACCATGAAGGCTTTGCAGGTGACGTGCGCACACTCAAAAACGCCGATTTCAAGCGTCTCGGATTTAACGAATCACCCGAGCACACTGACATCATTGCCACACACGACCGCGTTGTGACAGCTCATATGCGGGATGGAAGCACGAAGGTGATTTATGCAAAAGGGCAGTTTCAGGTGTGAGGCCTCAAAATGAACTCAAGATAACTAGCCTTACGTGAGCTCGGTAATCTTTCTTCCGTACTTTTCTTTAGATATCTTAATAATCTTCTCGCGATTATCATTTTTGTGAGCTGGAGGTGGCAATGTTCGAGCTGGGAATGGGGAAGACATCTGGTTATCAACTGAGAGCTTCAGAACAATCTCGAATTTACCCAGTGACACGAGGTCATTGTCGCTATACACGCTTCCAAATTCTTTTGAGAGGATTGTCGCGTCACGAGCGCCTAAAACGAACGAAATAATCGTACCCGCATTACCGAAAATGGCATTTCCGACCTCTTCATCAAGCTGATCAATGTACTGATTAGCGAGCGTCAAAGCAAGGCGATATTTTCTAGCCTCAGATAGAATCTTCACGAACGAGCTTGTGGCGAAATTCTGGAACTCGTCGACGTACAGGAAGAAATCTTTCCGATCCTCTTCCTTTTGGAACGAACGGCCCATTGCAGCAATCTGAATCTGAGTAATAAACATGGCTCCTAAAAGGGAAGCGTTATCTTCTCCAAGCTTACCTTGAGAGAGATTGATCAGAAGAATTTTACCCTCATTCATAATTTCAGCAAGGTCAATTGAGGACTTGGGATGGGCGATGATGTTACGGATCATAGGGGAGGTGACGAATTGTCCGAGCTTGTTTTGAATTGGGGCTATTGCCTCGGTTTGCTGGCGATCTTGCATACGGTCAAACTCATTATGCCAGAAGTTTAAAATAACCGAATCCTTGACCTCAAGTAAGACATTTTTTCGGTATTTTGCATCAGACATGAGGCGAAGTGCATCATATAGTGTTGCTCCTTGAACCTCCAGCAGGGTCAAAATAACGTTGCGCAAAATGTACTCAAGTCGAGGTCCCCAGCTATCACCATACAGTTTCTTGAAAATTCCTACGATACCTGAGGCTACTAAGTGTTTTTGTTCCTGATTGTGTACCTCTAGAATGTTGAGGTTGAACGGTCTCTCGCTGTCAAATGGCTCCAAATAGACGACATCGTTGATGCGCCGCTTTGGAATATAGTCTAAAACTGCATCTGTAAGGTCGCCGTGAGGGTCAATAATGCCGATTCCACGGTCGCGGCGAACATCATCAATTGCCATATTCGCGATCAGCGTGGACTTACCTGTACCGGTTTTTCCAATGATGTAGATGTGACGGCGGCGATCTTTTGTGGTAATACCGATAATTTGCTCCTGATTTTTGAACTCAGTTTTTGCAAAAAAGTTCACATCCATCTTCTCTTCATCATTCATAGTTGAGGCGAGTGGAATATCTTCTGGTGCCTCACCTGCAAGAGATTTGCCCCAGGCCATGTTTTTTATTCCGGCGAGTAGGGTTCCTGGAGGATGCCAGAGCCCTGTGAGTTCAGCAGCATTGAGAATTTGATAGCGATTATCGAGGAATTTGGTTGACCGAGTCTGCATAAGAGGAATGAATTTAGACTGATTTTTGGCAGATCTATACTTAAATTGATTCCCTTCACCCTGCGAATAAGCTCCAAACGTTCCTGCTAGGTTCTGAATGTAGCTTTTCGCTGACTCGCTGGTGTTTGCGCCCACAAGGAGGCGAATTTCAGCCTTACCGCCCTGATACATGATTTTCTTGCTGATCATGCTCTTGTGGCTGCTTGGAAGCCCAGGGTCGGCTGTTGCGCCTTCTGCGGCCT
>JAGORW010000050.1 GCA_018062605.1 Candidatus Woesebacteria bacterium | reverse complement strand
CAGTAACAACAGGCCTTGAAAGGGTAGGAAAGGCAAGCTGAACGGACACGGTACACTCCTTGTGTCAAAGTATATCCAGGCGGTTCCTGGAAGCATATGTATTATAGCATGAAGGCCTTTCTATGGGACTAAAATCCTCATATGTACGTTGATTTCATACTCGCAATCTTTTACACTGAAATGAGTATGAAATATTTATCATTACTAGCGACCTTATATTATTCCTACAATGTCTGATTTAGGTCCAGAAATTCCTCAAGATCGAATTACTGAAATCCAAGAGGCTCTCAGGTCTCATTTTGAAAAAATAACTCATCCAGCACCGAACTTGATTGTGCAAGCTCAACCTGAAGCATATCGCCGTATATATGAACCTGCAAGAGATATAAACAGAATGGAATGGCAAGAAAAAATTGAGGCTGCGTTCATGGCAGAGAAGTATTGGGAAGCTATTATGCTCCAAATGGCATATCCGGACATTCAACCTAATCACGCATTAGTACAACAAAAAATTCTTGAGACTATTTCTAATAAGCCATTTCGCAATTGGCATGAGTCATTGAAAAACATACATATCTGCGCTCCAACATTTAAATTTAATGCTGAAGGACTTGAAACATTCAAACAACTAACACATGACCACATCATGCAGTATTCAACAAAGCAAGGTGAAAACTATCATGTACTGATGGGATTCATTGAAACCACCTGTCCGTTCCTCCCTGATGACTATGGTTTGTCTATACTTAAAACCTACATTTTGAACGAAGAATTTATTTTAGATAATAACAAAAGGCTTGCTCTCATAAAACAGCTAAGTGCACAACACTATCCATCACTCTCTAAAGATGCAATTCTTAAAATCAGCATGGAGGAACGAAATGTCTGGAAAACACTGTCAATTGCAGGAGTTTTAAATATTGAAATTACTGCAGAACTGATACTGGAAATCATAGATATTGACCCAGCAACTCATGCACCATTTATTCTCGATTCTTGGCACCATCAAACATTCTACGAAATACCACAGGAAATATGCACCATCATAATCCGTCAAATGCTTGCCTGGCCAATTACCGAAGCAACAGTAAGTCAGATTAATCATTACCTCACACCTCATACAGACGCTTTAGAGTTTACTCAGGATCAGGTAGATAGTATTTTTTCATCTTTCATATCTCATGCAATGCACAATGTGTCGTTTGATTCTTTTAATACCTTTTTTGCAGAATTTGATGTCAAGCCTTCGGAAAAAGTAGTAAACACATTGTATGAGGAGGCTATAGATTTAGGTGATGCTTCTGTCGTGTTGTTAATATTCGGCTTCTCTACTATTAACTATCCTATTGATGATAAGAGAGCACAAGCATTTTTCAATAGGGTTGTTCCAACAGCAAAGTTATCTACTATTGAGAAACTGGAAGAAATATTTGGACACCCATTTAAAGTTGATCCAGTCGTAATTCAAAAACTATATACAGAACACATTGATGGCCCTATTGAGATACTACAAAATATGAGTGAGGTAACTCAAGTTCCTTTTGATAAGGAAGCAGTTGTTGCAAAATATAAGCAATTATGTCTAGAGGATATTGATGTAAATACACTTATTCAGTTATACGATGTATCAAAAGTTCCATTTCCTTCGGAGCTTTCTGAAGGGGCTCAAAACCTATATGCTTCTGTAGCTGACTCGGACTCTCCCTATGCTCCATACTTTAGAACACTGATATATATAACGCATGTGCGGCCATCAGAGCAGAATCTAAAACGTTTGTTTAGTAACTTCTTAGACGATGCGCAGTGGTACTTGTCCTTCAATGACAAGGAACTTTTAGATAGTCTTGGACAACGTCCATCTTTAGAACCAACACAGCTGGGCAAAAAAATTCTATCAGTTATTGAAACGGGACAGATTGAACTCATAGGTATGGTTCCTGTTCTTTTAGAATATGGTACACCATCATACGACCGTGTCGATATACAGGGGGTGTATACCCGCCTTGCTGAACCGAACGCCGCTGTTCCAGCACTCATTTCTTTTCGTACAAAGAAGATTTTACGTCTAACAGGCGAAATGCCAGATATTCCAGCGTTATACAATTATCTCCTTTTCGTTCATCGCACTTTCATACATGCAGGTACCACTGAAGATACTGTTACACGAACATTTTTTGAAGCCACAAAAAGAGCACTCGGTATAGAACTCAATGATGAGATTATTCAGAAGATCTATGTATATCTACTTTCAACAAAACAATACACTCGCATAGAAGATTTCACATTTGTAACAGGCATTAGACCAGATATTCCCGTGTATTTAGTCCAAAGTGAATTAGAGCAATGTGCCCAAGAAGGAAAATATTCAGATATCTTAAGACTCAAGATGATCTCATCAGAAGTGCAATGTAGCAATGAAGTAGTTCAGGCTCTCTACAAGAAGTGCTTTGAATCACCCGAGTTTGACTCGTATTCAGTCTTTTGTGATGCATTAATAACCATTGAGAAGTTTAGTAACATTAAACCTGAACTCACTGATGCTCAAAAAACGTATGCTCTGAAGCAATCTCTTTATTCAAATGTAACAATGATCCAAACCATTTCTGAGATTGTTGGGCAGAAACCTGAAGAGGAGAGTGTTATTGATCATGTATATGATGCGTTCCCCAGACTTTTTGAGGAGCGAGAGGTGCTGCGATTAATAGACATCCTCCGTGCTTTTCCATGTTCCTTTTCGCAGGAAGTTATTCATAGGACTGCTTATGAAGCTCTGATACAGAAAGATACCAGGCACTCATTGCTCAAAAAGCTAGCAGTTAATGTTTTCGTATTAACGGGTTTTGAACTTACTTTCAGCCACGAAGAAGTCGAAAACATATGTAGGGCATGTTTATCACGGGACATGAATATAAAGGTGGTACTGGAATGGGCTCTTGAAATTATTCCTCCTTCTCAAGAACTCTCTGACATGGCACATCAAGCTGTCTGGAGACCCATAGAGGAAGCTGAGAATGACGATACCTATGAACTAACTCCCCATCAAATAGCCCATCGTGTCGCTACAACATATTCACTTAAAGATATGCTTCCATCTCCATCTAAAGAAACAATCCAGAATCTGTATTTTTCGATCTTATCCAATCACTCATTAGCTGGAATGTGCTTAAGTCTCATGTCTCTGTATGAGGCAACTGATACACCACCAGATATGAAGATTATGACTGAGCTCTCACAAAAGGAGGGGAGTAAAATTCCTGATCTGCATGCCCGTTTGGGGGCAATTGTTATGTATATATTTGAAAAACATCAGGAGGACCAGTCTGTTGAACATGAGTTTAAGAGAATAAATATGACTGAAGAGTTTCATAAGAAAACCGGTATGATAGCTCAAATCTCATGTCTCAAAAGAATGTTCAATCTTAATTTCATGGATATTTTGAGCCAAACTGATGTTCAAAGTTTATATGCCCTTCATTTGCTTGGGCTGAATTCAGAGGCGACTCCCGCCCTTATAAAACTTTTGACAAGAGTCTTGCCTTCTGATGAAATTGTTCAGAAAAAATATGAAAAAATTCTAGATGATTTTAACTTTAATTCACATAGCCTTGAAATGATTATGAAGCTTTCAAACATTCTCCCATCAGAGAAGGTGGTTAGGGAGGTGTATAAAAAATTCATGGATAGATACATTGACATGCATCTCAATTCAGGAAAGTATCGCAGAATGGGTGCGAGCATTTCGACTGATGAGCTTCTGAAACAACTTCTCATAATCCAGGATATATCAAAAATACCTATCTCGATTGAAGAAGATGATCTTACAAAACTGTACGTTTCTTGTTTATATAAAGGAGACAAGGGAATTGAAATTCTCATAGCTGTCTCGAAACTAGTCAATATTGATCTCGATCGCGATGCGATTATAAGGCAAGTTTTGAAATCAGAATCGTTTGAAAGAAGTAGGGTCCGCCTAGAAATCTCAAAACATCAACTCGATGAGCATTTTGCTGATCCGGGAAACTGGACACTTGAAGAACTCACTCGAATATATCAAATATTCCAACCATATGATTATTATCTTCCGATTGTCGAATCGTATGAAAAACAGGAATCAAAACTCTTTTTGCTTAAACTTTTGCCCGTCATAGCAATTGAAGAAAGGCACAATGCAGAAAACTATCTTTTCATAAAATCAAAAATTCTGACACTCATTCAATCGGGTGATCGCTCGCTGGAAAAACAATCTGCCGAAGCACTAAGTACGCTCCTCATGTTTGGCGATGGCTCTATCGCTGAATACATGGGGAATATGGTCCGAGATCGAAAGGATGAACGTACAGACTCAGGAGTTCGCCCAGATAGGTTTTCAACTCAGCAGCTGAGTGCTCTTCGTGTATTACTTGGCCATAGCCATAGGGATGCCCCGCGCAAGACACTTATAGATCTTTTAATCGTCTCTGATGTGAATCGGCACATAAAGCGATCAATACTCAAGAAATTAGCTGAAGATGATGAGGGGGATGAAGATCGCATTGGTGTTTTTAAGCTTTTTTTGCCTTACGATGATGGAAAGCCTGCCTCTTTGGATTGGGACGACTTGAAGCTTTATCAGGCTATTTTGGAGATATCAAGCAATCGGACCAGAGAAGCATCAGAAACAATTGCATTTGCAGGATATGTTGCATATACAGGCATAGAATCACATCCAGAACATATACGAGCCACTCATTATCCTGATATTCCTCAAAGCGCTTTCTTACAAATAAGTTTTTTTGTAGTTAAAAATCCTGACTTACTTTCAAAATTTAATTCGTTATACAAAATGTCGAAAAGCTCAAAAGAACAAGACGCACTCCTGTGCGAAATAGCAACATGTGCGAAAGGTTCCTGGATACGAGAAGCTGTTCTTGCTAAGCTCGAGAACATTGATTTTGAAAACCATGGCATGGGGAAAGTTACGCACCTTCTTAAATTACTTTCAGTCATCATACAACTTGAGGATACAATTGATGAGTCGCGCTTAGAATCCATAAATAGTAAATTACGAGCTGATTCTCTACCAACGCTTGACAAACTCGACGCAAGACTTTCACAGATTGCAACGCTGCTCATTCAAGAAATATTTCCAAAAGGGAATGTAACACCCGAAAAACTCACGGATCTATCAAATCATTGGAGCACTCTGGAACCCTTATTTACCTATGCAATGAAACTTAAAGTTGGATTAGCAGATGAGTTTAACGATTATGGCTATTCCATAGATCCTGATTTTAGTGAAGCACTGGCTTTTTTCACTGAATGTGTTCAACATTTTGATCCTCCTCATTACACTGAATGGAAAAAGTGGCGATACAACATGGAAAATGGTACAGTTGCCAACCAATTGAGTGAGCTCAATGATGAACAGAGAGCACTCTGGCAAAAAGATCATGCCTTCTATTTAGGAGAGACTGCAATCTCCACATCTCTTGAAGATTCTGCCCAGCAAGTAGTCTCACATATTGATTCCTTAGTTCGTAATAGGCATATATTCGACGCTGACATTTCCAAAACAGACCGCCATGCATTTATTCAAGACACGCTGAGCCAATCATATCAGCTATTCACAAGCAACCCAGACTTGAAGTGTCACATTATTGATGCTGAAATTTCATGGATAGTACGAGATATGCAGGCCTTGGACGGTATTATCCGAGGTTCTTATGCACAAAGATTACATGGCGCTATTGAGTTTCTCTCCGGTGAAGGAAAACATAAAGTAGATAAAAAACTAACCGATACGATCGCATTCTTAGAGAAATTTTTGACCACTGATCAGATTAACGCGATCAAGCAATCATTAAAAAACCCACAGGGTCAGCCATTGACAGAGGTAGATATGGAAAAAGTTGTATCACCCGATGTTCTCCATCATTTACAGCATGAACTTGCAGAGATTAACAGAGACTATGATCATAGTACTAAATCAGATATTTTTGAAAAATATGAATTTAACAGGGAAAATACAAAAAGTATCGGACAGTTTGTAAAGAAAAGACAAGAATTAAAGATGCTCCTGAACTTTTATCGACTCATGCAAATTAACTCAAAGTTCATTTCAGATAATGCAATGCCACCAATCGAAGATAAAGCCGAAAAATCGTCTGAACAGGTATCCACTGTTATTGAACAGATGAAGAAATATTTTTCAGACAATTCGACAATTATGCAAGATCTCTCAAATATCGAAACTGCGCTATCAGTTCGACATGAAGTTTCACTCTCTCGTAAACTTGCAATACTTGTAAGTGACGATCCCGAACTCGTTATGCAGTGCGGAAAGTACCCAATTGGGAACGAATCCTGTCAAAATTATGAAGGAGATGTTAGGTACAATTGCGCGCTTTCAGGCTACTTGGCAGATGCTCATACACGCGTTATTTACCTTATTGATCTTGAAAAGCTACCGTCTGAAGTTCGACAAAACATACAAGAACATGGCATGGAACAGGTACGATCATCAATCCCGAATCAAACTCTTTTGGAGGCAACTATAGCTCGCGCAATCGCAAAAATTGCAGTTCACGAGAATGGCGATCCAATTCTCTTTTTAGAACCAACATATCAGAAGATCGCTACCGATCTTGACCCCTACATGAATTATTTTGTCAACAAACTATTTTGTCAGCCTATGAATATTCCACTGTATCGGGAAGCGATTGCTGAGAATCTCATTGTCCCAGCAAGCCGAAATCCAAGAGGACAGTACGAAGACGGAACGAATGATCCAAAGGATAAACGTGCTGTGGGAGTTGTAACAGGTGAGTACATTATGATGGCAGCTAAGGTTCAATTGAGGAGTTAGGTTTAGGTGGGATTCTCTGCTTTCAGATTGCTACTCAAGCTCGCACTTGAATCCTATAGTAAAATATGCTATAATGGGCTGTTCTTTTTGAGTTTAGATTGCCTAAAGCACTCGAGCTCAAACAGCACGTGGACGTTCAAATAGCTACTCAAGCACATATTTTCGCTCGCTGCGGATCAACCAAAGAGGAGATTCACATGAATCCAGCCGATCTAGACACAAATACGCGGAGAGGTGAGAAGAGCCAATC
>JAGORW010000049.1 GCA_018062605.1 Candidatus Woesebacteria bacterium | reverse complement strand
CCGCGCTGTACGAGCCACTGAGCGAATTCAGGTCGATCGGACGGACCTTGGCCGCAGATCCCACATGGGATATTGGCTTTCTGCGCGGCAGCAAGCACAATCTCCATTGCGCGGAGAACTGCAGGATTCATCTCATCAAACGTCTTGCGAAGGTGAGGGTCCTCATTGTCTCGGTCGATGCCCAGGACTAGCTGAGTAAGATCGTTGCTCCCAAAGGAGAACCCATCGAACATGCTGGCCATTTCTGTGGCCATAAACACGTTGGATGGAACTTCGATCATTGCATAGACCTCAAGGCCATCGACACCTTGACCGATGCCATAGCGGGCCATGAGTTCAAGTGTCTGTTCTGCCTTTTCAAGGGTGCGGATGAATGGGATCATAATCCGGAGATTCCTGAAGCCCATCTCATTTCGTACACGGCGAAGCGCCTCACATTCAAGTGCGAAACTTTCAGCGAAACGTGGATGCGTGTAGCGATCAGGTCCGCGCAAGCCAATCATCGGATTCTCCTCGGGCAGCTCAAACTGGCGGCCGCCGATAAGATCTCGATATTCGTTTGAACGGAAGTCCGAAAGTCGGTAGATCACCTTGTTCGGAGCGAATGCAGCAGCGATCTTCGCGACACCCATTTTTGTTGTGTCAATGAAGAACTCACGTGGGCTGGAATGCCCAACAATCATCCGAGCGATCTCCTCTACAGCTTCCCTGGAATCCAAATTAGGGTAATTCAGAAGTGCATTAGGGTGAGCACGAACGAGGTCAGCCATGATCAGCTCTGCGCGGAGAAGGCCAACACCATCATTATGAACTTGGCTTCGAGCCAACGCAAAGTTGGGATCGGCAAGATTAAACATCATCTTGGTCCTCGTCTTGGGAAGGGTCTTAGGATCAATGACCGTAATCTCATACGGCCATTCACCTTCGTATACCCTACCTTCATCACCTTCAGCGCAGCTGACAGTGACGATAGTCCCATCTCGAAGATGGAAGAAGTCATCACCAACGCCCACGATAGCAGGTTTAGCCTGTTCGCGAGCGACAATTGCAGCGTGAGACGTTCGTCCTCCACGCATGGTGATGATCGCAGCTGCCTTGTGAATCACAGGCAACCATGAGGGTGTGGTTTCCTCAGTGACGAGGATACCCCCTTCTGGGAATGCAGCCATCTCCCTTGGATCAGGGTGCTGCATAACATAGATTCGACCAGTGGCAACCATGTTGCCAACGGACGTTCCGGAGGCAAGCACTTCCCCAGCAGGCTTTTGCTTGAACGAATACTTTTGCAGCTGCGTTGCCTTGCTGGCAACGGTTTCGGGACGCGCCTGAAGGATCCAGAGCACACCATCTTCGTCATACACCCATTCAATATCCATGGGCATTCGATAGTGCTCTTGAATCGTCATGCCGCATTTTGCCAGTTGAAGAATCTGTGCATCTGTCAGACAGAACGTCTGACGAAGCTCGTGCGGGACAGGTTCAGTGATCGTACCAAGAGTAGTACGCACTGTGCGAACTTCTTTTGAGCCAAGACGGCGCTCAATGATGGCATTACCACCGTTTACGAGGCCAAACTTGGAAACAAGCCACGCATCAGGGGTGGCACCACCGCCAACGATTGTTTCACCGAGACCATAGAGGCCTTCGATGTCGATCACATTGTGGTGACCGCTGTTGGGATCGATGGTGAACATTACACCGGCCGTGTGGGCAAGGGCCATGTTCTGAACGCCAACTGCCATCGACACATCAAGATGGTTGAACCCCTTGTTGGTCGAATACAGAAGAGCTCGATCGGTCCAGAGAGAAGAAAAACACTTCTGAACGGCACTGATCACTTCCGAAACGCTGTGCATGTTGAGGAATGTGTCCTGCTGGCCAGCAAAGCTGGCATCAGCACCATCCTCGATGGACGTGCTGGAACGGACACTGACATACCCAGACCCAAGGGCCTTGTACATCCGAATGATTTCCAAAACAATCTCTTCAGGGAGTAAAGCCTCGAGAATCAGTTCACGGATAGCGCTTGCTCGCTGCGCAAGTTGTACAGTGTCGTGTACATTGAGACCTTGAAGAAGCTGTGCGATTTTCGGACGAAGACCAGCCTGATCAAGAAAGAAACGATATGCCCCGGTAGTTACAGCAAAGCCGTCGGGGACATTCTGTCCAGCATGCATCAGCTCACCGAGCGATGCGCACTTGCCACCAACATGTTCAACGAACGTGGGTGACGAACGGAGTTCCGAAAACGGCATTGTCAGCGGACCGAATTTGGCAGCAGGATTCATTTGTCAGTTCCCTTTCGTGGATCTGCGGACCCAATGCACGATTGCTTTGAGTCAGTCGATTAAGCCTAATTGCAAACGAGCGGTGTCAGGCACAGCAAAACGTGCCATAACCACCATGTGCAGCTGTGTATTATAGCATGGGATGGTGAAGTGGTGAACTGGTGAACTGGTGAACTGGTGAACTAGTGAACTAGTGAACTTGTAACTGGTTAACTAGAATGGTGAAGAGGTGAAGAGGTGAAGAGGGTGTGAAAAGAAATGAGGATAATCGGTATCTGAGCAAGTATCTTGCGAACTGGTTAACTAGAAAGTGGGAAAGAAATATGTAGTCGGTCGTTCTAGGATTGGGTCTCACTCCTCTCCAGGGCATCTACCATCTGTTCACGTAGCTCATACAATCCCTCTCGAGGACTCGTATGATCGTGTTGTGGGGAAAACTGCACATATGGCGAGACGACATCATTCATTCCAGTCAGCTCATCTTCCCAGGGGTATGGATCTAACCGAGTGAGTCCAATGCTTTGTGGTTCAGGCTTTATATCATTCATATCACCCTCAAATCCTAGATGCATTCGTGATTGAATGATAAATGCATTCATAAATCCAATCTCGCCGAATGTGAAGAGACTTTGTCGTGGAGACTTATTTGAATGTACAAGAAAAAATGTCTCTGGAGTAGATCGACTTACCCAACCAGATCTATAAAAGTAATTATCTCCTGGTTTATAGCTTTTTTCATATGCATAACTGTTGCTTGTTTCACCTTCTGGGCACCCTGTTGCACCATTATTACTGATCGCATACAAAATTCCTCCTCCATTGACTTCGCGAACATCACGCGTAAAGTCTACACCTACAGGCATCCATGAATTTATAACTAAATCGCATCGTGTGGGTTGTTTTTTGATAATGCGCTCAATGTTTTGTGTAAGACGAGCAACATGTGAAAGTATCCCGTTATCGTACCACCGTAAAGCGGGGCATCCCCAACCATTTGCAATGGCATCCTCTATTCTGCCCTGGAAAAAGGTCTTAAACGTGTCCCATTCGTGCACATCACCAGGTATTTCAAGGCCGAAGTTGTGTTTAAACAGCTTTCTATAGTACGAGATTTTCTCTTGAGTGAGCGGTCCTTTTGCTATTTCTCGCTGAACAAGCTCGATTATTGCCATAACATCCTTTCGATTTACCGCGGATTGATTGATGAAATCTTGTCGCTCTTGAAGTAGCTGGTACATCTCAGGATTATCTTTATACTGATCGAGATTATATTCACCACTTGCAGCATCGACAAATTCCAGTGAAGGATTATCGGTGTAAAATTCTGCGGCTTTGCTGACGGTATGGGTGTCTGGATCAACAATTGTGTAGTGAACCTCAATTCCATTTTCTCGGGCAAGATCCGTCACTAGTTTTCCCAATGCCCCACTTGATCCTCCAATATCCACAATAGAAATTGGGTCACCCTCTTTTGCATCTCCTCTTGCTACTCGTGCTTGGTGAAGTTGCATGGCAAGCGCAAGGATTCTCCCGATCTCCTGTTTTGTCGGGACAAACTGTAATGGAAATGCATCTACAAATTCTTTAAGACTTTTTATGGTATCCAGATCAACAAATTCAATGGTATAAGGTCTCTCATTTTTGTGTGACGTTCGGACAATACCGTTGATTCGATCAGTTATTTCCTGCAGTTCCAGAGACAATACCTGAAATCGCAGTTCAAATTCTTCATGAGAAAGCTCCGCGGCATCTTCTTGTAATGCGGCATGACGTTTCTCAAAACGAGTAATAGCTTCTAATTCTTTTTCTAAACTTTGAAGTAAGTCACTTGCCTCATCATCGTCACGTACATGTTGAAGCTCCATACTATCAGTGATTCGTTCTGAACTGACTGTCTGAACAAGGGCATCACGGAGTTCAGGTGATCGATCGGTCATGTACGTATTTTTCCTGAATGTATAAAGCTGTAAGAAGGCGTTTGGATTTTGTCAGTGTATGTTGCATCTCTTCGAGCCTTTTTTCACGATCTGTAGGTGGTGAATGTGGAATGGTTTTAGGAGTTGATAAATCCATGATGTTACGTTCATCTTAGATTAAGATAGTCAACCAGTCAACTAGAGAACTGGTGAACTGGTGAACTTGTAACTGGTTAACTAGAAGTGGTGAAGAGGTGAAGAAGTGAAGAGGTGAATTAGTATGGTTACTTTTTCACCTTTGCCTTCTTTGGCTTTGGCATGGGTAGCACCCTCGCTGTCAAAGAAACCAGCTGTGTAAGCCAGTCTCTATCATCAAGTTTTTCTGAGATATGCATGTACGGCTTTGCACCTTTGTATGGCAGTCCCTCCTCATAATCTTCCGCATTAAAACTCCGCCCTTCTTCAGTAATTTTTATAAAAAGCTCATCTTCGCAGACAAGCCCGACCACTTTCTCGTCACAATATAATGCGTAATCGCCAAACATTTTGCGAGCTCTCACGTTCGGAAGTTCAGAAAGTTGTTCGAGGATAAAGTCGATGGTGGTTTGTTGGGTTGTCATATGTGATTTCTATACGTTCGAGCCACGCGCGGGATCTTAATCTGTTGAAGCAAAGTGGGTGCAAATCCAAAAGAACTATACACATTCCAAAACATTTTTAGATCTTTGATCCGACCAACGAGATTTCCCTCTTCTTTATCTTTCTTTTGTACATTGATCACATTTTTCCAAGAAATCGAATAGATTGGTAGTTTGTTTTTCAGAATGGCTTGATTAATGTAACATTCTATTGAATATTTTTGTTGGACAACATGCGGATTGAGAAAAACATCCTCTAATATTTTTCGAGGAAATGCTCTTTCACCTGTCCATGCATCCACACCTTCGAAATGAAAAATTGGCCAGGTATTTGCAACAAGCACGAACGCTGCACATTTTTCGTGAAGTATTGGTTTAAGAAGGGCTTGCAAATTCGCGTGAGTTAAGCCGACCAAATCGCTGTCGAGTAACACAATAATGTCTCCCCTACTCTTCTGAAAACCGGTGAACATTGCCGCGGCCTTTCCTTTATTTTTGACATGCTTTAAAACGGTAACGGGAAACTTAGAAGCAACTGCAAAGGTATCATCACATGATCCATCATCAACCACTATCACTTCGTCAAAGTCATTAAAAGTCGAGACAACGGATAAAACATTTCCAATACGTGTTGCTTCGTTGTAGGCGCAGATGATGCATGAGATTTTGGGGCGGTGGTTGGTGCCTTTTGAAGATGTTGAGTGAGATTGGTGCATCTTTGATACTATAGCCCTTTTAAGCTTATTTTTCAAACCAATCAGGGACAATGTGAGGCGGAGTGCCTAACGGGATAGCTTCAATGCTTACTTCTTCCGTATCCAGAATCATCACACCATTTTCCTCGGTGCCATTTGCTATCCACGAACTGTTTAAAGCAATTGGAAAATCTTTCAGTGCATGCTTTCCAAACGGGAGGTTATCTGGATCCCCTCCTTCATGAAACATTCTCACACCGCTTTGCAGGTCGTGTGCAAAAACACTGATCTGACAGTCGTTTTCTTTCATAAACGCAAAGTGCTCCTCCATACCTTTCTTTTCCGCAGTCCACTCTTTGCTATCCCCTACCAGGTTTGGCATGACATAGTGGCTCAAGAGAATGTTGACAGAATCGAAATGCTGAATGCTGTATTCTGGGAGGTTGCATAGGTATTCTTGGCGGTGTGGTTCAAGATACACGAGTCGTGCAATGAGATGATACGTTGTTAGGGGAGGTTGGGAAGATTTGAATGTTGTTATAGGAGGAGCAAAAATAATTCCGCACTCTTCCCACAAAAATACTTGTTTTAACACTATTGCCGCGATATAATGCGCTTATCTTTCTATTATGGAATTACATTTTCTCATCGAACTAATTATATTCTCAACCCTGTTTTTGGTTGGGATCGCGTTTTTGACCCCTCTTACTAGGAAGACATCATTCCCGTATACAGTGTCATTACTCCTTGTTGGGTTTATTGCCCAATTTTTTACGCATGGACTGGCATTGGAATCACATATTGTGCTTTCTCCCGATGTGATATTTTTTGTTTTACTCCCCATTTTGCTTTTTGAAGGCGCATTTCATATCAACTTTCATCAGTTCAGATTACAGTTTAAAACGATTACTGCTTTTGCCACGCTCGGACTTCTCATATCAATATTTGTTGTGGCCTTTGGCCTATCATATCTATTTGGGCTCGATTTTGGAGCTGCACTTTTATTTGGAGCTATAATTTCCTCAACAGATCCGATAGCTGTATTGGCACTTTTTAAGCATTTGGGAGGCCCTAAACGACTGGCTCTTCTTGCTGATGGAGAAAGTATGTTTAATGATGCCACAGGCGTGGTTGCATTTCGTGTTATTTCTGCATTTATTTTGGCTAACAAAGCATTTACTTCTGGGGCAATTATTGATGGGATTGGAACTTTTATTTATATCTTTATTGGCAGCATCCTGATGGGCTTGTTGCTTGGTTACCTTACGTCAATTTTCATCGCAAAAGTTGAAAACGATCCATTAGTCGAATCAACACTCACTGTTGCACTTGCATTAGGGTCATTTACTTTTGCCGAGCATTATTTCCACCTTTCTGGTGTTATTACAACGGTCATGGCCGGAATTACCTTAAGCCATATTGGTAGAACTCGTATCTCGCCAAATGTCATGCACTTTATTAAAGAACTGTGGGGCTTCCTCGGATTTATATCGGTTTCACTGGTATTCTTCTTTGCTGCATACAATTTAAACCTTTCAATCTTCTCCGAAAATCTGTATATGGTTGCAGCAGCAG
>JAGORW010000048.1:5512-7131 GCA_018062605.1 Candidatus Woesebacteria bacterium | reverse complement strand
TGGAAAGATGACAAGAATTATCTTTACATTAAAATCACAATCAAGGATCCGTATCCAAAACTTGTACCCGTCAGAAAGGAAGATGATGGAAAATCATTATATTTTGGACCTTTCAGATCGACATATATGACAAATACTTTGTTGTATGAATTGCGTCGTATTGTTCCATTCTCTACTCATACGCAGAAGGGGACTCGCGGCTGTTTTTACTCGCGATTAGGATATTGTAATCCGTGCCCAAATCTCATCGAGAATGAATCGGATGAAGAAACTAAATCCAACATGCATGCTCAATATAAGAAGAATATTCGTAAAGTGCGCTCAATTCTCAGCGGAAAAACAGATCAATTTTCGTTGATTCTAGAAAAGCAGCTTCAAGAATATTCTGATAACCAAAAGTATGAGGAGGCTATTATTATTCGTAATAAGTTGTATCAATTTTCGTTATTTCTGGATAGACGATCATTTGGAGATAGTCCAATTTCTGTAGATGTTGATCGTTCCTCTCTTGAGACAGATATTGCTGAATTCTTGATGAAGTATTTTTCAGTTACTTCTTCAGAAAGTCACCGTCTTGAATGTTATGACATTAGTAATCTCTATGGCCAAGAAGCGACGGGCTCTATGGTTGTTTTTTCTAATGGGGAATTTGCTCGCAAAGAATATCGAAAATTTAAAATTGCTCATAAAGGCATTTCAGATATTAACATGATGAAAGAGATGATTGAAAGACGACTTAAACATGATGAATGGGACAAGCCAGACTTGATGATTCTTGATGGTGGGGCTCCTCAACTGCGACATATTGATAAAATATTTCGCTCAAAAGGCATAAACATTCCATTGATTTCAATTGCAAAACGTCCTGACCGCATTCTGATAGCAAAGAATGGATACAAATCAATTTATCTAAATCGTGAAAGCTTGTTATTCAAGATTATCCAGGCACTCCGAGATGAGTCTCACAGATTTGCGAAAAAGTACCATGTCTCATTACGTAATAGAAATTTTCTGAATTAAACAGTATAATCACTCTATGCAGCAAGCACTACTTATCTCAACAATTATTGTCAGCATTTTGATTGTTATTCTGACATTATTTCAAGGCAAAGGCGGAGGACTCGGCAGCGCCTGGGGTGGTGGTGGATCAGGCTTTCAAACTCGTCGAGGTCTTGAGAAGGTAATGATGCGCTCAACAGTGGTACTTGTCATTGTCTTCTTCATCCTCTCCCTTATCAACCTTTTAACATGACAGCATACAAAAGTATTCGTCATTACTACTGGTTACTAACCGGTTTTGTCCGAAAACACGTTGCACTTCTTGCAATGAGCTTCATTGGAGCATTTCTTTTGATTATTGTTTCCTTAAATTTTTTCCCATTTGTTAATTCATTTCTATTCACAAAGCAGGAAATAGTCGGGATGATTGGCTCCTATACTCCTTCGACAATTCCAGATTCTATTGGGAGACAAATCTCTAATCCATTGATTGTTGTTGATCAAAGCGGAGAAATCCAGCCATTATTAGCCAATTCTTGGGAAGTATTGAACGATGGAACAACATACCGATTCCATTTACGAAATGATTTACTATGGAGTGATGGAAAGAAGTTTACCTC
>JAGORW010000048.1:1588-5412 GCA_018062605.1 Candidatus Woesebacteria bacterium | reverse complement strand
GAATATGACTTTTTTCTTGCTGCATGGAGCCCACCTACCGACCCCGATCAGTATTTCTTCTGGCATTCAACTCAACTAGGTACAAATATTACAAAGTTGGATGATAAAAAAATAGACAAGTTGTTAGAGGATGGAAGAAAATTTTTGAATGTGAAACAAAGACAAAGCATTTATAGGGATTTCCAAAAGACTATTGCTGATCAAATTCCAGCATACTTTATGTATCACCCGTTTGAGTACGTGGTGCAGAGGCAGTGAACTAGTTAACTGGTGAACTGGTAGCTGGTTAACTGGTTAACTGGTAACTGGTTAACTAGTAACTGGTTAACTAGCGAAGTGGAGGGGGCAAAAAAAAAGGCCCGAGTGAGAAATGCTCACAGGGGCCAAGAAACATACGTGTTAGTTAGTTCTCAGGATGCCAAGCTCACGCAAGGCTCTGACTCGTTCCTCAGTAGCTTCACCACGTTCAAGCCATCGAGTTCGTATTTCGTAGCCTTCATTACGAAGTAGATCCCACACATTCCTTTGGATCTGGACATACCAGTCACCATTATTCCTGAGAATGTCTGTTTTGGTTAGTCCAGACAGACCAGGCCAAGGCTTACCGAGTATATTTTCCTCAATGTAGTCGTACACTTCGGAATCATCCTCAGCAAGGATGTATCGAAACACTGTGTCAAGATCAAATGCTGCCTCAACCGCATAGCGTCTTCGAATTTCATAGATCTTCATTTAGAGCCTCCTTGTAGTTATGTTTCATATAGCATTTGGAATGTACGTATTTTTATGCCTCAACCAAAATAGAGTCAACAACAGGTGGTGGCTTATGAAGCTTGACAAATTCATCAACCTGCATTTCAAGAAAGACATTGTAATTTCGTTGCGTTCTCCCAATGGGTACAAGTTCTCCGTTTCGAATCTTACGATTGACCCACTCTTCAGACTTATCAACTCTATGTGCAATATCTCGAGTTGTTAATAGCAATAAGGGTCGATTAGGCGGAGTATATGTGTTTAGAATACCTAAGGCCCTAAGCCTTTCTAATTCGGGCGGATAAACTTCTTCTCCTTTTTGTACGAACGAGCAATGAGGATTCTTCCTTGCATAAGATTGAGCTGCAACGTCATTCTCCATTACAATGTATTCAAGAAGTATGGCTTCTTCAGAATTATGAGAAAGACCATAAACCCTATAGAGAAACATAGCAAGTCTCCTTTCAATGTGCAAAATGGCGTTTAACCACTTTAATATGAGCCAAACTGGCTGATGGCATTATACAAAACACAAGGGTAGTTCACAAGAAGAGATCCCATAGCAAGATTCACAGCTAAACTGGCGCATCCGGTAGGAATCGAACCTACAACCTACTCCTTAGAAGGGAGTTGCTCTATCCGTTGAGCTACGGATGCATGGTGATGTACGCCGTGCATAACCAGCACAAAACACAATGTTTGACTGGATCGGAGCCGACTCGGGGATTTGAACCCCGGACCTGTCGCTTACAAAGCGAATGCTCTACCACTGAGCTAAGTCGGCTTGCTAGGATAGTATTTTACCCTTTTGGAGCGTATAATACAACAATTTCACCCCTTGTATGAGAAGACGAACACACACAGTCCACGTTTATTGCCCAAAATGTCCACAGCAATTTCATGTCTTTGTGTATGGCAATGACCCAGCCCATGTAAAAGGTTCGCAAGCGCGATCGGAACTGAGTTTGAGAATACTTTCAGAACACGTTCGAGACCAGAACATCACGCCATGTGAAAATCCAGAAGGATTAAAGCAATGGATTGAAAGAATGAATAATTTGCGAGAAGGAGCTGATGAACTAAGAAGGAGCCGCTCTAAAGAATGATAAATCAACTAGCAATCTGTCTTCCAGATTTAAACGGATTTCAACCGATTTCAACCTATTTCAACCCATTTCAACCGATTTAAACCTATTTCAACTCTTCTGTGCCGAGGGAGGGACTCGAACCCTCACGACCTTGCGATCACAAGATTTTAAGTCTGGCGTGTCTACCATTCCACCACCCCGGCAATCTCGCTCTGCAATTATACCATTCAGTCAGAATCTAGCTCAAGGACATCACCGACTTTGATATTTTTTAGTTTGACTTGACCAGCATTAAGCTCAATTATGATGCTTGCAGGCATTTGATTTACAATGGTGTTTGGATATGAAGAGGGCAATACGTTCTCTTTGACCTCAACAACACGATCCTTATGAATATATACAAAATCGAGAGGAAATAACATATCCTTCATCCAAAAAACTTTTTGCCCAGGTTTTTCGAAGATAAATGCTACCCCCTCGTTTAGATCCATATTTTTAATACCAGAAAGACCGTTTGAACGTTCTATATCTGTGTCAGCGATGAATAGATTAAAAGTTGCATCTGCTAACTGAACTTGCTTTAATCCAATTGAACTAAGCTTTGTATAAGCATCAGAATGAGATATGCTTTTTAAGACAATAATCGAAGCAAAAACAATGAAGAGTAGTATTGGAATAGCTTTTTTCATGTAAAAAGGACCGACCCTAGTTGCGACCAACCTTCACACGGCTAAAAGTCCTATTTTAGACTATCATAAAAACCTAAAAACTTCATTACGAATCTTATTCTCACAAGGATCTTTCAAGGAAAAAATTCAAAATGTGATACAATTCAAACCTATAGTTCTAACATTTTGAGCTGAAGGAAGTTAATTATGAAAAAGTAAGGACCTAGATTAGGACCGACCTTAACAGGGCTGGTCCTTATATGTGGTCCCGATAGGATTTGAACCTATGACCTTTCGGATGTAAACCGAACGCTCTAACCAACTGAGCTACGAGACCTTTCTTAGCGTATTATACGAAATGTTGCAGTCTATTCCAACAATCAAATCTCAGCTTGACAAAGCAATCTACCGCATATATACTATGGGACTTCAATTTCATGATCATCTGTAGGTCACGGTTGAAGGTACCTTTCAGGAGCAAAGTATGCGGAATTTGAGTAGATTCTTGTTGAGCGCAATCTGTGCAGCGGTATTGGCCACGTGCTTTACCGTACCGGCGTTTGCTCAGACGAACACATCGAATGTTTTGAATGTACTGCTGCAGCATCATATTCGAGAGACGGACAATGTCCCAGTATATATCTTTACAGCAAGTAACAGTAGTTACCTGGGAAAACTTACCAAGGCATTAAAGTATGAGTCGATCGACTCTATTGAGTCCAAGATTCTTACTAACTGCATTGGTAGTTGGGTAAGTGGACGTTCACCGAAGGAAGTAGTTATTACCTTTAATAAGTCGAATCTGAACGCAACATGTTCAGCTCTAATGAGCAGCTGGTTGCCTGCCACTCAAATGAATAAGGCCCTTCCATATGCCTATTTGGTGATGGACCCAAATTTTACTTTGAGTACGGAGAGACAGCAGACTCCAATTTCGACGTTGGGTTCAAGCAATCGACTGCAGTATATTTTTGCAGACTTGCCGAAAATTGGAATGTTGCCATACCGGGAAACTGTTGGGCGAGTATGCACAATGCTTACACCAGCTCAGCGAACGAGCATCATTGGACAGATGCAGGCGATTCATGGAACTCGACCTTTGTGGGTAGTTGATGCTTGGTGGTTGCGTTACAAGACCGGTTGGTATATTAAGACGTTTGATTCTACTCGTTCTTGGACTGGAAACTGCGCACCTGTAACGAGGTTGTCATACTACATGAACTTGTTGAGTCTTAATTTCAACGATATGATTAGCAACAATCTGAATCGCTAAACGAGCGATACCTATGCAGGTTCACTTCGGTGAGCCTGCATA
>JAGORW010000048.1:0-1488 GCA_018062605.1 Candidatus Woesebacteria bacterium | reverse complement strand
TGTTGCACTGATGCTAGTCCTTTTTGATGCCTTTCTTAATGAGCGTAGTGCTGCTCGTATTAAGAATGTGAAGAGTTGATCGCACTCACACGTAGTTCTTTCCACAACCAAAGGAGAAATAGATGATTAAGCAGCCTCGTCGAACCTGGTTTATGGTGCTTTTCGGGTTTTTGGTGCTTGTTGGACTCTTTAGTGTGTCCTGCACAAGCAACCAGCGAGCCAAGAAATTTGGCGGGAGCATGTCTATTGAACTTTCATGCCAGAAGAAGCTGGTCAATGTCACTTGGAAAGATGATGAGCTGTGGTATCTCACACGTCCTATGCGGGCGGATGAAACTGCAGAGATATCTACTTTTCAGGAAGATTCAAGCTTTGGACTCATGGAGGGAAAAGTCACTATCACCGAATGTAACGAACATCATGTGCCCTAAAGTAGGGTACTGATCTACGGCGCTATTCGTACTTTGTACGTCTAGCGCCTTTTTTTGTGGCAAATTGCAATGCTAAAATTGTTATCACTTATATGCTCACGCGAATAGCATGTTTGATATAATCGAGATATGGGAGAGAATGGTGATTCAACACACGATGGTATTAATCCAGATGACAGATTTCGATCTCTGGGTGATCCAAGACGATCTGAAGCAGAACAAGCTTTTGGCAAGCTCAAGCAAGCTAAACCACTGCAAGACGATGTCCTTGCGCCTTCACATGAAGGAGCCAGCACAATAAGTGCTGCTGAACAGAAGATTTTGGATGAATTAATTGCAGATCTTCCAGAGCCCGACAGAGATGCATTAGCTGCTGAGGCTAGAAGTAAATTGCTTTTAGACGGATGTTTGACATCAGTTATGAAAAAAGGCTTTACTGGAACGGCATTCTATTCGTTTATTGTTGCAGGAGGCACTCTTATACAACATGGTGAACCGAATAGAGCAATGTTTTATTCAGGACTTGGATTACTCGCTCTGATTGGAAAAAAAATTGCTCAGAGTAGTTTCGAAGCAAAACGAGATAAAGTTATCGATCAAATTACACACAAGTTAAACCGATAAATAGAATGAATAATAACATTGATATATTACTCCAAGAACTCATAGATATTCTTGATACTCATAAGAAGGGTCTTGTCACAAAAGAGTCTCTAGAGGATCATATCCATGCACTTTCAATATACGTTGCCATTGAATCTCGAACAGATGAAGAGAAAAGTGAAATAAAATCTAAATCACAATCAAATCAAGCATCTGAGGTGATTGAAAAATTGTTGCTTGAATATATTTCAGCCGATCAGTATACAGAAATATACAAAAAAACAGCTCTACATATCATTGATTACTACGTAACAAACATGATTCCAACAGTACCAGAGGATATTCAAATACAACTTAATGACTATCTTAAGAAGATTAAGTAAAGATAGAATTGAAGATCCATTTTTCTTTTTCTGGTGCACCATCTGGGACGATGTTCGAACCTATTTAACCT
>JAGORW010000047.1:3070-7253 GCA_018062605.1 Candidatus Woesebacteria bacterium | reverse complement strand
ACATTCGGCAATAAAATTTGCATTCTTGCTGAGCATTCAAAGTTTCCAAAAGTTGGAGTTGTTTCTTTTACACTGCAAGACTGCCATCCACATGACATCGCAGGTATTCTTTCTGAGCACTCAGTATGTATTCGGGCAGGCCATCATTGCGCCATGCCTCTGCATAAACGATTGAATGTTCAATCAACTTCTCGAGCAAGCATGTACATGTACTCAACTGAAGAAGACATTACTCAATTCATGAAGGCAGTAAAAGTTGCTTATACGTTACTCACAGGTAAAAAAGTATGACAATCTATCAAGAAATCATTTTGGATCACTATCACCATCCGCATAATTATGGAGAGGTGGACCAGCCAGATGCGGATGTTTCTCTGACAAATAGTAGCTGTGGAGATAAAATTCGCCTCACTCTGAAGGTCGAAAATGACATCATTCAAGAAATTGCATTTAGCGCAGTTGGCTGTGCAATCTCGATGGCATCTGCATCAATTCTTACTGACCATGTAAAAGGTATGACCACTCAGAAAGTTCGAGCCTTAGATACAGAAACGCTTCTGGACTTAATAGGCATTGAACTTTCTCCTTCCCGTATCAGATGCGCATTGCTTCCCCTTGAAGCTCTATCAAAGGCAGTTCAGTCTTTGAAGGAGTCATGATATACTAAGCCTATGTCACAAAATCTATTAGATCCAGCTAAGCCTTCAGGGCCAGTAACAGTAAATGGCCTTACAGTTCATATTGAGCGTGACTTATGTATTGGGGCAGCGACATGTTTGGCAATTGCACCTGAAGTGTATGCATTAGATAATGAGGCGAAGGCTATTATTATTGATACTGCGAAGAATGAAACCGACCAAAACATTATTGATGCAGCTCGGGCTTGTCCTACCGCTGCTATTAGCATAACAGACACGGATGGGAACAAAGTCTTTCCAAAATAGTGATGACTTTCCTCAAGTGAACTCAGCGAGGAAGTGCCCAGTATGTAACAAGCTGAGCATCTGCGGAATGCCAGGAGGGCGCGATAGCACGTGCAAAAACTGTGGTTTTAAGGACCCATGTTGCTCAGATTAACATTAAACGACGTCGTGGTTTGGGCTGTCACAGCAACCCAAGTAAAAACCTATTGACAACTAGCAAACACATTGATATACTGCTAATCTATGATCATTATTGAACAGACAAAGAAAATCGTTTATCCAGTTGTAGCGCTCCGCGATGGTATCGTCTTTCCTGATACAGAAAACGCACTTCTCTTTGGTAGAGACAAAAGTGTCAATGCAATTCGAGCCTCAGTTGCAGAAAGTGACAGCAAAATTGTCTTAGTAATGCAGCGTAAAGCTAAGACAGAGGATCCTGTCGTCGGTGACCTCTACTCAATCGGCGTACTAGCCGACATTCAAAAAATTCTTGAAGGTGGTAAGGGTGAAATTAGTGCTCTGATCCGTGGTATGAAACGTGTCGAGATTCTGAACTACGTTTCAGAAGCGCCATTCTTTGAAGCTGAGGTTCGAGAGATCGATGAACTCTTCATGGAGACCCCAGAGATTGACGCACTCGTAAAGCATATTGATGCAGAGCTCAAGAAAGCAGTTAATCTTGGCAAAGGGATCGATGTGGTCTTCTTAATGAATATAATGAGCGGATCTTCTCCAAAACAGTTCTCTGAGCAGGTAGCAATGGTACTTGACTTGACACCTCATGAGAGACAAAAACTCCTAGAAGAAAGTGACGTTGTCAAAAGGCTCCAAATGGAAGCGGAGATGGTAACAAAAGAAGTTCAAATTCTAGAGATTGAGAAAAACATTCATGTGAAAACCCAAAAGAAGTTTGAGAAAGGCATGAAAGATGCCGTCTTACGCGAAAAGCTCAAGACTATCGAGCAGGAGCTCGGTGGTGAAGGTGATGATGGTAAAGACATGGATGAGCTAAAGGCCAAAATTAAGAAAGCAAAAATGCCAGAAGAAGCAGAGAAAAAAGCTCTCAAAGAACTGAAGCGTCTTACTCAAATGAATCAGTTTAATCCTGAGTCTTCCTACATCAGAACATACCTTGAAGTGCTTACTGATCTTCCATGGTCTGTATTGAGCCAAGACAGATTTGATATCAAGAAGGCTAAGAAAATCCTTGATGATGAACATTATGGCTTAAAGAAAGCTAAAGAGAGAATACTTGAGTACCTTGCTGTGATGAAGTTGAAGAAAGAGCAGCATGAGAAATTGGGTAAAAAGGCTGATACAACAAAGCAACCAACTATTTTGTGTTTTGCTGGACCTCCAGGAGTGGGTAAGACTTCACTTGGTCGATCTATTGCACACGCTCTCGATAGAAAATTTGTAAAGATTTCACTTGGTGGTATTCGTGATGAAGCAGAGATTCGCGGTCACAGACGTACCTATGTTGGTGCGCTTCCTGGCCGAATCATTCAAGCTATCCGCCAAGCTGGTACATCTAATCCCGTCTTTATGCTTGATGAAATTGACAAGATCGGCAGTGACTATCGTGGTGATCCATCTTCTGCTCTTCTTGAAGCATTAGATCCGGAACAGAATCATGAATTTTCAGATCACTATTTGGAGGTTCCCTATGATCTCTCTGATGTAATGTTTATTACAACTGCAAATATGTTAGAT
Organism: Candidatus Woesebacteria bacterium; assembly: GCA_018062605.1. Lineage (GTDB taxonomy): Bacteria > Patescibacteriota > Microgenomatia > UBA1406 > HO2-37-13b > 2-02-FULL-43-11-A. The sequence goes on along the minus strand of JAGORW010000047.1, from coordinate 4,617 downwards.
ACGATTCCACGCGCTCTAAGAGATCGTTTGGAGATTATCAACTTTGCAGGATATACAGAGGATGAGAAGTTCCAAATTGCGAAAAACTACATTGTGAAAAAGCAGATTAAAGCGCATGGTTTGTCTGCAGATAAAGTAAGCATGACTGATGAGGCGGTGAAGCTTATCATTAATCGATATACCAGAGAAGCTGGAGTTCGTGAACTTGAAAGACAAATTGCAGGTAACTTTAGAAAAGTTGCACGAACTGTTGTTGAAACAGGCAAGTATTCCAAGAAAGTCGGCATGCCTGAGGTTCGCAAAAACCTAGGGCCGTTTAAGTATTCTTCTCAAATGGCAGAGAAGGACAATATGGTAGGAACGTCAACCGGCCTTGCAGTTACGCAGGTTGGTGGTGACATCTTATCTATTGAAGTCGGCATCATGCCGGGCAAAGGCAGGCTGATTATCACTGGTCAACTTGGTGATGTGATGAAAGAGTCTGTACAGGCTGCTTGGAGCTATGTCCGTTCACGATGGAATATCTTTAAACTTGAGCAAGATTTCTATCAAAAGATTGATGTCCATGTCCATATTCCAGAAGGTGCTGTGCCAAAAGATGGACCATCTGCAGGTCTGGCAATTGCTACGGCACTTGTATCAGCTCTGACAAAAATCCCAGTAAACAAATATGTTGCTATGACAGGAGAAATCACTTTGCGCGGAAGGGCGCTGGAAATTGGTGGAGTGAAAGGTAAAGTATTAGCAGCACATAGAGCTGGTATTAAACTTGTTATCTTGCCAAAGGAAAATAAGAAAGACATGGAAGATCTTCCAGATTACGTTAAGAAAGAAATCAAATTTGTATTTGTTGGCCACATTGATGATGTACTCAAAAACGCTTTGGTTTTCCCAACGCAGTCGGTGGATTATTCTTCTGTCAAACATTAATCGCTATAGATGGGCTTTTTTTCTTAAAAGGCCATCGTGATTGTTGACATGGATCTTGAATTCAATTATAGTGTGACGTACACGTTATAATTGTTTTATATTTCTATGACTGCAAAAAGCGATTCTCCGATGGAGACACTCAAAAACAACTCAGTGATGGTCCTTGTCATGGGCCTTGTTCTGGGTTTTGTGATTGGTCATCTCTGGACCAAAGTTAACATGTTGGAAAATGGCACAGCGAAGGTTGCCGGTGAAACCACAGACACCGCAGCTGCACCTGCTGCTCCAGAGGAACCAAAAGAGCTGAAGATCAAAAAGCCTGATGCCGCTGCAGATCATTGGAAAGGACCTAAAGATGCACGCTTTGTCCATGTTGAGTATTCAGATTTTGAATGCCCATTCTGTTCAAAGTATCATGAAACATTTACTCAGTTAGAAAAAGAATATGAAGGCAAGATGGCCTACGTCTATCGTCACTTCCCACTTTCATTCCACCCTCTCGCTCAGCCAGCTGCTGAAGCATCTGAGTGTATTGCAAGCCTTGGGGGTAACGATGCATTTTGGACATTCCACAATGATATTTTTGTAGCAATGCCAAGTGTAACGATTGAACAACT
>JAGORW010000047.1:0-2970 GCA_018062605.1 Candidatus Woesebacteria bacterium | reverse complement strand
CTGGTTTAAAGCCATAGATGGTTTTTGTTTTAGGGCTTGCCATATTCTTGACTGTTAGGTTAAGAGCTTCATAAATGACCTTTTCCTTTTGTTTTCTCGGTAGGTTTTCAATTGCTTCAGTTTCTAATATTGGACCGAGTTGAGAATTAATCTGCTGATTGAGCATAAGAATTGTAGGCTTTGTTGCCATGCGAATCAAAGAGGTAGAAACTAAGCTATTCTCTGAGATGAGCTTTTGAGACTGTGTGTATGCAAGAATAGCCATAAGGATCAAAAAATAGGTGAATCCACGCTTCAAAATAGGGAAAAAGATTTCACGAGGTACAAAGCGAATATACATTTTTGCGCGTTTTAAGGTTTGTGTATATGAATAGTTCAGAAAGAGTGCATATGAGAAAGCTGTTACAAGTGAAAGCAGTATGTGTTGATTAACAATGAAGAATGAAACAAAAAACAGAGCTGAGATGACAGAAAGATATGTATATGTTTGTCTCCTATCAGTGAAATCAAGAAGAAAGACTGAAATAAGTGAGATGTAGAGGGAGAATGCAGTAAGGAGTAACAAACTAAAACTAAGGGCATGTCTACCATCAATGAACCCGAAAATATCTAGAATACCAAGAGCAGCCCCGGTGAAAATTGCAGAGATTCCCAGAACTACTAGAATACTTATTTTTTTACCGCTCATGGTGGTGGTTATTTTGATACAGCAGTGGTTGGTGCGACAGTCAATTCTGCACTTCCAGTACCTGTTGCTTCAGGTTTGTTTTTTTCTCGAGCGCTATCAATAAGCGTTTGAAAGTCTGCCGCTGAATTTGGCTTAATGCGAACACCGTCAAGATAAAAGCTCGGTGTTGAATCGACGCCAAACTGAATACCGCTCTGATAATCTGCTTCGATTGCATCTTTGATTTCCTTGGAGGCCATATCTTTTTTAAACGCATCAACATTGAGTTTCAACTTTTGTGCATATTCAACAAACTTCTTTTCAGCCTCTTTGCTTGGTCCCCAATCATCTTGATTTTCAAAAAGCATATCATGGAATTCAAAGAACTTTCTTTGCTTTCCTGCAGACTCAGCTGCGGCAGCTGCAACTCGAGCATTCTCATGCTGATCTAATGGAAAGTGTCTATATACCAATCTCACATCAGGGTTTGCTTCTATAACTCCTTTTACAGTTGCTGAGTACAGTCTGCAAGCAGGACACTGGAAATCACTGTATTCAACAAGAGTGATTGGAGCTTCAACATCTCCTTTAATTGTGTCGTCAGGAGTAATTTGAATATTCTTTGCAGCTTCTTCTTTGTTAAGAGCTGATGGATTTGAGGTCATTTTCCAGACAACCCATAAGCTTCCGAGAACTAAAAGAATAGATGTAATTCCTAAGAGAATATTTTTGCTTTGGTTTGGCATGGATATGTTAATAATGTTTTAACTTTTTAAATGTATCCTCTCATCATAAGTTATTAACGTGTTTTTTTCAAGATGAGCATAAAATCCATACCACTATTTAAACAACCCCGTGAGAAGCTTCTGGATAAGGGGCCGCAAGGTTTATCAGATGTAGAGCTTATTATGATTATTTTACAGTCGGGTAATAAGTCATATAGTGTCGAGCAGATCGCTAAGAATGTCTTGCCGCACAATTCAATCAAAGATATTCTGGATTCAGATATTAATTCATTATGTAAAAAGAAAGGAATTGGTCTTTCTAAAGCGCTTCTGATTATTGCTGTGAGAGAGATTTCTCACAGGCTATACCAAATTCAAAGTTGCCCATATATAGATTCAGCCAGTGACATTCTGAAAATAATCTCGTATATAAAAAACAGAAAGCGTGAACATTTTATAGCACTTTATCTCAATGCCAGACAACAGCTCATTAAAACATATACTGTTTCGATTGGGTCCATTGATGCAAGCATTGCTCATCCCAGAGAGGTCTTTGAACCCGCTATTAGCTGTCATGCCTCAAACATTATTGTTGCTCATAATCATCCCTCAGGTGATCCACAGCCATCTCATGCAGATATTCTATTAACAAAGCGTTTGCAACAGGCTGGAGATTTGTTAGGTATAGAGCTTCTGGATCACATTATCATCGCACAGAAAGGATATATCTCTATGAGAGAAAATAATAGCATGTGACTATCAGTGCTACACAGACTTTTTATGCAGCAAATTTATCAGTTATATTTTTTGCAACGTATTGAGCAATGCTTAATCCAAACCCAATTATAATCGCAACCCAGAAGGCTGTAATACCAATGCCAACTGAATTTTGTAATGGAGTCCGAGCTAAGAGATAAATCGCTGCAATATTGACCAAGAGCTCAAGTGTTAGGTATTTATCGGGCTGGATCTTAATATTGAAATCTTTCAATAAAAGATCAACCAATAATGTAACCAAAGCAATGCCAAATGACGTTGTTATAAGAGCTTGCATTGGGCTGATTTCAGCGCGTCCAAAAATCAGCATATCGCCTACAAGCATTTGAGCGAGATAAAAGACGACTGCGTTTGCTAGAAAGTATCCTAAAAGTTTTTTTGTATAGTACATATGTGCACCTCCTCTCTATCTATTATCTAGAGTATACTCCTCTGTAGCGAGCAAGTGGTGGGTTCATGTTGTTATTTATTTGAACGTATGTTAAGGTAAAAGAATATGAAATCAATATCATTCTTCGGTGCTTCAGGAACTGTTACAGGATCTTGTTATCAGCTGAATCGCGATAATAAGGCTTCGTTACTGATTGACTACGGCATGTATCAGGGAGTTAAAGAAATTGAAAAGCTGAATCATATTTCAGTACCATACAAACCGCATGAACTTGATGGCATGCTGTTAACACATGCACATCTAGATCATTGTGGTCGTCTTCCTGTTCTTCTGCAACATGGCTTTAAGCAAAAAATCTTCATGACAGAACCAACTCGAGATATTCTTGAGATTACTCTTCACGATGCTGC
>JAGORW010000046.1 GCA_018062605.1 Candidatus Woesebacteria bacterium | reverse complement strand
AATATAGATATGAATTTCCAAAAACTTCCTAAACTTAGAAAGGGTGACAAAGTTGCTATTCTCTCTCCTTCATTCGCGGCACCAGGAGTTTGGCCACATGTATATCAATTAGGATTGAAGCGTTTGAAAGAAGTTTTCGAGTTAGAACCGGTTGAATTTCCTACAACTGCAAAAGTCGGGGCTTCAAAAGAGGAACGTTCCAAGGATCTGATTGATGCCTTCTCAAATCCGGAGATTAAAGGAATCATTGGCTCTTTGGGCGGAAACGATCAGGTGACCTATGTGAAGAATTTGCCAAGGGACGTTTTTGCGAACAATCCGAAGCAATATTTTGGCTACAGCGATCATACGCATTTTCAAAACCACTTGTGGCAATGTGGCGTCCCTTCATATTATGGTGGAATGATTTTCACCCAATTTGCCATGCAGCAAAAAATGCATGATTTTTCAGTGAAATATTTGAAAACAGCGATGTTTGAAGGTGGCGAGGTCGAGCTTACATCAAGTGAGACTTATAACGATATTGGGCTCGATTGGAGTGATGAGTCAAATTTGGATAAGGAACGCGTGATGGAGCAAAATGATGGTTGGCACTGGGATGGATCGGGCTCAGTGAGTGGAATTTCATGGGGTGGGTGTTTGGAATCACTTGATGAGATGCATCGTCATGGGATAACTTTGCCATCTTTAGAGGATTTTGAGAGTGTTGTGCTGTTTTTTGAAACGTCTGAGGAAATTCCTCCAGCGGATTATGTTCATAGAGTACTCAGAGCATTTGGTGAAAGAGGCATTTTAGAGCGTGTAAAAGGTGTAATGGTGGGTAGACCAAAAGCATGGGAGTTTGATAAACAAAACTCAGCAGAAGAAAAGAGAGTTTATAGAGAGGAGCAGCGGGAAATTGTTATAGAGACAGTTAGGAAATATAATGAATCTGTGCCAATTATTCAGAATCTGGACTTCGGCCATACAGAGCCTCAACTCTGTTTGCCATTTGGTGGAAACATCCGTATTGAAGCAGAAAGCAAGAAGATTTTCGCAACTTTTTAGGAATCCCCTTGACTTCTTATTTAAACGAGATTAGGATGAATATAGTATTCAAGCAATTTACAGATTTATACTGATTTAAACCGATTTTAATTCATTTAAACTAATCGTTATGGCAAAAAAGACTGCTCAATCAACCGAAAAAACCTTACAAAATCAACGAATTGCTATCTGGCTGATTGTGGGATTTGTAGCATTTATAACCTTGTGGTTTGTATATTCAGTTAAGACTCTTCAGAATACAGCAATGACGACTTCAAGTGAGGCAGCGAGTGGAGGCTCTGTAAAGTATGGAGGATCTTGTACGCGTAGTGATTTCAATCGCTACAAAAACTCTGGAAGAGGGGTTATGGGTTATGGTGGTAGTTATCGAGCTTACTGTTGTAAAAAATCTGACAGATCTGCTCAATATGTTTGGCAAGGCTATAAGTGCCCGGTCGGTCAATGATCATCCTATAGCAAGTTGACTCTCGTCAAAGAGTATGCTATAATAATCTTGTTTCATCATAGAGAATAATTCTTCACCTTTATTTTTATTCCGCGGTTCCATGATACATGGCTGCACTGAGGACTTGTCTTTGTGAGAGATCTATTGTTATGTATAAAAATTCACAAAGCCGGCCTTCTCATGGCAGATCATCAAATGGTCGACCACAAGGTCAGTCACAAAATAGACCTTCATATGGTCGACCCCAACAAAGACGTTCGTCACAACGACAAAAAACTGTCGATGTGTCACGTCTTATTAATACCGCTCCTGTTACGGAAACGGTTGAAGTGTATCAGTCAAAGCATGTCTTTAATGACTTTGCTATTTCTGCACAATTGAAGCAAAATATTGCGGATCGCAATTATACTGCTCCATCTCCTATTCAAGATCAAGCTATTCCTCATATTCTTGAGGGTAAAGACGTCGTTGGTATTGCAAACACAGGTACGGGTAAAACAGCTGCGTTTTTGATTCCACTTTTGAATAAAGTTCAACAGAATCCAAATACCAATATTTTGATTGTTGCACCAACAAGAGAACTTGCAGTTCAGATTTTCGATGATTGTAAAATTTTCAGCAAGGGCATGAACATTGGATATACCATCTGTATTGGTGGTGTCAGCATGTACCATCAAATTCAAGGTCTGCGTAAGCGTCCTCATGTTGTTATTGGTACACCTGGAAGACTTATTGATTTAAGTAGACAAGGACATGTAAAATTCAACTCATTTAACACGATTGTGCTTGATGAAGTTGATCGTATGCTTGATATGGGTTTCATTCAAGATGTGAGATATATGATTGACCAGCTTCCAAAAGAGCGTCAATCATTGTTCTTCTCAGCTACTCTTTCTCCAGAAATTCAAAGCGTTATGAATGTATTCTTGAAGGATCCTGTAACGATTTCTGTGAAAACTCGAGAAACTGCAACGTCGATTCACCAGGATGTTATTAAACTTGCTGGACGAAATAAAATTGAGGTTCTTCATGACTTATTGATTCAAAAGGGTTTTGAAAAAGTGCTTGTATTTGGTAGAACTAAATGGGGCATTGAAAAACTTGCAAAAGAATTAAGAGATCGAGGATTTAAAGTTGAATCGCTTCATGGAAATAAGACGCAAAATCAGCGTCAAAATTCTCTTGATGCATTCAAAGCAGATCGAGCACAAATACTACTTGCCACAGATATCGCATCTCGTGGTCTTGATATTCCAGACGTTACTCACGTTATAAATTTTGACTTGCCTTCTACATATGAGGATTATGTACACCGAATCGGTCGTACAGGTCGTGCAGATAAAAAAGGTATAGCATTGAGTTTTATAGATTAATCCTATGGATATAAAGAATATTGTCATTATCGCTCACGTTGATCATGGTAAAACAACCCTAGTGGACGCTTTGTTAAAGCAAACTCATACCTTTCGAGATAATCAAAAGGAAATGGGCGAAACGCTGATTATGGATTCTAATGACCTTGAAAGAGAAAAGGGAATTACCATTTTGGCTAAAAATACCTCTGTTTTTTACAAGGACGTCAAGATTAATATTATCGACACTCCTGGACACGCAGACTTCGGTGGTGAAGTTGAACGTGTGATTAACATGGCAGATGGTGCAATACTCTTAGTTGACGCTTCAGAAGGCCCTCTTCCACAAACTAAATTTGTTTTGAGAAAAGCAATTGAGCGAAAACTGAAGATTATCCTCTTGATCAATAAGATTGATAAAAGGGATAAGCGAGTTGATGAAGTTATGGGAGAGGTTGAAGACCTTTTCTTAGAACTTGCCCATGATGATGAATCCCTTCATTTTGAAACTTTGTATGCCGTTGGCAGGGAAGGTAAGGCTTTCTATGAGATGCCTGAAGAATATTCAGAAGATCTTGAAGGAGATCTTTCTCCGCTTTTTGAAACAATTCTAAAAGTGGTGCCAAATGCTGCAGTCAATGAAGATAAGCCCTTCCAAATGCTTATTTCCACACTTGATTACGACAATTATGTCGGCCGCCTTTCAATTGGCGTTGTCAAGCAGGGAAAACTCAGAAAAGGTGACAAAATCTCACTTATTGAGAATGAAAAACTGATCGGTTCTCATACCGTTCAGAAACTCTACACCTATATAGGTTTAAACAAAAAAGAAGTTGAGGAAGTCACTGCCGGAGACATTATTGCACTTGCTGGTATTGCAGACTTGACGATTGGTCAAACTGTGACCGATCCTGCTCACCCTAATTCATTGCCAGCTATCGCCGTTGAAGAGCCAACAATTAAAGTAACCATTGGACCTAATACCTCTCCATTTGCAGGTAAAGAAGGTAAATTCTTCACTTCTCGCCAAATCAAAGAGCGACTTTCTAAAGAGAAAGAAACGAATCTTGGTTTGCGTATTGAAGATGATCAAGAAGGCGTGAATTTCGTTGTTCATGGACGCGGAGAGCTTCACTTAGCAATGCTTATTGAAACCATGCGACGCGAAGGTTATGAACTCCAAGTTTCAAAACCACATGTTATTTTCAAAACTATCGATGGCGTTGTATGTGAACCATATGAGGAAGTCACGATTGATGTTGATACTGAGCATGTCGGATACGTCAATGAAGAGTTTGGAAAGCGCAAAGCTGAAATGATTAACATGGTTCAAAATGAGCGCACAACTCGTGTGGTGTTTAAGATATCAAGCCAGAATTTGCTTGGTATCCGAAGCATTTTGATGACCAAAACTCGCGGAACTGCAGTGATGAGCAACTATGCATTAGGCTACTTTCCAAAAGGTCAAAGAATTGATTCAAACAGAAATGGTGCTCTCATTGCATCTCAAACAGGTGTCACAATGACCTATGGTTTGGTCAATGCACAAGATCGCGGAACTCTTTTTGTCGGACCCGGAGTCCAAGTATATGAAGGAATGGTTGTCGGCCTTGGATCACGCGAATTTGATATCGAAGTTCATGTGTGTAGAGAGAAAAAGCTGACGAATAATCGATCTTCCGGAGACGGAGTTGCAGATTCACTTACTCCAGCATCGCCATTCACATTAGAAGAGGCTTTGGACTTCATTAATGATGATGAAATGGTTGAAGTGACTATGAAGAATATTCGTATTCGAAAGACATTTTTGAAGCTGAATGATAGGAAAGTATCGCAAAGGAAGGGGTAAAATACAGGGTCCGTCCTTGTCAAGGTCCATCCTCGATTTTTTTGTCTCTTGTATTTCGCTTGTTGCAGAAGCTTAAATGCTTCATGTCTACTGTACTGATCCATACAATAGCCCATTCCAACATTTAAGTTCAAATAGATTTGCATGCCACAAAAAACTTTTTGAACTAAAAATGACTTTTTACATTGTCCTGAGGATCACCAGTATTCAAAATAGCCTAGAAGAGGTCGGACCTAGAACAGGGTGGACCTTGTATAACAAGATGCTATAATGAATACATGAAGTCATTTCTTGTTATTCTGGCATCAGCATTTTTCTTTTCTTTATCCTCCCCTGTCTCAGCACATAATCACACTCCTCCCCAAACAGGTAACATGCCCTTCTCATCATTTGGCAGAATCTATTCTGAAGTTGGATTTGTAGACATGTTAAAAATGATTGCGGCACCCAAAGGTGAGCGAAGTATCATGTATCACACATTCGCTGCTGATGTATTATCACCTCCGACCGTTCCAAATGACTCGACAGATAAAGTGTGCGTGTATCCCAACAAATGGTACATCGAAGATGCTAACTTTGAAGTTTGTACAGACCCATATCTTGATCTAAATCGATTTGTCTGTGGTCAAGCATGTCCAGATGAACGTTGGACTGGCGCTGCCTGTGGACTTGGACATCGTTGCTGTACACCCCCAGGAATATCACCAACTCCAGATCCAGAAAAACCAGAAATAACCAACTGCTCATCTGGTGAAGGCTCTTCAATTCAGTACTGCTTTTTGTAACTCCGCTAATGTGAGATAGTCTGTTATGCCATAATGAAGTATGGTCCATAAGTTTGCAGGGATAAAGCACCATCTTCCAACCATTGCAGTTATCTTGGGGTATGTTGTCATCCTTGGTGTGGCAGGCTATCTCTACACTCGCCTTTCTGCTTCAATCAAATCTAATAGCACCCTCTCTAAAGATAATTCAAGCCTGCAAACTTCTCTGACACGTGAAAAAAAAGCACACCAAACCTCCGAAGAAAACTATCAAGCACTCCAAAAAGAGGATCAGTATGTGATAAATCAGGAGTTAGCGAAAGAAGTCGCAGCAATTAAGAAAATCTATAAAAAAAGTGTCGAGGTGTATGAACGATTGGTTTCCTTGCGCGAAATTTCAAAGAAAACAGATGCACAGGACAAACAATATGCTCAGTCACTTAAATATTTAGTTGACTTTAATTATGCATCTGCAGAAGCACAACTAATTACGTTAGATGCTGACATTGCCAAAGAAAAAGAAAAATTAGCTTCAACGTTTGCCATTCCAGCAAATGTCACATCATCAAACAAAGCACCCTCTTCAGGCTATTCTCGGCAACGAGTAAGCACGCCAGTTGGTGAATATATGATTGATATTATTGCAGCTGACCTTAATTCATCACGTGTAATAGTTGATACCGCATCAGATGGAACATGCACCAACAACTGCCCAGTTGCGGCTTTGGGAACATACGCATCGCGATCTGGTGGCTTTGCAGGTATCAATGGTCCATATTTTTGCCCAGCCTCATACCCAAGCTGTGCCGGAAAGACCAACTCATTCGACACCTTACTCATGAACAAAAACAAAACATACTTTAACTCCGATAATAACGTATACAGCACAGTTCCAGCTGTGATTTTTTCAGGAAACTCAGCGAGATTTGTCTCACAATCACAACAGTGGGGACGCGACACTGGAGTTGATTCAGTGATAGCCGGCCAGCCACTCCTCATGCTGAACGGCAACCGCGTATTTGGGGGCGACGGAGAACCAAAACGCTCAGGAAAAGGAAGTCGCAGCTTTATCGGGGCAACAGGAAATACAGTATATATTGGCGTTGTTCATAATGTTTCAACCGCAGAAATGGCATATGTATTGCAGACTTTAGGTATATCTAGCGCTCTTAACTTGGATTCAGGAGGCTCCACTGCACTCTGGAATGGTGGTAGATATATTGTCGGACCAGGAAGAGATACGCCGTTTGGGATTGTGATAACGAGGAAGTAGCAACTCTTTTCAAAATGTGATATACCTTGAGTATGGCAAAAAAATCATCCTTTACTTACAAGCATAAAAAGTTCCTTACGATAGCTTTATTTGTAGCCATGTTCTTCCATCCATTTTTTGGGATCCTAGGTCTGTTTACCATGTGGAAATGGCTCGGATGGTCCACATGGATTAAAGTTCTCATCACTCTTCCATTCGTCATCACAATTCTTGCATATTTGGGTGTACTAACATATATAGCTGTTGCGAGACCAGTTCAAATCGTGGGAGATACAATGTCCCCCAACCTTAAACACAGCGAATATTACCTAAACAATGTTGTTGCATCTGACGAAATGTTAAATAGAGGAGATGTGATTGTTTTCGAATCTCCAGATGATGCAACTATTGATTCTATAAAGAGGATTGTCGGATTGCCGAATGAAAAAGTTATGATTAAAGAAGGTTCACTATATATTAATGGCGAGGTTCTAGATGAATCTACGTATCTTGAAGATCCTTTCACAGGAGCCTATCCTGATAGTTTGATAGTTGAAGGAGAAGAGTACACTGTTCCAACTCATAGCTATTTTGTTCTTGGAGACAACAGGGTAAAAAGCGCAGATTCAAGAGTTTTTGG
>JAGORW010000045.1 GCA_018062605.1 Candidatus Woesebacteria bacterium | reverse complement strand
ATGTAAGTATATACTAGAGCTGATAGATTGTCGAGCTGAGCTATGAAAGAATATACGTTGTGTGCTATATTTTAGAGTATGGACAAGCAAGAAGGTATAGATATCTCTGTCAATAATGACAGCCTGAATATTAACGAGGAAATCAAGACACGAAATTCAACTGTTGAGAAGAATCGCTCTTTCAAGTTTATCTTCATATCTTTTATGCTATCTTTTCTTCTAATTGGCGGTGTAATGATATATGTATCACGCACACTTTCGCAAACATCTATAGATAAGCGCTCTTTCGCTCAAATGAACTCATTACAACAGTCAGGAATGATGGACGCCGCTGTAAGCGTTCCTGAAGGGTCTAAAAACAAATTAAGTATTTTCTTTACATACAATCTTGCAACCGATACTCTTATCTTCAGTAAAATTAAGGCAGCAAAAGGATTTATTTTTGGCGAATTTGCTCACACGAGCTCTCCTGATTTCGACATCGTTGCATACGATAGTCAATCCAACCCTCTTTTTCAAACCACTGTAGAAGTAGAAGACAATGAATCTGAGGCTAGAATTGAGGGTGACGCCAATATGTTCCAGGAGAGTTTTAATACCTACAGCGGAATTATTGCATCTAAAGGTGTGAATGCAAGCACTGGCATAAACAGTAAAACTATACTAAATAGTGCCAATGTAACTCCTGCTCTTGACCATCAAACGGATGTCTTATATTTTGCAGAATTAGAATATTCTCCAAATATTGACCACATAGAGATAACTCCTCATGAAGCAAGTGATAAAACCGCAACTTTATCAATTGACTTGGATATGATTATTCATGATTCAATTCAGCAAGAAATTAATACTACTAAATTCAACACGTATACATCAAAACAAATTCACGGCACACAATCGCCTAATAACATTGGAATATTGTTTGTGAGTGATAATTATGATCCGGATAATATTAACGAGTTTTATTCTTATGTAGAATATTTCAAAAAAGAGCTTTCCGAAAATAATGTTTTAAAAAACTATATGGATAGAATCACAATAACAGCCGTTCAAGGTAAAACTGGTGTTGATAAAAGGTGCACGGCATCGATGAATTGCAAGCGATTGGAGAGCGATGATGAACTACTTGCACTGGTGAATCAGTATAAAAGTGACGTTCTTGTTATGGTATATAAGAGAACAGAAGAAGAAGTAGAGTTCGCCAAAAGCGCAGTAGTTCCATGCCCTGCAAGGGTTTTTAGAAATGTAATAAATATTTGTGATGGATTTAATGGTCCACTTGCAGTATTAACGCATGAAATGGGTCATGCTCTGCTCAGCTTACTTGATGAATATCCTTATGGTGCTTCTAACACTTACAATCTCAATAGAAATTGCACGTACGACTCAACATGTTCTGTATGGTCGCATATCCCAAATGAGGGCTGTTATAAAAACTGCACATCGTCCAATGGCTTTAGAGGTAATAATGGATTCCTTATGGAAGGAGCCCTTATAAAGGGTAAACCTGTAAATGATTACGGTCCTGTTGGATCTTACTATGCAACTCAATTATTAGAAGAAGTATTAAACCAAAGACCAAGTCCGACACCTTCGCCCTCACCAGTACCAACTACTGTCATTCCACGAGGTTGTCAACCAGACTGCACATGTGATAATCCAGCTGTTTGTGATCAAATTTCAACGTGTAACGAGGAGGGACGCTCTTGCAGGCTTATTAATAGCAAAGGATTTTGTTGTCGCCCGATTATGAACTAGGAAATCTTCAGAATGGCTTCATCTCTGGGGTGGGGTGGGTGGACGCGGTTCGAACCCAATAGTTACAAACTAATATTTTCAGTCATCACACTCTCTATGCTGAAACCAGCTGCTTCCACTTGGCATCGTCAATCCTGGTAGTCGACTCGCAATAGCACATCCCAAACGGTCATTTAGTGGGATATGATAGTATCAGAGGATGTTGATTTTGTGTTAACATTTGTATAGAATGCCCCTATGGAAAAACAAGAGAAGCAAATTGAAATCGAACTAAGAAGTATTTTCGATAAAAATACCCATGATAGGCTAAAAGATTTCTTGGATAAAGAAGCTACTGATTTAGGTGAGGACAATAAGGATGTTTATTTTTTTCTTTTCCCAGACAAACTTCTTAAAGTAACAAATAACATATCAGGACAATCTGCTAAGATAACATTGAAACTAAATAAGATTGGAAAAGGAAGTGACTTTGAAGAAATTGAAATTCCAATTCAACCCAAGGATGTCGACAAGTCGATAATAATGTTTAAGCATCTAGGATTCAACGAATTACAGAACTCTTATCAGGAACGCCATAATTATGAATATAATGGGGTTGAATTGGCTTTGAAATATACAAAAACATGGGGATACCATCTTGAAATGGAGATTTTAGTGAAGGATGTAGCTGAGAAGGAAAACGCAGAATCAAAAATAGCCATGGTCGCAAAAGAGCTTGGTGTAACAATTATGACCGACGATGAGTTGGCAGATTTTACTAAAAAGATAGATATAGATTACAAAAAGGGTAAGTACGACGACAAAAAATAGAATGACCTTAGTCTCCCTAGCTGCAATTGGACAACTTCCACATCATCAGTATATGGACAGAGAAACTCTAGATTGGATAGCATCCAATAAACCTGAGGACCTTATCATTCCACCACAAATATCATTAAGTAGCGAAGACATTGAATTATTGTCCCGATATGTTCCTCCTAAAGCCTGGTTTTTGAATCCTCTAACATATGACTCAATTCATGGAGTTAGACACATCTTAAGAGTCATGATAAACACACTTACAAGTTCGTCTAAATTAGAGTTGAGTGAAGTACTGCTGAAGTTGGCTTTAACAATAGCAATGATTCACGACATTAGGCGAAATGATGACAAGGCAGATCCTGAACATGGTATAAGGGCAGCAAGGTGGTTTGAGGATAACAATTCAGAAGTAACAAAGCTTACAGGTGTTAACTACTCAGCTTATCAGATTGGGTTAGTAGCGAAAGTAACTTCTTTGCATGATCTTGATTATATCGAGGCAGAGAATATATCAGAGTTTGAGATGGTGCTTTTAGATTTAATTAAAACTGCTGATGCCCTTGATAGATACCGACAACCAAAACTAAAGTGGTGGCCAAATAACAGTTATTTCAAGACGGTGCCGTCTGCAAGTATCAAATCATTTGCATACCACACAATAGTCAATAGTGAACAGATATATCTCGATGGAAGTAATAGCGTTGATTCTGTTTTCAACTCTCTCAAAAAATCATGAATGATAAATCAAACATTAAACGTTGGGCAAATGCTCATGTTTTCTACGATAAATACACCGAAGATATTAATGTTAGAACGGATGAATTGGGCTGGAGGAAGGCACTTGTAGCAGACACCCCAAACGGTCACTTGCTAAAGAAGAATTCATTTTTTGACATGCTGCATAATGATAAAATATATTTAGCACATATTACAAGTAATCTCGATGCAATCAAGGCCCAAGGGCGGATATACTCGAGTGGAGGCTGCTTGGTTGGTAGCGTGTATTGCACACCCGTAACAAAATCAGATAACGACAATAGTTTTAAACTTCACAACCTAGGCAACTACATATTCCATGAAGAAGCTCCTCGCTCTTTAGGGACCATAAAAACTAACGACCTCGATTTGTTGCTACTTGAAATTAGTTTAAAAGACAAAGTACATGATCCAATTGGGATTGACTATCTTAGACTTGGGCAACTACATTTCGACATATACTCAGATTTAGAGTTCTTATTGTCTATCAACGAGCGAAGCAAACTTAGGAGAATTGTCGAAAAGAAGATTCATTCCAGCCTAGACCTTCTAAATCGTGTTATAGGGATCGATACTCTCAATAGTAGAGTAGAGAGTACAGATATCATTGACTGTGCCACGAAATCAATAGGAAAGATGCCAGTCTTAGGCTATATGTATTTCGAAGTCTTTTCAGAGTACATAATGTTACATGAGGACAATGATGATGCAAAAAATAGTCATGCATCCGGTGAATTGCACAATGCATCTTACAAGCGACTTGTGTTTGAATTGTTCCCTCAGTTACTTAACAACTTTAGCTTATCTGAGTTTACTCCTTCATTTACTGATCTCGCAAAGAGTGTCAATCAAGCAAATATTATAAGTGACTTTTCTGAGGAACACATGCTGGACTATATCTCAAGGCGCTTAATCTACCTTATTCAATCTAGACTGTTAGCAAGAGACGCCAATAAAATTGGCATTAAACACATAAGATGGAAATTTGATGAGTTATCTCAACATTTTGCACCACTCATGGGACATTTGATACACCGGGAACTCAGATCATTTGGAAGATATCCTCATTTCTATTTCTATTTTGATCAGACTAAGGCTCTACAAATATGGAACTACTGGAATAGTATGGCAGTACAGATTCCGTTCAATGGAATCATCCCAAAAGGTGAAGTTGGGATTAATCCAGCCGTTTCAGATTCAGAGTATCGGATATACTCGACGAAAGTATATTATAGAGAGGATGGAGGAACGTCTGTAAAGATTGACAAAGAATTAGACCTAGAACTTGTGCCTAGACTAGTTGATCTAAAGTTTACTTATATGAGAAGTACAAACAAAATATGATTACTGGACAATACCATTCAATATTACAGGCGACTAAGAGTGTGTTTTCAAGTTTGTATGAGACGAGTAAGGAACCCAACGACCTGGAGTTAATCAAGGAGTCAAGCGCGGCTATTGAGGTTGATTTGGATAATTCAGAGAGCTGTATTGAACTTCAAAATCATCGATTCACTTACAACCTTAACTACAGAGATTATTTTCCTTATGTCGATGATAAGATTATTAAACTTGAGCTTGACTATTGGTACAGCGAGTTTATTATGCCTCCGAGACTCAACAACCTAATTTCATACCTCAAGGAAAACAGACTGAGTAAAAGAGCAATTATCAACTTTTGGGATGATAAACATCGTGATCTGGATACAGGTGCACCATGCACAACAAACATGTTTTTCAGAGTCGATGGCAAGCGACTTAACTGCCACTCTCACATGAGGGCCAACAATGCTTCATTTCTGCTGTTTATGGATATGCATATGTTATCTGGAATCCAAGCCCTAGTTGCAAAAGAACTAGGTCTAAAGACCGGGATGTACGTTCATTTTGTTGACTCTCTTCACTTCTACAAAAAGGAATCGGAGAACATAGACAAGCAATATAAGTTCATAAATGAGTCAGACATATGGAAAAAAGTATCAATCTGATCGAAGTGGAAGTACGAGGTCTTCTTTCTGAAGAAAAGTTTTATGAGTTAACAGAATATTTGAATAGTCGAAGCTCTCTAGTTGAGAAAGATGACAAGATTTCCTACTTTTTTGTCGTTGAGAACGCTATACTGAAAATTTCTGACGAAACATCAAGGGATAGAGCACAAATCTCTTTTAAAGTTGGAGATGAATCCAAGAGCATCTTGGAAGAATACGACATCCCTATTTTACGTACGCATGTAGAAACGGCAGTTTCGCTATTTAGAGAACTTGGTCTTAAAAATGTTAACAGGGTAACACAAACTCGATGCAATTACCTATACGAACGAGCTTGTGTCTCTTTAAAGCACACACCTGATTGGGGCTATCATTTCGAACTTGAGATGAAAGCGAGTAATTCTCAAGAGGCTAAGAACATAAAGAAAGAACTACTTGCTCTATGCAAAAAGCTAGATGTAAAGAACATGACTCCTAGCGAGATTAAAGCCTTTGTCAGAAAGATAAACGAAAGGCACGGATTCATATAGTATTATTATGCATATCAAGGAAAATAAAGCCAACATATACTTCATTGGTGGAGTAAACGCAGCTGGAAAATCTACACTTTTGAAGGAACTCGCTATCCGAAGGCCTGACATATTTATTGTCCACGGGTCAAAAAAATTTATGGACTGGTTGGGACTAGAACAAGGGGACTATGAATCCCTAAGGGCAATGTCAGTTGAGCACAAAGATAAACAGTTCGGTCTATTGGTTGAAAAGGTGGTTTCAGACCACAAGAACTTCGGTGGTGGAGCATTGCTACTTGATTCGCACTATTTAAACATGACCATGGGAGAAATCAATGATGTTACCGGAACATGGATGGGATTTATGGACGCATTGTTACTAATCAGCGCACCAACTGATCACTTGCATAATAGAATTATCAACGATTATAAGCAAACAGGTCGTGATCGAAAATTATTTACTTTGGGTAGCAATACCTCTGATCAGCTAACTCAGCTCAGCTCATACGTTGTTAAAACTCTTAAAACAGCTGAGGAATTATCAAACAAGTTTAGTATCCCCCTTCATGTTATTGAGAATGCTGATGGAGATCTAGATTCTTCAATACAAAAGCTAGAAGAATTGCTTAGTTAACTAAATTTAGCTGTTGAGTAGATTGAAGTTATCTAGTGATAGAAACTTTAAAACACTAGATCAGCCAATGGACCTATTCTTCAGCAAGATATTTGACTTAAATGTGAGAATCTACGAATTCAAAATTCCTACTTGTCCATCAAGTATGCAACATGATAAAAAGGATGTTTTAAAAGACTATTCTAACAAGGGTGACTGGGTAGATGCCGTTTGAACCCGGACAACCTTACTAACTGATTCACTATTACTTGACATCCGAATCCCTTTGTTATAACATTGTTATAATTAGCATTTTTCAAGTGACATGATCCAAAAAGTTATACAAGTAGGCAACTCATTAGCTTTTACAATACCAAAAGCATTTATTGATCAGACAGGGTTTAAAGTAGGGGATGAATTATTCGTGCAACAAGATCCAAAAAATAAAAGCCTTATAGTCACGGCAAAAGATTCAGCAGGGAAAATGAAAGTAGGTCCTGAGTTATTTTCGTGGCTCGATAGTATTGAAGAGAAATACACAGAAGCTATCAAGCAATTGGCAAAGCGATAATATGGATGATCTCGAATTCCTTCTTATAGAAGAGGTTGTGATTATTCATGAAAAGATGATTGAAGTAGGTGGGGGATCTTCAGGTATTCGCGATATTGAGCTTCTACACTCAGCGATTGAGCGGGCAAAGGCCACTTTTGGCGGAAAGTACTTGTACAACTCAATCTTTGATATGGCTGCTGCTTTACTACAGTCTCTTGTAAAAAATCACCCATTTATTGATGGTAACAAAAGAACCGCATTTTTTTCCATGTTGCGATTTCTACAGAAAAATAGCCTGGAATTAAATGTAGACAATGACGAAATCGTAGATTTTATGGTTAAAGTTGACACAGAAAACCTGAGCATTGCCGCAATCTCGAAATGGGTTGAGGTGAGATTGGCCCGATAATCTAGATACAAGCAGGGGACGCATTTCAAACCTAAATAGGCCCTATTACGTAATCACTTCTTCTCCTTCATTTTGAGGAATCTCAAACCT
>JAGORW010000044.1 GCA_018062605.1 Candidatus Woesebacteria bacterium | reverse complement strand
TGGCTTGGGCTTCGCAACCTTTCATACATCGTCATCGCACTTATCATGATTTCAATCGGCTTTATGATTATGTTTCGCATGAAACTTGGCTCTCAAGCAGTTATTGCTATAGAAAATAGCATTCCGCGTATTGTTCTTGCGCTCATCGCAATTACTTTTTCATTTGCAATTGCTGGATTTATGATTGACCTCATGTATGTTTTTATTATTATAATCGCAGGAGTATTTGGAGCAATGAATATTGGGGATTTGACAGCACAAGTCATTACTGAAAGATATATGTTTGCTGGTCCAAGTGAAATTATTCTATTTATTTCCAGATTTGAAGGAGTTAACAACCTGAACGTATTTTGGCACCTTCCGAATGCTATATTGGGGGTATTGGGTGACGAAATAAGCATTGTACTTCAACTGATTGGCTCTGCACTTGCGTGGTTTTTCGTTATAAATAAAATTGCTGGATTTGTTGGCCAAGCAGCTGCCACAGAGGTTGTAGTAGAAGGAGAAGCTGGAGCAAGCGCCATTATCGCTGGATCTATACACGGAGGTATTAATTTTTCAAACCTTGTATCCCAACTTCTGAAAGGAAGTTTGAGTGCAATTTTCCTTGCCTCTCTCGGACTTTTCTTTGGTTTTTGGGTTCTCAGAATAATCTTATATCTCATTATATTTTTCACCGCACTACAGCTTGGATTTAAAATATTTGCAATAGTCATGACATCTTACATCCGAATATTGTTACTGATTATTTTTTCACCATTACTACTTTTAGTTGAAGCATTTCCCGGTAAAAGTATGTTTATATCCTGGCTTCGTAACCTATTTGCTGAAATTGCAACTTTTCCAATCATAATAACCCTCTTCCTTGTTGCCTCACTTCTCATAAAATCTACACTCGCTATCGACGCATGTAAAGGCACCATTCTTGTGAATGATCCAGATTGTTCAATAGGAGCGTTTCCGTTTTTATGGGGATTTGATGCAACGAGCTTCTCAGTTATCGTGGCCTTTGGGTTCCTGTTCCTTACACCATATTATGTTGAAACGCTTAAAAAAGCCCTCAATCCTAATGCAATGGATCTTGCACCAAATGCTGGAGTTGGGATGTTCTTTGGAAGTGTATCAGGAATCGGAAAAGCAGGACTGTCGAGCTTTACAGGAGGCATTTCACGTCAGGTCTCAAGAAATACCGCCGGATATGTGGGTGATAACTTAGCTGCAAGAATTGGTGATAATCCTGTTGGTAACTTTGTTAAAAACACGATGGGAACTAAGCAAAAGGATAGCTAGTCTCATACGCGAATTCACACACCCTCTCACAATATTCTACATGTATTTTAATTTAAGGAAAGAACTCACATCGACACATCAGTTGCCGAATATTCCACCGAGGATTGTAATATCAACTATTCGTAATATAAATACAGAGAAAAGTATGAGTACAAGTCCCAATATACATGACGTCATATTTTCTCTCACTGATTGAATCTTAGAGCTATCTCCTCTAGAGAGTTGTAATCTAATTGCATTCAAAGTAACGCATAAAATTGCAACAAAACCACCAAGCCCAATACCCACATTAAGAATTACCTTAGAGATTAAATCTCCTAAATTTAATGGAATACATCCAAATGAGCTCCAATATCCTGAACTTTGGGCGCAATTCACACATGTTAGCCTCTCTTTCTGTATATCAGGATTATCCGGTTCCATCAAATATTTTTTGCACATTATAGTAACTGCGTTTTTCTCATCAGTTTTTGGATCTACACATGTACAATTTTTCGCTGTGTTAGGCACTGTATTGGCCGGAGAATAGTGAGGTTCACCGCTGAGACACTTCTTCGCGTTTTTTGCAGCGTTCTTTTGGATACGATTAAGTTCATTATTTAATTCACGCTTTTTTTGCATCAAATTAGATATCATGCCTAAGCCGATCCTCCGTGCGACTTTCTCTACTAATCCAGGAGGTTTTTCATCAGGAAAGTCCTCTTCACTTATGCAACAGGCTGTAGCCTTAGAAGAATCTGCAATACCGCATGAAATTCCTGGAACCTTGACATCATCAGATGAAGAGGAATACTGCTGCTGAGCAGGTAGCGTTTCATTGGCTTGTTGCGCACTCACTGGAGAATTAAAGGCATACAATTGAAGTAACAGTCCAAACAAAAGTGCAACAATATAGCTTCCGAAAACTCGCATACTCTAACTATATCATAAAGTGAGGGCAGTTACTTTTTCTTGCCATTCTCAAGTGCTGGTCCTAACAACCAAGCAAGGATTGTCCCAATTGCTATTCCACCTGTTAATATCCACATTGGCCAGTCCTCACTCCATCGAGCTCTATCTAATGAATTTGAGGCTTGAGCTTGTCTTAAAAGTTCAAGCGTTGCGCCTTGATCTTTATACTTAGCTATAATCTTCCGATCTTTTGTGAGGAATCCGAATCTACGGAAGAAATTGCTTAATGGGGCTTGCATTCCAGCTGCTCGAGTCTGTAGGCGAGCCGCCGATCCTCGTAGGAGGTTTGCTACTTTTTCCATACCTCTTCCGAGCAATCCGCCTGGTGCTCGACTTTCTATATTTCGGGCAATACGTTCTAGTTTAATAGCTTTATCTTGTACAAATGCGCTTGGGACATCTACTGCTCTAAAAATTCCCCGAGCCAATCGTTCAGCTGGTTGATCATCTGTATCAATGCGAACTTCGACAGTATCCAGAAACCTCATGCGGTGCGCGGGAACATCGACACTACTTAATTTTGTAACTAACTCTTGAGTGATCTGTGCGATATCACGGCTGTCTGCAGAAAAAATAGGTGTCCGTGCAGAATCCGGAAATGCTGTACCCATAAGACATACTGGAATCTTTGTTCGTAAGGCAATTTCTTGAGCACTCATACCGAATATTTGCATTTTAACATCAGGATCTTCTAATACAAATCTTCCGATCATCAGAATTCGCTCCATAACTCGTTTAGCAGCAGTGTCTAAATCTTTTGCAGCCATTTCTTTAGCGATTGCTTCAAGCGGTCCCAAAAGTGTACCAATAGCTCCTTTCAATGCTTTTGGTCCTGTCCCTGCGGTTTTAACAAATTTATCCATCGCATCCATCCACAACGGAACAGATGCTGCAACCATCTTTCTTTCAGTATCGCCATTATTGACCTGTTTTTGCGCAAAATTCTGTCCGAGTTGTGTAAAGTTGGCCTGCTCCATTGCCTGATCTCTATTAAACAGTTCTGTAAGTATTGGTCCACGTCTTTCCATTATCATGCTTGAAGCCCTGCGCATAAGAGAGTCTCGATGAATACCTCCACCTATTGGGTGTCTTGTCATCCATCCATCGAGATGAGCATTGATTCTGTCAATTTCTGCTTGTAGATCTAAGCGCGCTTGTCCAACGGCCTTTTTTTCTTGAGCCACAAGTGCTCGTTTTTCTTTTAAGAATTTACTAACACTTTTACCTTCTGGTGTTCCATTATTTTCACTACCATAGAACTCATGTCTTACAGTTCCCACATTAGGTGGAACTCCTAAATCCTGAGCAACTTTGGCATTCATATCGCCGATTGCATGTTGCATATCAGTGCTGTATTGCTTCATGAATGCAATAAATCTCGCTTCATTTGGGAAAACTTTCGCAAGATTAAAATCCATATCCGTTCGTGACACTGTTGAGGAGCGTGTATATATATCTGCCAATGCAATGCGTGCATCTTCCAGCCTAAACTCTGCATTAACAGCAAAGACATTTTGAGACGCACTCATGAGCTTATGTGCGGCATCCGGATCATAGTCAGGTCCATTCGTCATCAATCTATCATATTCTTTTCTCCGTCTTTTAACCGAAATCGACTCAAGCATTGTTTGCGTACTTAAAGCAATCTTTGAAATCTCATCAGTGACATATGCTTCGGCTTGCTGGAGAGATTCTGGATCTGTCTCATATGTAGCAATAAATGCACTCACATCAGCGTTCCGACGGATTGATTGATTTAATTGTGATCGAATAGTCAAGCCTTGATCAACTTCTAAATCAGGTGTGAAAGGGACTCTCTCAGATGAGACCATACTTGACGGCATGCTATCACGGAGTGGAGTTATCACTTCAAGTTCAGTAATTCTTTCAACAAGTGCTTTACGAGTTTCGTTCAGATCTACAAGCGCTTTTTGAGCTTTTTTATTCATTCTTCCACTTCGTTCAACGCGCCCCATGGCACTTTTATGAACTCTTTTTGCAGTTGCATATGCATCTTGTAGCTCCCTCAGTGAATGCTCTCTACCTTGACTTCTGTCTTCGAGATGCGAATAGTTTGCCGGATCAGCAAACCACTCAATTTGCGCATCTTTCGTAATGTAGTTGTGAACATAACCGCTTCCTACTCTTCGAAGTTGTGCGACCGTTTCCATAACGACGTCAACTTTTCTGCCTTCAGCATCCACTCTTTGAACAATATGGCGGTCATAATTACCAAATTTACCCGCCTGTGTTGCACCTAAATAGCCTTGATCTTCAACCTCCTCAAGAGTTTTATATGTTGAATAGAAATCCTTTCGAAGTTCCTCTGATGCTCCAACCGCCTGAGCAGCAATCAATTCTTGATGCCATCTGAGCACCTGCCTATGTGAGTACTGTTCTTTATGAGGGCCACCATGAGCAACAAATGCATCAACATCTCTTGGAATATACACTGATGTAATCCACGGTTTATTCGGTGGTACTCCATATAGATGATGGAAGAAAAAAGGTTGGAGCTCTGCGGCAATCTTCAAATACGTTCTAGAATGTGTTTGCTGACCCTGTGGTTTTCGAACAACAGTACCATCTGGTTCGATTGTGAATTTCGGCTTCGGTTTGGCATGTTTAATTATATGAAGCGCATCTCCTTTAAAGGCAAATGCAGTAACTTTTCCTGCTGCGAGTACTTGAAGAACTCTATTTCGATGTTGATTTTCAGTTTCTCCTTCAGCAACCTTAATTGGTATCATAGAAAGCAACATATTTAGCGCTTCCTCATCAACAGAATCTAACCCTTCTGCGTTTTTAATGCCAAAATCATCGGGAATGTACCCACCATTTCTTTGAATAGCCTCAACTAAAGTTCTGATGTATATTTGGTCGGCATCAGAATACTCACTATTTTTAAGGAGCAGTCTTTGAACAAATTCTGTGGGTAACTTTTCAGCAGATGCTTTCATTGTTTCTAACCCTACACCTGTATTTATCGAGTGAAGGATATTGTGAATAATTTCCACTCTATCTTTTTGTCCAAAAACTTGTCCTGAAAGAAATTCCTCAACGGCGTTTCCAAGATGCCTACTATCACGCCGAACTTGATAATTTCTATCAATATCTTCAACCATAATAGTTGACTGTTTTGTGAATTTTATTTTTACTTGCCTGCCATCTGGCGTGCCATCAATTACAGTTACATCCACTTCATGGCCCTGTTCAAGCATGGTGGTCATTTCATTTCCAATGTTACGCAGTTTGTTTTGAATACCTTTTAAAACGCTGTTCTCGCGATAATCCAAATTGAAAACTTGATCTTGTCTCACTACAGTATTGGACATTATCCTGTCTGAAAGGTCTCTCACCCCAGCTGTGTATTGCTCCCATGCGATTTTTCGTGCTTCTCTTTCAATAGCTAGGCGATCTTTATCATCTTCCTTCAAGTCAAAAACATTTCGCTTCAGCTTTACCATCGCCTCTGCCTGCAATTTAGCAAGATGATTCATCACGGTTTTAGCCGATGAGAGCGTGCTAAGGAAATCTCGTTTGTCTTGAGGCAAAATAATATTGGCATCTTCTAAACTTCTGAAAATACCCTTAATGTCTTGCGTGCCACCACGGCGGGCATAACTACCAAACCGCGCATCTGTAATTTGTCTGTATATGCGCCCAAAGTCAGCTGAGTTATATTTGCGACTTACTTTCTGCATTCGTATTGCTAAGTTTTTGATGACTTGTGTTTTTGCCTCATCTGTTTGGGCATTCGACATATCTGAATCTAGCTGAGAAAGTCCATTTGTTATGAAATCAGTCTCAACATCCCTGATTTGTTCTAAATCTACTTCATCCTGTATTTCCTCATCAGTGGGTTCTTTTCCATTATGGTATCGGGTTAAGCTTTCTTTTACTCTTGCCTCCACTTTTCGTCTGTAACTATCAGAATATTTAACGTTATACACATTTGATTGAAATCTCTGATGCTCATCTTCATACCCACCACTGCTCTGGAGTGAATCTGCTCCATTTCGAGCTCGTTCAAGTGTTTCTCGAGCTTCTCTTCTCATTCTTTCATCTTCATCCTCCTCGCCCCCATCATCATCTTCTGGATCATCAGGGCCATCTGGATCCTCAGGACCACCAGTACCACCTCCGCCACTTTCTCCACCGCCTGCACCACCTGCACCAGCTGGAACGGCCTCATCACCTGAGCCGCTCGCTGCAGCTGCAGCTGCTAAGCGTGCTGCCTCAGCCTCTTTTGCTCTTTCTGCCACAATCTTTCTTTCAAATTCGCCTTTTATTTGAACACGTAAAACACGGTCTTCAATTACATCAAGGGCTTGTTCTATGCCTCCGAGAGCATCTTGAGCTTTACCCATCAAACGCCTTCCAACAATGACGTTCGCTACTCTAGCAAGCGCCATAGCTCTTTTTAGGGGAATACCTTCTTCTGCAAGTGCAGCTGTTAGTACTGCATACGTAACTTTTGGAATGACAGGAATAACCGTGCCTTTGACTGGTTCAATAACATGCTCTCTAGCGCTTTCAACCAAAGCGAGTGCGGCTTTCTGAAAAATTGTTGCCTCATGAGCTGCAGGATCTTCATGAGTCTCTGCACTGAGGTTTTCCAAAAGATGCCGCTTATCTTCGAGCTCAGCTCTACGAATTGCACGGATCTCCTCTGGTGATTTACCAACCTCTTCTGGCACACCCAAACTATAGCGCTTTACAGCGGCATTTTTGATGTCTCGCAGCTGTTCTCTCCAAGACTTTAGAGACCCACCTTCTGCGCCAGATCCACCACCTTTTCGTTCATCCATGATGTGCATCTTTTAACTGATAATCCGCTTTTTCATCATCTTTTTTGCCAACCGAAGAGGGCAGATGCCATCCCATTTTCATAAAAAAATCCCTCACAGAAAGCCCGTACTGAGCTCCAAGCTGACTTACCATCGCTCCTATAACTCCTACAGACAAAGAACTGGTACGTACATATTCGCCCAAAGACCCACAATTTAAACATGTTGGACGGGTGACAAAGTACATGACTGAGTCAAAAGTGAGCATAAAAGGTAACAAAAGCGCAAGAAGGAGCACCGGAATTGCAAGAAGAAGAAAATGGTGTACTCTCTGTGTCCTTGTCATATTATTGAACTTAGAAGTCAATTCAGAACCTCTATCACACCTACAACTTCGTTCATATGGGCTACAAAGTATTCAGTTTTTATCGGAGTAGCTACCACTACACCTCAAAAAACTTCATTCTATTCGCTCCATATGAACTTGTTTCGATATAATACAGGTTCTGAATTGACTTCTA
>JAGORW010000043.1:4819-7582 GCA_018062605.1 Candidatus Woesebacteria bacterium | reverse complement strand
CCCCTCTCCTCAAGTACCATAAACTTATATGTGGTAAGACCCAAATTTGTACTGATGTACAGGTATATTTTATGAAATTTCATTGCAATATACAATGTCCAAATGATAGATTAGTTGTTATAATTGATTTTTAGATACGTAATGAACAAAATTCTTGAGCAAACCCGCAATCTTATCTTCCAAAAACAGAAAGATATCCTCTCTTCAGTGATTATTCTTTCAGGAATGATGATTTTGTCGCGATTTCTCGGATTAGTGCGAAATCGAACCTACGCTACCTACTTTTCAAAGGAAGATCTAGACTTGCTGCTCGCTGCTTTTAGGCTTCCAGACTTTGTGTTTGAGGTTTTAATCACCGGAGCATTAAGCTCTGCCTTCATTCCCATCTTCATAAAGTACAAACAGAGTAATAAGGAACTTTCTGAGAACATTTCATCGATTATTAACGTCATAACGTTATTAATGCTTTCCTTTATTGTAATTTCCTTCATATTTGCCGATTTCATTATTACCCTGATAACTCCGGGCTTCACACCTGCACAAATAAAGGAGGTGGTCTATATGTCTCGAATTTTGATAGCAAGTCAGCTCCCATTCTTTATTTATGGAAATGTCTTGTCGGGAATTGCACAAGCCAATAGGATTTTCATGCTGACAGCCTTAGCCCCTCTTTTGTATACCATTGCTGTGATAGTTGGAACAGTGATGTTATCTCCAACATACTGGCTGTATGGACCTATTATTGGAACAGTAGTTGGCGCCTTCCTCTTCTTCTTTGTTCAGATTCCGATTTTGCATTTCACAAAATTCCATTTTCACTTTAAGTCATTTAATAAAACAGTTATTAAGGAATTTTTCACCTTGTTTTTACCCAGAACATTTTCTGTATTAACAAGCCAAATTGAGCAAACGATTGATTTGTCGCTTGCAACATTAGCAGGAAGTGGAAGTGTCACAATTATTAACTTTGCTCAAAGATTGCAACTCTTCCCTGTCGCATTTGTGGGGATGGCATTTGGGCAAGCATCGCTTCCGTATATTTCAAAATTATTTAAAGATAAGAAGGTGAAAGAAATTAGAGGATTATTTGTTGATTCAGCTTTGCAACTTCTGTATTTGAGCGTGCCCATGTCGTTATTTTTCATATTTGCTCGAACACCTTTGGTTCGTATCGCATATGGAGGACGAAAATTTGACTGGGAAGCAACTGTTATGACCGCATCTGCACTTTCTTATTTTGCCATATCTATTCCATCCCACAGTATTTTCTACTTTATAACCCGTGCCTTTTATGCTGCTCACGACTCTCGAACGCCCCTTTATATCAACCTATTTTCTATATTACTGAATATTTTCTTAAGCGTCTTGTTTATTTCATATTTGCACTTGCCCGTCGCCTTTTTGGGAATATCATTCTCCACAGCAATTACAATAAATGTCTTCATTCATTTCTGGGCGTTTTATAACAAAGTCGGCGGATATGATGTTACACGCCTTATTCATCACACAATTAAAATTTACATCGCCAGCTTTTTATCATCACTTCCTGCATATGTTGTAATTAAGCTGTTTGATCAATTGATTTTTGATACAACTCGTACACTCAACGTATTCTTACTTTTAGGAATTGCCGGAGTCGTATTTAGCATTACATATTTGTTCTTTTCCTGGCTCTTCCACATCGAGGAAGTGTACATTTTGACACGTCTTTTTAGAAGGTTAACATCTCTTCAAAAGCAGGTCCAAGAGACCGTTACTGAGGCTACATAATATGAATAAACGCATGCTGTATAATAAAACTAACAAGAGAAATAAAACTATGAAAAAATTTACCGTCACATCTATTTTGTTGATTATATTTATCATTGGATTTAGTATCTATTTCTACGAAGGATCACTCCCCGCGCAGCCACAATCTTCAGAAAAAGAAACATTCATCATCGCAAAAGGTGACTCTATCAATAAAATAACAAACAATTTGTATGATCAAAAACTGATTCGAAATAAATTGGTGTTCTTTTTAACTATTAAGAAGCTTGGGATTGAAAACAAAATCCAAGCAGGTCTGTTTAGACTCGATCCATCAATGAAAGCAGGCGACGTTGCAAAATCTTTAACTCGTGGATCTGACGATATATGGATTACCGTGATAGAAGGATTACGCAAAGAGGAAATTGCCCAACTTTTGTCTGCTGAGTTAGGCATTCCTGAGTCAGAATTCATAAAAAAAGCAGAGGAAGGAACTCTCTTTCCAGATACCTATTTGATGCCACGCGGAGCTACCATTGATCAAGTTCTAGGAGTGTTCAAAGCAAATTTCGATGCGAAATATAATGAAGAACTGAAAGCAGATGCCCGAAAGACTGGCTTTACAGATACTGAAATCTTAACAATTGCATCAATGGTTGAAAGAGAAGCCAATACTCCACCAACCATGCAGAAAGTCGCCTCCGTTATTGTGAAACGATACAAAAATGACTGGCCACTTCAGATTGATGCAACAGTTCAGTACATACTTGGATATCAAGAGCAAGAAAGCTCATGGTGGAAAGAGCACCTCTCCGAGCAAGATTTGAAAACGAAATCTCTCTATAACACTTACGCCCACCCAGGCCTTCCACCTGCTCCAATTGCCAGCCCAGGAATTGAGTCGATTAAGGCTGTGATTTATGCCGATCCTAACACTCCATATTGGTTCTACATCTCAAATAAAGACGGCTCGGAGATGCACTACGCCAAAACTTTGGAAGAGCATAATGCTAA
>JAGORW010000043.1:0-4719 GCA_018062605.1 Candidatus Woesebacteria bacterium | reverse complement strand
TGCTTCTTCAAGAAGCCGACAATGTTATTAATATCTGCTTCGGATAAATACGGTCCTTGGATACGGCGTGGTTTTGCTTGATCTGCTGATAAATATAACATGTCTCCTTTTCCTACAAGCTTTTCAGCACCGGGCATATCCAAAACCACACGAGAGTCCACCAAGCTTGCGACATTAAACGCGATACGGGTTGGCACGTTAGCCTTCATCAAACCGGTGATAACGTTTACAGAGGGGCGCTGAGTCGCAAGAATTAAGTGAATACCCGTGGCACGAGCCATCTGAGCAATACGGGTAATGTTTTCTTCGGCTTCTCGAGCTGCAACCATCATCAAATCTGACAATTCGTCAATAATAATCACAATATAAGGCATTCTTTCAATTCCTTCTCGGCTGTTATAACTTTCCAAATTTCGAGCTCCAACTTGGGCAAATATTTTGTATCTATTATTCATTTCTCCAACAGTCCATTTGAGCGCAGAAATACTTTTTTCTGGATCAACAATAACTTCAGTCAACAAGTGAGGAATACCATTGTATTGGGTAAATTCAACACGTTTTGGGTCAATAAGAATAAGTCGCAGATCTTCTGGGGTAGTTCTAAAGAGGAAGTTACAAATCCATGCATTCAACATAACTGACTTACCTGAACCAGTCGTACCTGCAACAAGTGCGTGAGGCATTTTTCCAAGATTCATCACAATCGTCTTACCTGAAACATCCAAACCAAGTGGAACGGTAAGTGGATGTGGATTCTCACCGAGCTCTGGATCTTGCAACATGCGTTTGAGAGACACAATTTCGGATGTGATATTTGGAATTTCAATACCAACGAGTGCTCGTCCTGGGATTGGAGCTTCAATACGTACCTGACCAGTTGGTGCTGCAAGTGCAAGTGCCAAATCATTACCAAGAGCTGTAATTCTAGAAAGCTTCGTTCCCATCGTAATTTCTAAAGCATACTGGGTAACGGTTGGACCAAGATTGATTTCAGAAACACGTGCTCGAATACCAAAGCTGTCAAGTGTTTTCTCGATAATATCTGAGTTCTTTGCAACATCACCAACATCAGCTTTTTGTTCTTGAATGCTTTCAAGCAATGAATATGGGGGATAGGCCCAGTCCCTTTTAGATTGTCCAGAAAGCGTCTTTATACGAATATCCTCGCCTTCTTTAACTGGAGGTTTTTGCATCTGCATTTGTACTGGTGCTTGTTGCACAGCCGTCTTTACAGGTGCAGATGAAATAAATTCACCTTTGGAGGCTGCTTGACCTTTCGATTTTGAAAAGAGCGGCTTTACTAATCTGTCATAGAAAAATGAAAAAATCACCTTCGCTGCGTCAATTAACATCAGAATAAATACATCGATTGACGTGTTGAAAAATAAGATAACTC
The DNA here is from genome assembly GCA_018062605.1 of Candidatus Woesebacteria bacterium. Taxonomy (GTDB): domain Bacteria; phylum Patescibacteriota; class Microgenomatia; order UBA1406; family HO2-37-13b; genus 2-02-FULL-43-11-A. The sequence continues at coordinate 3,323 of JAGORW010000043.1, read as the reverse complement.
CAACAATAAAGGTAATGAGCAAAATAAAAAATGCTCCCAAACCTGAAAAGTCAGATGATAAATTAAAGGCAATCAACTCCCCTGCAGAGCCTGTTCGAGCCGCCCCAACAAGTGCGATGAAAATCAGAATCAATCCAACCGTCACAGTTGGTTTAATCAGTTTCAGCTTTTGAGAATGAAAGAAATGCGAAGATATCATCAAAATAATTGTTGGAATGAAGATTGCCAAGAGGCCAAAGTATGACACCAACATGTCGTTCAGAAGAATCAGGATATTTCCTGTTTTGAAGAATGAGATGTACCCAATAATGGCTGCCATGAAAACTAGAAGGCCAATAATATTGCTGGCAAGATCTTTTCTTAGCACAAGCTTCTTTCTGAAAGGAAGTTTGATCGTGATAGTTTTTTTGTGTTTAGGCATACAACAGGACTTTTTCTCCTACGGGAAACAATACCCATAGGAGAAAATAGTGCTGGATTCATTGTAAGGATTAGCTACGCAAAAGTCAATTTTGATCTGCGTCATCAGAGCCTTCATGATCGCCTTTTTCATCAAAGACCATTGAGAGATTGATTCTACCTCTCTCATCAATACCTGTGACTTGAACACGAACGCGCTGTCCTTCAGACACGACGTCGCGAACATCTTTGACAAAGTTACGTGAAAGTTTTGATACATGAACCAATCCATCTCGACCAGGAATGATTTCAACCATGGCTCCGATTGGCAAGAGTCGAACAATTTCGCCCTCGTAAATCTCGCCCGGCTTTACTTCCTTGTAGATATTTCGGATTGTATCAGCAGCTCTGTTGACTGCATCCATATCGACGCCTGAAATGCTGACTTTTCCATCATCAGAAATATCAATGTTTGTACCTGTCGTTGCGATAATTCGCTTGATGTTTTTACCACCTGGTCCAATGATTTCACCAATCTTGTCCTCTGGAGGAGTCAACATCACAACTTTAGGTGCATATTTGGAAACATTTTCTCGTGGCTTTGAAATGGCCGCTTCCATCTTCTTTAAGATTGCTTCACGTGCAGTTCTCGCAAGAACGAAAATCTCTTCCATCATCTTTTGTGTCAAACCATCATTCTTGACATCAAGTTGGATTGCTGTAACACCTGTTGTGGTACCTGCAACTTTGAAGTCCATATGACCTGCAAAGTCTTCAATACCGGCAATGTCTGTAAGAAGTGTGTAATCTGTATCACTCTTAAACATCAAACCGATTGAAATACCAGCAACCGGAGCTTTAATTGGCACACCAGCGTCCATGAGAGCTAGTGTTGATCCACAGGTTGAAGCCATTGAGGTTGATCCGTTTGAAGACATAACTTCTGAAACAACTCGAATAGCGTATGGGAATTGATCTCTGCTTGGAAGAACTGGCTCAAGAGCCTTTTCGGCAAGTGCACCATGACCAATTTCACGTCTACCAGGGCCAAACATACGTCCAGCCTCACCATAAGAATATGGAGGTGAGAAGTAGTGATGAATATATCTTTTGCTTTCTTCACCGCCAGGGCTTTCAATAAATTGTTCAAGTGATGTTGAACCGAGCGTAGCAATTGACAGAACTTGAGTCATACCTCTTTGGAAAAGGGCAGATCCGTGTGTTCGTGCAAGTAAGTCAGTTTCGATAGTGATTTCGCGAAGTTCATCCATAGCGCGACCATCAAGTCTTTTTTTATCATTAAAGATCTGATTTCTTACATAGTCCAACACGCACTCATCGAGGGCTGCTGCAACATCTTTCTTTTGGAAATCAGGATTCTCTTCCATAACGTTGGCCATGATTGGCGTGAGTGTATCACCCATTCCACCATCGCTTTCGCTTTTCTTGGTAGCCACAGTTTCAACATGCTGTGCATATTTTGTATTGAAGAGCTCTTTAAGAGCCTTCATATTTTCATCAGCAATCACTTCAATTTTTGGATGACCAATCTCTTTGCGAATTGATTCAATAAAAGTTGTGATTTGAGTGTTTACCTCATGAGCTTGCTCAATTCCTTGAAGAACCAGTTTTTCAGGCAATTCTTCGGCGAGGGTCTCAATCATCAAAACTTTCTTAGGGTTTGATGAAACAACAAGATCCATCTTTGAGGTATCCATAACATCCATGGCAGGATTAATTATGAAACAATCTTCACCTTCTGCTGTGATGTAGCCAACACGCATTGTGCTTGTAGGACCTTCCCAAGGAGCTTGGGAGACATGCAAAGCTGCTGAAACTGCAATTGCCGACAAAATCTCTGGTGAGTTTTCATGATCAACAGAAAGAAGTGTACAGACAACCTGTACTTCTCTTTTGAATGCCTTTGGAAAGAGCGGGCGGATTGTTCTATCAATAAGTCTGCCTGTTATGACAGCTTCATCTGATGGACGACCTTCACGCTTAACCCAGCGGGATCCTTTAATTTTTCCACCTGCATAGAGCTTCTCAACATATTCTACTGAGAGTGGAAAGTAATCTAACGTAGTCTCACCACCGATACATACGGTTGTGAGAACACAGGTGTCACCCATACGGGCAACGATTGACACATCGGCCTTGAGAGCCATTTTGCCAAATTCTAACGAAAGTTCTGTTTCACCAATCATTGTGGTGAATTTTTTTGGTGTATTCATAAAATACGTGTGAAGATGCTGGAGGAGCTGTTAGAAGACAGATTCCGAAGGTAAAACGCTCATTGGAGCTCAATTACCTACAAAAACGACCTTCTAGCTGCGCCTGCGAAGCATCAAATTAATAAAATGTTTATAAAAGTACTGTCTCTATTATAGAGGAAGTTTATTTTTTTAGACCGAGCTTTTTAATAAGGTCTTTATAGCGTGCTTCATCCTTTTCTTGAAGGTAGTGAAGAATACGTCGTCTCTTTGCAATAATCTTAAGTAATCCTCTTCGTGAGTGATTATCTTTTGGATTTTCACCTAAGTGAGAAGAAAGATTCGCAATTTTTTGAGAAGAAATAGCAATTTGGACTTCTGGAGAACCTGTATCTCCATCTTTAGTAGCAAATTGTTCAATGATTGTCTGTTTAGACATTTCACCGACTGATGCAACAGCAGCCTTTCGCTCTTTTGAGGCAGCTTTTGAATCCAATTGATCTTGAATATCAAGTTCAACTGCTTGTACTGAAGCTTTTTTTGCCTTTGGAGCAATCTTTTTTGCAGCTGTTTTTTTAGCAGCAGCAGCTTTCTTTGCAGGTGTTTTTGCGACTTTTGTATCCTTTTTGGTTGCCATATAGATTGGTATTATAATGGAAAGTGGTTAACTAGTCAACTTGTTAACTGGTGAACTAGTTAACTAGTGAATTG
>JAGORW010000042.1 GCA_018062605.1 Candidatus Woesebacteria bacterium | reverse complement strand
GATTGGAAAGATCCAAAAGCAAAGCAGCGAGCAATGCAGGGGCTGATGAGACGGGGCTTTGGAATACATAAGATAAAAAAATCGATTGAAGAAATCCTTTCAGAAGAGTAAAATACAACAGTTACAAATTGGTACACGGGTACGAATCAAGCGTTTTCCTAAGAGCCAAACAGATTGATATGAAGCCACACATCGCAATAATTGTTGTAAAATCACACAAGTCTATGATCATTCGCTCAATGCGTCTAGCACAGAACATATACAACACGAAGTGAAGCTTCATCGCCCGTACTACATTTACATAGTATGTTACAGAAATTTCTAAAGTCCCTTCCTATCTTCAAGAAGCAGATGAAGGAGGCCCAGCACGTCGTTGATGAGGCCAAACTTAAAGCTAAAGAAGAGGTCCTCAAGGCTAAGGAAGAGGCAGTAAACCTCAAAACAAAGGCTGAACGAGAGGTTCAGGATCTTCAGAATCAACTTCAAAGAAAGGATCGAGAACTCCGCACTCGCGAGCAGGAAGTCGAAAGGAGCAAGCGATCATATGAGGACAAGCTCAAACAGCTTGACCAAGATCGTGCAGAAGTCGCAACAAAGCGCGACGAGATTTTATCAAAGCTCGAGAGAGCAGCAAAGCTCAGCCAATCAGAAGCAAAAGAGCTGATTCTTAAGGGCTGGGAGGATAAGCTCAAAGGCGATATTGCAAAAAAGATTAAAGCCGCAGAAGAGCAAATCAAAGTGGAGGCCGACAAAAAGGCTCAAGAAATTGTTATTGATGCAATGCGCCATGGCTCTACGGACTACATTGCAGAATACACTCTTTCTACTATTCCAATTGGTGACGACAGTGTGAAAGGTCGTATCATTGGTAAGGAAGGTCGAAACATTCGCGCCTTTGAAGTCGCTACAGGAGTTGATGTCGATTTGGAAGAAGAAGGTGTCATCAAGATTTCCTCTTTCGATGCATACAAAAGAGAGGTCGCTCGAATCACTTTGGAAAAACTTCTCAAAGATGGTCGTGTTCAACCAGTCCGCATTGAGGAAATTGTTCGCCAAACACGAGCAGATTTAGATAAAATTCTCTTCCAAGCCGGCCAAGATTTGGTTCATAAAGTCGGCGTATATGATTTGCCAAAAGAGTTGATTCAGCTTTTAGGCCGATTCAAGTTTCGCTATTCATACGGCCAAAACATGATTCTTCATACACTGGAAGAAACAAAGATTGGTATTGCATTGGCGCATGAACTTAAAGCTGATGTTATGACAGTTAAGCTTGGTTGTTTGTTCCATGATATTGGTAAAGTTGTTGACGAAAAAGAAGGCTCTCACGTTGAACTCGGCGTTGAGGTCCTTAAGAAATACAACATCTCACCAGCTGTGGTTCACTGTGTGGCCGCTTCCCATGAAGATATTCCACTCGAGACAACTGAGGCAATCATCGTTCACATTGCAGACCATATCTCTGGTGCTCGACCTGGTGCCCGTCATGAAGACTTCGATCAATACCTCAGACGTATTAAAGACATCGAAGGAATTGCTCTCACACTCAAAGGAGTGCGTGATGCGTATGCCTTGCAAGCCGGAAGAGAGCTTCGCGTTATTGTGAGACCTGATGAGATTTCTGATGATGAAGCAACGGTTCTTGCTCAAAAAATTAAAGAAGGTGTTGAAGAAAAGTTTCCTGTTTTCCCTGGACAAGTGACGATCACTGTTGTCCGAGAGACGCGAGCTATTGCAACAAGCCATTCTAGGAACTAGTTTTGATATAGATTGTTACAATAAGCATATTTTAATATAGATTGACAAGATAGGCCAAACTGTCGTAATATATCCTTGCTTTATTTCTACAGCCTGAAAATAACCAAAACAGGTTGTAGGAACAGGGCGCAATAGAATTGAAAGGGGGTGAAAAACATGACAAAAGCAGATCTTGTTGCTCAAGTTGCAAAAAGAGCAAATCTAACATCAAAGGCTTCGAAAGATGCAGTGAATGCTGTATTTGATACAGTAGCAGATGCACTTAAAAACAGAGAAAAAGTAGTCGTTACAGGATTTGGAACGTTCCTCGTTCGACATCGAGCATCCAGAAAGGGCCGAAACCCTCAAACAGGTGCAGAGATACAAATCCCAGCAAGCGATACTCCAGGTTTTTCCGCTGGAAAGCGTTTGAAGAAAATCGTGAAAGCATAATAGCTTATCACACCAAAGCAAACCCACTGCAAACCAGAAATGGAACAGACGGGTTTGTTTTTGGATTACAGATAAAATTATGAAAAAACTTACAACAGCACTTTTAACACTCCTTCTCGCCTTTTCTTTTTTGATCTCACCTACTAAAACTCTTGCTCATGAAACTGATACTCCGCATGATGAGCCCGTCGCAGAATTAACCATCACTGAAGAAGTTGATTATGATCTTCCGTTCTCCGGGATGCTTCCTGACAGCCCGTTCTATATGATGAAAAAAGCACGAGATCATGTTCATATATTTTTCACAAGAGATCACATAAAAAAATCCGAGCTGCTGTTGCGCGTTGCAGATAAAAAGGTTTCAATGGCTTGGCAGCTCGCTGAAAAAGAAAAGTGGGATTTGGCTGTTGAGACGCTCCAAGACTCGCTGGCAGATAGTGGGCAAATGATTTATTCAATGGAAACTGGTCAAAAAATAGGGACCTCTCCATCTCCAGAATTAGTTGTTCTTGCACAAAAGAGCAACGATAAACGAGAAGAAATTATGAAAGAAATTCTTGAGGTGGCCCCAGAAAAATACCAGGATCCGATTGAAGATGTGATTAAAAAGAACGTTGAATACTACAATCTCCTTGATCAGCTGTAGAATAGATATATGCATAAGAAATCTCCAATAGTCATAGGCGGTCAAACCTATGAGCGTCTGCTTATTCGCACGGAACTCGTGAAATCTGGGGACGATATTGTGAAACTGGCTGCTTCATATGTTGAGGAAATAGTTGGTGATGGAGATATTATTGCCATTTCTGAGCGGATTGTTGCGATAAGCCAAGGTCGCTCTTTTCCTATTAAAGATATTAAGCCCGGATGGTGGGCAAAACACTTGTGGAAGTTTGTTCATAATCACCCAGGCGGAATAGGACTGCGAGATCCTCATACAATGCAGCTTGCCATTCAAGAAGCTGGAGTGCCGCGAATTTTGTTGGCCGCAGGAATCGCCGCCATTACGAAACCATTTGGACTAAAAGGCATGTTTTATCGCGTTGCAGGTCATAATATCAATGCAATTGATGGCCCGTGTGATTACTCTCTTCCTCCAAGCAACACGAGTGCAAAACTTGGTCCAAAGGATCCGCAGAAGGTTGCCCAAAATATTTCAGATGCTTTGTCGAGAGGAAACAAACACATTAAAGTGGCAATAATTGATGCGAACGACTATGGCATTAATGTCTTAGGTACCTCTCGCGGAGTTGACACCAGGCTTATTGAGAAGCTGTTTAAGGATAATCCGATGGGTCAATCTGATGAGCAAACCCCAATTACCATCGTTACAAAGCTGAGCGATTCTGGCCAATCATAAGGCCCCAAAGTGTTCCTACAAGAAGCATATTCTGCTGCAATGTTAGCCAGTAATGATCTCCAGATCCTGTTAGCGCAAGCACAAACAGCATATACATCCCATACTTTTTGATCTGACTAAGATTACTCTTTAGGTGGTTGATTAAGAAAAAAACAGAAAAGCATGTGATGAGAATTCCGGCTTGCATCAAAAAAAGAGCGAAGATGTTGTGAACAGGTTGCAGAAAGAAGTAGGAATAGGCGTCAGGAAAGTTGGCATGAGCAAAAAGATGATGCCCAAACCCAGTCCCCATAAGTAGATTATTCCAAATAATGGATAGGCTTTGCTTGAAGAGCCAGACTCTCTTTTCTAAGGTGAGTGGATCTGCATGCGTCTGCAAGAAGACCCCAGTAACCACTAGGAGCAATGAGAAGCGAGCAATTGTGCACATTCGGCACGAAACGGTGTAATGGAAAATGAAATAGCCGATGTTGATCAGGACAAAGGTGAAAATCGCAAGTTTTGAAAAAGAAATCAAAACCAACATGGCGCACAAACTCAGCACCACGGGTTTCAAGATCGATTTTGAAGGAAGGAGCAAGAGAAAGCTGTATACCAGTAAGAAGAAGCCGGCAAGGCTATTTGGATGAGAGAATGTGCCATATGGTCGTAATATTTGTTCTCCAAAAAAAGCAGCTTTTGCAATCCCTGGAGTAGAAAGGGACATATACCGCTCGCCGAAATAGTAAAAAACTCCTTGGACCGAGGCTTTTTGACCAAATTGTACAAGTGTCAGAAAGAGTTGAAGAACTGCTGACAGTCCAAAAGCGATCAAAACATCACTGGGTTTTAATCGAATAGATGCATATATAATGTATAGAAAAATAATTTGACATATTTTTAGAACAGAATACAAGGCCCACACAGGATATAGGCTTAGGGAGATATTGATAAGCCCAAATGCAAACAGGATTGAGTACGGCTTAATATGTCTTTGAATATGAGTAATGATATGTTTCCAGAAAAAGGCGCATAAAACAAGAAAAAGAATGTCAGTTAGATAGATCGCAGGGGCCAAATAGTCAACTCGGACGCCGTGTATGTATGAAAAATCCATGAAGAAGAATGTGCCAAGTTGCGTAGGAAGTAAAAAGAGGAAAGCTCCAATCACAAGGCGCTTGAGAGTTGTAATAGTGATGGATGTCATTAGGTCAATTGTACCACTGGCTGTTGTGCATAGGAACTTTTGAGCTTACAGAACAGACGACTCCTGTATAATATGTTGATATGATAAGCCAAAACCGAAATGCCCATCGTGAATATGAGTTGCTTGAACACCTAGAAGCAGGTATGGTTTTGTCGGGCCCAGAAGTAAAATCGTTACGAATAAGAGGCGTTAAATTGGAGGATGCCTATGTGAAAATAGTTGGAGGCGAGGCAATGTTAATTAATGCGGTGATCGAAGCCTATCAGTTTGCCCCTGATGAAATGTATGATTCAAAAAGATCTCGCAAGCTTCTTTTGAACAAAAAAGAAATCATCAAATTGACCACAAAGTTGGCACAAAGCCCCCAATTGACTGTTGTCCCGATCTCCTGTTACCTTTTGAAGGGACGTTTCAAGCTCGAAATAGCGTTGGCTAAGGGTAAGAAAACCTGGCAACAAAAACGTGTCGAAAAAGATAGAACTGAGAAGCGAAATATTGAAAAAGAATTGCGAGATTCGATTAAGAGATAGTCGATTATGCAGTTGGCGTTGCTTGTTGAGCTTGAGCTTGATCATCATCTTCAGTAATCTCCTCATCAAGGGCAACAGTCTCATTCGGATCCTCTACAATTCCGGATTCCTCTACTGCTGTTTTTCCATGAGTAAATATGAGAGCAGCTCCAATTCCTTTTGAAATCGCATTTGGATCAAAATGACCAGTGCTGGAAGTTATCAGTGTGATATCTTGCTGCTTTTTTCGTTGTGCTCTTACCCAAGCCTCAGCTTCTTCAAATGGTGCAATTTGGCTTTTTTTGCCTGAAAACAGCGTGATTGGAATACCGCTATCGGCAAGCGACGTATAATCTTCATTGCACGACCATACGTGTCGAAGTCTGTCTTTCTGAACACCTCGCGGAGTCTTGAGCCCAAAGAGGCCAAGTCCTAATCGCCGAATAAAGGATGAGACATTCTTAACAGTATCGATAAGGTATTTCTTATTATATTCGCGCATTTGGTCTTTGTCTTTGCCTGCGTGCTGCAAAATACTTGAATAGGAGGCTATCAATTCACTCGAAAGATGATAACCTGTATCAGTTTGTACAACAGGCCGTTGGTCCTTTTTTGAGAAGAAAGTCGAGAGAGCCTGTCGAAATTTCTCTATACTTTGAGGCCAAATATGAGCAGATTTTCGATCCGCATATCCTGAAACTCCTGCCGGTTCAATTCCAATCAATCGAGAAACTGAGCCGAACTGATTTTGAAGTTCTAGTGCCAAAGAAGCTCCTTGTGACGCCCCCTCTGAATAGCCATAGACGGTTATTGTATGTCCATCTTGTTGAAGATCAATTCCCTGTTCAGCACAAATCTCCATGAGTTTCTTCAATGTTGCTGATTTTTCTGGAGCCGCACTATTATCATATGCAGAAGATGTAAGACCCTCTGGCTTCAAAACTATCAAATCAGAGGCGTTATCTGTGAGCAGATCAGCAACCATGCCGATTTCTTGTGGATCACCACCCGTATTTTGAGCAGGTCCATGAGGCAAACCTGGAAGATATATTGCGATTCTTCGCTTGTCTGTAGGTTGAAGACCTTCTTGAAGTGGAACATGAGCATAATCCACAGCGACTTTTGCACCATCAAAGTTGTATTCAGTAGTTTGCAGTTTACCCATTTGCAGCAGTCTCTCTCGTGCTATTTCATCTTGATGTATCGTACTTGCAGCACCTGTCTCCATAGGCTCATTATAGCATCTTGGCAAAATGTACGATATGGTACAATATATCTTGTCACGAAGCTACAGAACTGGCCGACATGACGCACTTTAAAACCAGAAAAGCCTACTAATTCACCATTTCACCGATTTCAACCGATTTCAACTGATTTCAACCGAACGGGGATGTTCCGGAATCGACGTGAAGATCGTAGTTTTCTAAACGGCTAAAGCGGATCTATCCGATAAATAGAAAAAAAACAAACGACAATAAACTTGTCAATGCACTCAAAGGTGCTTTTGCTGACGGTTTTGTAGCTCCTAGAGCTCCAATGGCCTACGCATTCGCTTCCTAAGATGCCCTTCATGATCAAAACCTGTGAGGTCATGATTGTCAACTATGCTGGTCTTGCTGCAGAGAGGTTCGACACTTCGCTGTAGTTCGTATTAATGTGTCGGCAGGCTTAGAAGGATTGGTCATGTTCCTTCGAGGCATCACGTAAACATGACATATCTCTAGCTAAACGTTTATCTAACTGCCTTTGCGGACGCGGGTTCGACTCCCGCCATCTCCACCAAGCCTTTATTTCTTCCTAAAACTTGCAGCCCCTACCTCCTTGCCCCTGGGTTGTTCCAAAGCCCTGATTCGCTACGCATTCTTTGTTGCATTTGCCACATTTCATCAAGATGTGTCCAATGACCCATCTCTTTAAGGTTCTCAAAAGATTCAAGTAAGTCACCCTTTTCTGGGACAACCGACTGCACTGCCTCAACAGTCCCTTTGATAGCGTCATATGGATGCTGAGAGCTATCAACAAATGCGAAATTGCGAGGAATGCCGAATTCAGCATAGACTTTTGGAAGATCAAGGTAATTCTGTTGTCGCTGCAAGTGCTCTTCTGCTGAAGAGTTGTCCCAAACAGTTGAGTCGCGACCGTCGGATTTCTTTTCAGAGAGACGGCGCTGTTTAATAATCGAACCTATGTCCGGAGTGTTGAAATACAAGACGACGGTTAGGTCAGGAAAGACATTCTCTGCATACTCTTGGTGATGGCGAAGGAGATCTGCAATAGGCACGCCGCTTTCCATGCCTTGATACACAAGTGTTGAATCACAATATCTATCAAGTACTGCTATTCCATCTTCATGCTGG
>JAGORW010000004.1 GCA_018062605.1 Candidatus Woesebacteria bacterium | reverse complement strand
AGAAAGTAACAATTTCTGGGATTTTATAGACATAGACTGGTTTATCATGTGGTAGCGTATCTAGATACTCAACAAGTCGATATGTGTGGGAAAGAAATAAAACGTCATTTTTGGGGATAGAAATGCCCACATAGTTAAAAAGGAAAATGAATCCAAAAGCAATAGCTGTAAAGATTTGAAAAGTTTGATAGAGCCTCCTCCATGGAGCTTTTTTAATCAAATCTTCAGTAAATGCAATACCAAAAACGCTTATAATCAGTAAAAAGGGTAGCAGAGATGAAATTCGAACTAACTGTGGACCATGCGTTAGAACGGCAGGAAGAGTAGATATTAAAAATCCAGATAGAATAATCAATTCGGCTCTCTCATGCTGATGAACGAAAATTCTCCTCATGAGAATTACCAATCCTAAAATGTAAAATGGTAGAAGATAGTAATGGAGATTGCCAAAGTGCTCTGCATCAAGATAGGCCGTATGATTATCTCCATTGATAAAAAGATAGTCAGGAGAGATTGTCTGAACGAAGTTATTAAGCATATTCCTCCCATAAACCAGAAGTTTATTTGAATCTGCATAGCATAGGATTTTAGGAAAGTGGTCCATACAAAATGTACGAGCTTCTATAATTTCCATGACTGGTCCTTCATCTGATAACAATCCAACCTGCTCAAAACGCGCGGTTCCTTGTTGCGAGAGAAGAGATGGGAATAGTGGGACAACTGTTATGAGGAGAGCAACTATCGGTAACATAAGCTGATTTTTCTTGAAGGATTTGTTCTTTACTGAAGTATACAGATACGTCAAAACAAGGAGCAAAACCGTGATGAGTCGATATGCAATATAGCTATACCATGAGAGGCCAAATAGTACACCAGTTACTATGGTACTGTTGCGATCTCTATCTTGAATTGAACGGATAAGAAAGTAGAGTCCTCCAAGAAAGAACATCAGTCCAAGATTTGATTCGTACGCCGATCTGCTCAAAATGATAGACCAGGGTGAAGCTGCAAATAAAAGAGCAGCAAGAAATGCATACCTGCGAATGTATGCAAATCTTAGAACAATGTAGTAGAAAATAAGAGCCGAAAAAGCACCAGCCAGTACAGATGGAAGTCTGACTGCAAGGTTGTTTAATCCGAAGATTTTAACAGCAGGAACAATACTATACATGTATGCTGGCAGCTTTTGATCTCCAAAAGCCTCAAAAATCAGAGGATATTTTTCTCCATGCTCATCTTTTCCAGTCTCAAGAATTGAGTAGGCATTATAGCCAAAGCTCGCCTCATCATTTCTTACACCAAGGGGAATGGAGTCAACCATGTAGAGTCGAAGGCATAGAGCAAAGAAGAAAATGAAGAGAAGTTTTAAGATGTTTGAAGAAAACCAGGGGACCGTTGAATTTTTATTCATGATTGTTCCACAATGGTTTCAGGTACAGTATTTAAATAGGTAATCTTTTGTTGCATAGTGAAATTATAGCACTAAATGTGTGCATACTCAGGAGTTACATGAAAAATATGTGGAGGAGATAAAATCAACCGCGAAGGTATTCCCCTGACATCATCCCAGTCAATATCATCACACCCATAACAAAAAGTGATATGCGGATTGTATGTATCTTCTAACTGAAACTCAAGATTTCTGCTCCCTCTCATAAACGTTGGAATATCCTCAATAAGGCAATCGTTAAGAAACTCATGAAAACGACTGATAATTAATTGGCGCAATGCTAGTAGCTGGGGATTCTTTTTTAATCGTAACACCATAGCTTTCACATCATCTGTTCCAAATAGTGCTAGATCATGGACATCTGCAGAAAAATTCTGAGTTGGAAGAGTTAATGAAGATAGAAATTCTTGAAGTAGTTTCATAAAGTCCTCAAATTCAATCGGACCATGTTGAGAAACCACATCTTGGTACAACGAATCCGGCCTACCAAAATAGAATAGCGTAAGATGCAATTCATCAACGGGCACAAGCTGGCTATGAGAAGAACGAGCTATGTCATGTTGAAGTTGAAGAATCGGCTCAGGGGTCAGAATGGAATGCTTTACATAAAGTGGCATCATTCTATCTCGATCATCTCTCTCAAAGATGAGTCTTTCCATATATTCCAGCTAAAAATTCGTACAGTCTAACGTTGCTACTCTAAAGTCTTTATATCTAATACAATATAGTTACTAGGCAATTGAGTGCATACATCCAAGATGAGACCAATTACAAAAAGAAGAGGAAAGAAAATGTTCTGAACAGAGAAAGTGTTCTTATTCATTATGAATATGATACCAGTTATCTCTTAGGAGTCAATCCGTGAGAAATATTCTTTAAGAGCCGCTGAGAAAGGTTTTCTATCTTCAGGGTCGGCAACTTTTACATCTGATTGGTTTTGTGAAAAGTTATCATTGTCAAAACGAGGAATAATATGCATATGATAATGAAACGCATGCTGACCACTCGCAGGCTCATTATTTTGAACAATCATGACTCCATCAGCTTTTCGGGTTTCTTTAAGGGCAAGGGCGACCTTTTGAGACAATTTCATGATGTGGGTGGATATTTGTTCAGGGAGGTCGTAGAGATGCTCAAAATGGGAAGCGGGGAAGATAATTATGTGCCCTGGGTTGCTTGTGTAGAACTTCGAATTAACAGCAGCGATGACAAGCTCATCGCGATAAAATATATCATCCTGCATCATCATTGTTTGGGTGCTCTCAGTGCCATCTGCAGCTAAGCAGAGTGGGCATATGTAGTTTGGTTGTGCGTGGTTGTGCATAGGTTGATTATAGATTATTCTGTCTGTCTAATTCCTTTTCTATCAAGTCAATTTTTATACGATTAGCTTCAATTTTGTCTGTCCTCGCCCTGTAAAAAGAATACTCCACACTCAGTTTATACACGAAAACATCTATTCTATCCATACGTTTATTTTCTAATAAACTGCTATCAATCCTACGAGGTATTAGTTCAACTTCAATATCATTAATTCTAAACTGTGTCTGGAATGTATCGGTAATCTGAAAATCCTTTAAAATAGTTTGTACTTCATTAAAATCTTCAGGGTTGACAATAATATCAATATCATTTGGAGTTACATCAAGTCCGTGAATAAGTAAAGATCCGCTTCCACCAACAAGCCATGTAACCTCTTGATCTTGAAGTTTGGAGCCGACGATTTTTATTATCTCAATTATCTTGCTCTTTTGGTCCATGATTTTTGGGAGCGGGTGAAGGGGATCGAACCCTCGGCTCATCCTTGGGAAGGACGCATTGTACCACTCAACTACACCCGCGATTTGGAAAATTAGTGAACTTGTTAACTAGTATAACTGGAAAGCGACTTAATCTTCCAGTTTATACAAGTTTTAATCAGTTTAAACCAGAAGGCGCCCGCAGCTTATACCGGTCAATCTCCAGTAGTTTGCGTACGAGCGCCATTCAAGTTGAAATCTGTGTAAATTAATTTCAATCGGTTAAAATCAGCTTCTTGTTCTTATTTAGTTCCTGATCTTGGAAGCTTCAGAACAGTTCCTTCTTCTAGGCGATCTGGATTTCGCAATTTGTTTGCCTCAATGATGAGGGTGTACTTGTTTCCGTCTCCATAAGCGCGCTGTGCAATATCCCAGAGGTGATCACCCTTTTTCACTGTGTAGGAGTCACCAGTTATTGAGATTGTCATTGCAGGAGTTACCTGTGCTTCCATCTTTTCGCCTTCAGCTTTCTTCATTGCAGCTGTTGGAGTTGGTGATGGAGTTGCGTTCTTGTCAGCATCAGGAGTCATAACTTGTCCAGCAACGTCAGGAATCATAAGAGTCTGACCAACCTCAATTGTGTTTGGGTTAGTGATGTTGTTGGCTTTGATAATGGCTTCTGCATGATCCATGGAGCCGAGTTGCTCTTTCGCAATGCTTGAAACAGAATCTCCAGGTTGGACAACGTATGTCTTTTCCTTAGGTGTCTCTTGTGTTTCCTCAGTAATGTTCATGTCCTCTGGAGAACCAGATTTGAAGATTAAAGTCACAGCAACGAGGAAAACGAGTACTCCAAGTGCAACAGAAAGGTAATTTTCTTTTACTTTTTCGATAAGTTCTTCTTTGTAGTCTTTTTGAGTCATAGTGTCACCTCCTCTCGATCTGCAGAGTATGTAAAAACTGTATTAGAGTTTTCACGCTCGTTAAAGTACAGCCATTATAGCAGGCTAGATAATGTTTGCAAGATATCAAAAGGCAGTGTTAGTGTATCAAAATAGGTAGATTTATGCTCAATGATTGAACTTTTATTACTGCTTTTTCAGTTGATTGATGCAGTCATTAATTCTGGTAACGGCTTCCTCAATCATCAGCTGTGGACGAGCCAGCGAGAGTCGAACCTTTGTATAATCAATTTTACTCTGCCCACTATAAAAGAAAGACACCGGAACCACTCCCACCATATAATTTTCTTTTAATGATTGGGCGAATTCCTCATCTGTAAAGCCAGTTTTTGAAATATCGATTAAGCATACTGAAGTTGAACCCGTAAATAATATTGATAATTCAGAGCTGAGGTTTTTCTGAAGGTAATCATAATTAGTTTTTATGATCCATCGAAGGGTATCTTGATACGCACGAAACTCGTGATGCTTGAGTATCCGAGATATATGCAACAAATCTATTTGGCTAAACTGAAAAAAATAATTTGGTATTTTTAATTTAAGCTTGTCAGCAAGATTTGGGGAGTAACTTAATCCACCAAATTTAGCTCCACGCAGTCCAAGAATCTTTCCTGTGTCATTTATTACTAAATACGAAAGTGAGTCCGTAATATAGTCACTAAACTTCGGCATGATCTTTTGAAACGGGTTAACCTCAATAAATGCATTGTCAATAATGAGTGTTATACCTTTTTCTACGCAAAGGGCAATGAGCTTTCTTAAATCATCTTCTGATGGTACTGAACCAAATGGATTGTCCGGATATATCAAAACCATGCCAACAGTCCGATTGGTTACTTTTTCTATCATATGTTCAATGTTGATTGAATAGTCATCATTCCTTTTGCTATATTCGACATTGCCACCAAATGATCGGATCAAGTTTGCATAGGAATCAAATCCGGGGTCAGCGATTATGATTTCATCTCCGGGAGTGTCTATGAGAGTGTCACAAGCTAAGCAAAATGCAAAGGTTGCTGTTGGAGTAAGTTCAATTGCTGACAGACCACTGACTCTTATGAAGTAGTTTTTAATATCTCTGATTAAATCTGCCGGTTCTGAATCTGCTACAGAATATCCCTCGACATTATTTTGAATGTTTCGTACCCACTGCGGATTAATTCTATGGGGGGATCCGTCAGTCAAATCGATAAATTTCTTACCAGCTATATACATTTCATTTTCAAGTTGCGTAAGTCGTGAGGTTCTTGGTCCAAAGAAGATTTTATCTGGAAGAGCTGTCTTCCAAATTAATTCAAATTGCGTCCGAAAAAGTTCAACAAGTGTCGGGTCATCATATACAAAGACAGTGAGTGTATCATTTCCAAAGCTTGCAATACCCACCTTGTCATCCCACACATACACATCACATTCAATATCAAAAAGCTTCTCTACTATGTATCGCGGAAAAAATGTGTTCTGCCATGACTCCTTTTTGCTCAAACCTTTGATCAGGTTTCTATTAAGTTCATTATCAGGAAGAATGAATCTATCATGGCGACCTTTTTCAGCAATTTTATCTCTGTAAGATCTTAGAAAATCCGCATCTAAAGCACCAAGTTTATCCTTGAGATTTACATATCCATAAATATCAGAGGTTCCAAGAGCTACATACTCGAGAAGAGTTTGATAGAAATTATCTCCAATATGAGGAATATTATGCTCTAACATGCAATTCAGTATACATGATAAGGGCTGAGTGGCTTATAGACTCTGTCGGAGATTGTGAGTGTTTATGTGAGCTACTTTTGGAGTATTTTTGAAATTGTTTGTGAGGTCTTCAATGAGCCAGTCACGGATTTCTAAAGGGTAGAGAAGGAGTGTGGGGAGTATATTGATGTGTACCCATTGGGGTTTGTAATATTGTTTTCCGGTTTCCATGTCATCCTTTTCATTAGATTCGCCAAGTTGTGGTGTTCCAGAGATATATGTACAGAGAAAAAAATGCTGATTACCTCGATTTTCATGTTCTTGGCTGTAGATATGGGTGTAGAGTTTCTTTTCTGTTTTTACGATTATGGAGGTCTCTTCTTGAATTTCTCGAACTGCCGTTTGCTCAGGAGTTTCTCCATCTTCAACCTTACCTCCAGGAAAAACCCAGAAGTGTTCCTCGTTTCGTTTACGTTCCATAAGAAGAATTTCGCTGTTGAGTAGGACGATTCCTGCAGATCTATCTGGTGCTACCATGGTTTTCGAATGTGAACTTATGAATGTCTTATAAGAAGTGATGTCTCCGCTTTGCTTGTCTTGAAGCTCTGACCAACTCCCGGAGTTACATGCGGGACCGACCGGACTTGAACCGGCGACCTCAGCCTTGACAGGGCTGCGCTCTAACCAGCTGAGCTACGATCCCAATGGCAAAATTATAGCATACCACATGCCCAATTTCAGCTATAATGGCGATATGCATTCAAACAAGGACATTGTTCATCTTCTCAAGTCAGTTGCCGCTGCATACACCCTAACTGGCGCCATTAGGTTTCGCGTAATTGCATACGAAAAAGCCGCTGATGCAGTTGAACATCTTACTCAAGAAGTATATGACGTATGGCAGAATGGCCATTTAACAGATGTTGACGGTATTGGCCCTTCACTTCAGAAGCATCTTGATGAATACTTCAAGAATCCAAAAGGATCCTATTTAGAAACACAACTTTCTAAAATTCCTGCACCAACATATGAACTTATGAGAGCTCCTGGGATTGGTCCAAAAAAAGCGTATCGAATAGTGAAGGAATTCAATTTAGCCGATCCAGCAACCGTCTTTGAAGATGTTAAGAAACTTGCTTCTCAAAACAAAATTGCAGAACTAGAAGGCTTTGGCGAAAAATCAGAGCAGGATATTCTGAAGGCAATTGGGATTTATGAAGAGCGTGGTCTAAAGGAAGAGCGAATGACGTTGCCTACTGCAACCCAACTTGCCCGAGATGTAATGGAGCATTTGTCCAAAAACAAGCATGTCAAGAACTCAGAAGCTCTTGGTTCATTCAGACGTAAAGCTCCGACAATTGGAGATATAGATATCGTTGTTGTCTGTGAGCCAGAGCATGCCAAAGACGTTCTTGAGCATTTCCGCTCATATCCAGGCAAACTAACGGTGGAAACGCAAGGAGATATAGAGTCGTCAATTATGGTGACAGGGGGCAAGCGGGTTGATGTTCGAATAATTTCTGAAAATCAATATGGTTCGATGCTGCAATACTTTACTGGAAACAAAGCCCACAATATTAAACTTCGTGAATTTGCTCTGAAAAAAGGTTACTCGTTAAACGAGTTTGGCATTAAAGAAGTAGAAACTGGCAAGGTTCATTCCTTTTCAACAGAGGAGGCTTTCTATGAATTCCTCGGTGTGCCATGGATTTCACCAGAAATTCGTGAAGGGAGTGATGAGATTAAGCGTGCACTTGCAAACACACTTCCCGATTTACCACATGTAAGAGATATCAAAGGTGAATTTCATGTTCATTCTTCGTTTGATGTTGTTCCTTCTCATGATTTAGGAGCAGACTCCATTGAAGATATGGTAGCCGCCGCTCACGAACTTGGCTATGAATATCTTGCTCTTTCTGAACACAATCCAGCAATGGGAAAGCTTTCCACTGAGGAGATAGTCCAAATTGTTAAAAGCAAAGCTGAGGCGATCAAAAAAATCAAATCTCCTGTGCATCTTTTTAATTCGTTGGAAATCGATATTCAACCAGATGGGTCTTTGGCTCTTCCTGATGAGGCATTTCAATATTTAGATATGTGCGTTGTTTCCATTCATAGTTCATTCACACAACCTCGCGATGCCATGACAAAGCGCATTCTTAAAGCCCTTGCTTATCCAAAAGTAAAGGTAATGGGTCATCCAACTGGTAGACTTCTTGGGAAACGGGAAGAAATAGAGGCTGACTGGGATGCTATTTTTGATTTCTGCAAAGAGAAAAAAATAGCTCTCGAAATTAACTCCTCTCATGAACGTTTAGACCTTCCTGAAGGCCTTGTAAAGCGTGCTGTCGAGAATGGCAATATATTTGTTATTGATACAGACTCTCACGCTGCCTCTGATATGGATTCAATGGAGTATGGCATCTATGTTGCACGTCGTGGATGGGCAGAGAAAAGTGATATAATGAATACATACCCAAAGGATCATGTTATAAAGTGGATCACGGGTTAAAAATCATATGAATCCAATGTATATTCTTATCGGTGGTTTGGTTGTTATAGCGCTCTATGGAGTGATGACTTACAATTCGCTTATTCAACTTCGTAATCGTATCAAGGAGGCATTTGCAGGCATTGATGTCCAACTGAAAAGACGAATTGATCTCATTCCAAATCTCATTGAAACGGTCAAAGGATATGCAAAACATGAAAAATCTATTTTTGAGGATGTAACGAAAGCACGTTCAGCCTTAATGGGTGCGCATACGCTCCCAGAGAAAGCCGAAGCAAACAATATGCTTACTGATACGTTAAAGTCCCTTATCGGCATTGCTGAAGCGTATCCAGATCTCAAAGCCAACGAAAACTTTAGCCAACTTCAAAGACAGCTCGAAGATACGGAAGACAAGATTGCCTATGCACGACAGTTCTATAATTCCAATGTATTGGAATATAACAACAAAGTAGAAACTGTTCCAAGCAGCGTCATTGCAGGAATGTTCAACTTCACCCAGAAAGAGTTCTTCCAGGCTTCAGAGAAAGAACGTGAGAATGTAAAAGTTACATTCTAAAAAGGGTATGACGATATATTCGCAAATCAACCAAAATCGAACTAAAACGGTCTTTTTGATAATGTTTTTCATGGCTTTCATGACGCTATTCTTCTATCTTATGGGAGAGTACTTTGGTGATCCATATTCCTTCCTCATAATGGGACTTCTCTTCTCAGTTTTCTCAAGTTTCTTTTCATATTTTTATTCAGACAAGATTGTCCTTTCAATGTCTGGTGCAAAACCAGCCACCAAAAAGGAATACTTTGACTATTACACTGTTACAGAAAATCTCTCAATTGCAGCTGGTATCCCTATGCCAAAGCTATACGTGATAGAAGATGAGGCACCAAACGCTTTTGCAACAGGACGCAACCCTGAACATGCTGCAGTAGCCGCTACAACGGGTTTACTCAACAGACTGGAAAGATCAGAAATTGAAGGCGTTATTGCCCACGAATTATCTCATGTAAAAAATTATGATATTTTGATTATTACGATTGTGACAGTGCTTGTTGGAACAGTGGCAATCGCTGCCGATATGGCTTCTCGAAGTATGCTATTTGGTGGAAGAGACAGCGACCGAAAAGGTGGGGGAATTGGGGCGATTATCTTTATTGCACTCCTTGTTCTCATGCCAATTATTTCAACAATTATTAAACTTGCCGTTTCACGAAAAAGAGAATACCTAGCTGATGCTTCAGGCGCTTTGCTCACACGCAATCCTGATGCCCTAGCAAATGCACTAGAGAAAATAGCGGGGGATCCTCATAAATTGCATCGAGCTTCTAATGCCACTGCACATCTTTATATTTCAAATCCATTTAAATCTGGAACAACAAAATCGATGCTTGCCAACTTGTTTAGCACTCATCCTCCTATACAGGATCGTGTTAGAATTTTGAGAGAAATGTGATGACACTACAGGAAAGATATCAAAAAATGGCCCAAGTTTTAGAAAAGCTATTTCCAGAGGCACGTGTTGCACTTAATTATTCAACGATATACGAACTTCTTTTTGCAGTTATTTTATCTGCGCAATGCACAGATAAAAAAGTCAATGAGGTGACCGAAAAACTCTTCAAAAAATATACAACACTCGATATGTTTGCAGATGCTACACCTGAGTTATTAGGGCAAGATATCAGATCAACTGGATTCTATATGAATAAGGCTAAAAACATTATCGCTGCAGCCCAAAAACTTCGCTCAGATTTTGGTGGAGAAGTTCCAAAATCCATGGCAGAGATGATAACACTTCCTGGAGTTGCGAGAAAATCTGCAAATGTGGTTTTATCTGAGGCATATGGAATTAATGAGGGAGTCGCTGTTGACACACACATGATTCGCCTGTGCAATAAATTTGGCTTAACAACACAAAAAGATCCAATCAAAATTGAGCAAGATCTTATGAAGATTATTCCTAAAGATCAATGGAGACTCTTCAGTATGCGATTAGTTTTGTATGGTCGACAATACTCACCAGCTCATAAAGTTACCTCTGATGAAGATCCAATCAGCCAAGCTTTGAAGTGAGTTCTACAGCAAAACAAACTCATTTTGTGTACAATACAGGAATGGCAGACATGAAATTATCTGATGTTGAAAAGCTCGCTCGGCTCTCAAAACTAACAGTAACTGAGAAAGAGCTCACCTCTTTATCTTCACAACTTTCTGAAAGTCTTGAATATGTTCAAAATCTTGAGGATATTGATACATCTCAGGTGCCTGAATCCTATTTTACGACTGATGCAAAAAATGTGATGGATGAAGATGTTGTCGATGAAAGCATCATGCTCTCTCAAAAAGAGGCTTTAAAAAATGCTGCTGCTACGAAGGATGGTTACTTTGTTATTAAAAGAATTCTGTAATATGAGTTTCCTTGGTATATCACTAGCAGAGTTGTTGAAATCTAATGCGAAAGCTGAGGAAGTAACTGAATTTTATAAGGGAAGAATACATAGTCATAATGAAAAACTAAATGTTTTTTTGGATGTAGCTGATGAAAGTGAAACGTTAGAAGGAGCCCTTCAGAGCATGCCAATTGCGTTAAAGGCCAATATTTCAACTCAGAAACTTACAACTAATGCCTCTTCTAAAGTCCTTGATGGTTATATTGCCCCGTTTAATTCTACTGTTGCACAAAAGCTTGCCACAGCTGGCGGATCTGCACTTGGCAAAACAAACATGGATGCATGGGCACATGGGTCTTCCACTGAAACCTCAGATTATGGAACAACTAAAAATCCTTATAATATTGATTATGTCCCTGGTGGCTCATCTGGAGGCTCTGCAGTTGCCGTAGCTGCTGGACTTGCACCAGCTGCGATTGGAACAGAAACAGCTGGATCAATTCGACTTCCTGCTGCTTGGAGCGGAGTTGTTGGATTAAAACCAACGTATGGACGCGTTTCACGATTTGGAATTGTCGCAATGGGATCTTCTTGGGATTGCCCAGGTCCAATGACTCAAACTGTCGAGGATGCCGCATTACTGCTTAAATACATCGCTGGACATGATCCTCGCGATGCCACAACGCACACAGAAGACGTTCCAGATTATCATGCTAACTTAGCTATGCCAAAGCCTCTCACTATTGGTATTCCTGATGAATATTTAGAGAATGCTGATTCTGAAATTGTTAAAAGTGTGCACGAATGTATCAAAATACTGCAAGCTAAGGGCCACACAATCAAGAATATCAAACTGATGTCGCCCTCATACTCAGTTTCTGTATATATGCTTTTGCAACGGTCTGAAGTCTCTTCTAATTTGTCACGATATGATGGGATTCGGTATGGAAATGACAGAACATTTTTTGGGGATGAGGCAAAAAAGCGCATCATGCTTGGAACATATGCATTGTCAGAAGGATATGCTGATCAGTATTATAAGAAGGCTCAAAAAGTTCGGTATATGATTCGACAGAACTTTATCGATACATTCAGGGAAGTTGATGTAATTTTTGCCCCAACAACTCCTACAACAGCAAGTAAAATTGGCGATAGGGATACCTTCGCTTTTTATGGAGAAATGATGGACATTTTGACTGAACCAGCCGCAGCTGCAGGTATTCCAGCTATTTCAATTCCTTCAAAGCTTCACTCAAATGGCTTGCCAATCGGTGTGCAATTTATGGGAAAACATTTAGATGAGCAAACGATTTTAAATGTTGCACATCAACTTGAACATGAACTCGCATTTGATAGATTAGCAATTATGAAGAAATATGTCTGAAAAGGATTACACACTGGTAGTTGGTCTTGAGATTCATGTCCAGCTTGCTACAAAAAGCAAAATGTTTGACAGATGCTCTGCCGACTGGTTTGGTAAAGCTCCTAATACTGTTGTTGGGCCACTAACCTTGGGATTACCCGGCACACTTCCAGTTCCTAACAAAAAGGCGATTCAGTGGGCCATTCTAATAGGTAAAGCTCTTAACTGCTCTACAAATCGCATTTCAAAATTTGATCGCAAGCATTATTTTTATCCAGACCTTCCAAAAGGTTATCAGATTAGCCAGTATGATGAGCCATTCTCTTATGATGGATACTATGATCTCCGCTCAAAGGTTTCCAAAACTACAAAGCGCATCCGCATTAAACGTGTCCATCTGGAGGAAGATACAGGAAAGTTAATCCATCAAGGATCTGAAACTCTTGTAGATTTTAATCGTTCTGGAGTACCACTTGTTGAGATAGTTACAGAACCCGATTTTGATAATTCTGATGATGTGAAGCAATTTCTGGAAGAGCTTCAAGTTATTGTGCGATATCTTGGCGTTTCAGATGCTGACATGGAAAAAGGTTCTATGAGGCTTGAACCGAATATTTCTCTGAAAAAGCCTGGTGAAACAGACTTACCCAACTACAAAGTTGAAGTGAAGAACATTAACTCATTCAGATTTGCAAAAAACGCGATCGACTTTGAAGAAAAACGCCATAAACAGATTTTAGAAAAAGGTGAGACTCCCATTCAGGAGACCAGAGGATATGTTGATGCAAAGGGCACAACAGTATCACAAAGAGTGAAAGAAGAAGCTGCAGATTATCGCTATTTACCAGATCCAGACATTCCACCTTTTGAATTGTCAGAGGAATTTATTAAGGATATTGAAGAGCAGATGCCAGAATTACCAGAGGATAGAATTAAAAGATATGAGGCGGAAAAAGTAACATATGAGAATGCGTACATTATTACCCGTGACAAAAAGTTTGCGGACTATTATGACGGCGTTATGAATGTGTTTGGTTCATCAGATGGATTGTCACTAAAGGGCAAAACCTTGCATGATGAGATCGCTCGAATTTTGGTCAATAAAATGCTTTCCACAGATTTGTCGACACAAGAATTTGTTTCTAAAGCCCGCGCACTTCTAACTCCAATTGCGACCGATTCAGGCGCTCTAGATTCAGCCATTTCAACTGTTGTATCAGTGAATCCTGACGCAGTTGCTCAATATAAGAGCGGCAAAGAAGGTGTTCTGATGTTTTTGGTTGGCCAAGTGATGAAGGAGATGAAAGGTCAAGCCAATGCCCAAGAAGTTAAAAAACGATTACTTGAAAACCTTTCTAGTTAATACAAGTTGCAACTAGTTTAAACCAGCATGTCCTTTGTCCACCTACATGTCCATAGCGAATATTCTCTTCTTGATGGAATGGGCCGTATTGACGGTCTGATCGAACGTGCCAAAGAGCTGAACATGGATTCAATTGCTCTTACAGATCATGGTGTCATGTATGGTTCTTTTAAGTTTTATATTGCTGCAAAAAATGCTGGTATCAAACCAATTATTGGAATGGAAGCGTATAAAGCTGCAGGCTCTCGATTGGATAAGCCAGAATCTGGGGAAAAGAATAGCTACCACTTAACGCTTCTTGCTCAAACCTACCAAGGATATAAAAACTTGATGAAACTAACAACATATTCTCATCTTGAAGGTTTCTATTACAAACCGCGTCTTGATTTCGAGCTTCTTGAAAAATATGCAGAGGGAATAATATGTTTGTCAGGCTGTATGAATGGTGAAATTCCGCAGGCAATCAGAAACAATCAACTCAAAAAGGCAGAAAAACTCATTCAAAAATATAAGTCCATTTTTAAAGATAACTTTTATCTTGAAATTCAAAGAATTCCAGGAATGGAGGAAATGGAAGAAATGAACAAGCATCTGATTGCTTTTTCTCGCTCACACAACATACCGCTCGTTGCTACTGCAGATGTCCATTACATCAACAAAGATGACGCGTATGCCCAAGATATTCTTGTATGCATACAGACTGCTACAAATGTCTATGATGACTCTCGAATGTCAATGCTTGATACTCCAGAATTTTATTTGAAATCTGAGGAAGAGATGAGAGATTTGTTTCGTGATCTGCCTGAAGCGGTAGATAATACACAGAAAATCGCGGATTCTATAGATGTGGAAATCCCTTACGGAAAAGCAATCTTCCCGAAGTTTCCACTTCCGAAGGGCAAAACAGCAGAAGAACATCTTAAGGATCTGACATTTGAAAAAGCAAAAGAACGTATAGAAATAACGGACATAGCTCAAAAGCGACTAGATTATGAACTAGAGATTATTTGTTCAAAGGGATTTGCGACCTACTTTTTGGTAGTCCAAGATTTCATAAATTGGGCAAAGACACATGGTGTTGGGGTTGGTCCTGGTAGAGGATCAGCTGCAGGATCCCTTGTTGCATATTCCCTTAATATAACTGAAATTAATCCGCTTGATTATGATGTTCCATTTGAACGATTTTTGAATCCAGATAGACCAACGCCACCCGATATCGATATCGATTTTGCAGATAACAAACGTGACTTGGTTATTGAATATGTCACAAAGCAATATGGTGAGGATAAGGTGGCTCAAATCATCACTTTTGGAAAAATGGAGGCTAAAATGGTCGTGAGAGATGTTGCTAGAGCACTTGGCATGTCTTACAGTCAAGGTGATCGTCTTTCTAAACTGATTCCTCAAGGTAAGCAGGGCTTCCATATAAAACTCAAACAGGCTTTGGAGGAAAGCCCAGAGTTAAAATTGGCATATGTTCAAGAGGAAGAATCTAAAAAAGTGATTGATGTAGCAATGAAACTCGAAGGTCTTGTGCGTCATGCATCAACTCATGCAGCAGGATTGATGATTGCTGACCAGGATCTCACGGAATATGTACCTCTTCAGCGTGAAGCAAAAGCCGGAAAGATCGTGACCCAATATGACATGTACTGTTTGGATCTTAACGCCGTGTCAAACAATGAAGGTGTCGGACTTACTAAATTTGACTTCCTTGGTCTTCGAAACCTTACAATTATTGATAATGCGCAGCATTTTGTGGAAGAACGCACAGGTGAAAAAATCGATATTCATGATATTCCACTTGATGATGCAAAAACATTTAAATTGCTTTCTGATGCAAAAACCATTGGTGTGTTTCAACTTGAGTCTAAAGGAATGCAACGCTTAGCGAAGGACCTTCAGCCAAGTCGCCTTTCGGATATTACTGCTATGGTGGCCTTATACCGCCCTGGACCAATGGAACTTATTCCAAGTTTCGTTGAAGGGAAACGCGATGCAAAAAAGATTAAATACCTACATCCAGATTTAGAGCCTATTCTTGCTGAGACATATGGCGTGATGGTGTATCAGGAACAAATTATGGGAATTGCTGCGTCAATTGCCGGATACACGATGAGTGAAGCAGACGGTCTTCGTATGGCTATGGGTAAAAAGAAGATCAAGCTGATGGAAATTCATAAGAAGAAATTTGTTGATCAGGCACAAGAAAAAGGCTATTCAAAAGAACTTGCTCAGAAGATTTTCGGATTTATGGAGAAATTCGCCGCATATGGTTTTAACAAGCCTCATTCTGCTTCTTATGGACTTATCGCCTATTGGACAGCTTATTTGAAAGCCAATTATCCTGTTGAGTACATGGCCGCTGTGTTATCTGCAGATCTTCAAGGTGCAGCAGGAGCACAAAAAGAAGCGAAGGTTTTTCAGGGAATTGAAGAAACCAGATCAATGAACATTGCGGTTGCGGAAGCTGATATAAATTCTTCAGGCACTGATTTTTCTATTGAAGGCGATACCATCCGATTTGGTCTTAACTCAATAAAGAATGTTGGTAAGTCGGCGATTGATTCCATCCTAGAAGCTCGTGAAGAACAAAAGTTTATTGGACTTCGCGATTTTTTATCTCGGGTTGATCTGAGTAAAGCAAACAAGAGATGTGTCGAGAATTTGATAAAAGCAGGAGCATTTGATGCCTTCGCGACACGAAAAGCATTGATTGAATATTACCCGAAAGCAGTATCAGAGGCTCAAAGTCATAAAAAACAATTTGATTCTGGGCAGTTTGGATTGTTCTCTTCGCAAACAAAGGAATACCTTACTGATGAAACCCTTTCCACAGAAGAGTATACAGAGATTGAACTGATTGGTATGGAAAAGGAAGTTATTGGTTTTACTATTCATCGTAACTTGCTTAAGCAGTATCAACATCTTATTTCAAATAAAATTCAAAAACACATTGGAGATTTAGGGCCTGATGATATTGGAAAAGTGTATGTTTTAGCTGGCAGCATTAGTGCCGTTAAGGTTGTCATAACAAAGAAAACTCAACAGCCAATGGCTTTTGTTTCTCTCTATGATGAGACTGGGTCAATTGAGTGTATAGTCTTCCCCAAAACATACGCTCAGTCTCCAAAAATGTGGCAAGATAGCATTCCAATTCTCTTCAAAGGAAAGGTTGATCAAAAGGATGATGAAATAAGCGTTATTATTGAAAAGGCAGTTGACCTATCAAAAATGTAATGCACGACCAAAAATACGTTACTAAATTAGATAAAAAGCCAGCTCCATCGCCCCTAAAACTCCAACCCCTCGCTGTTGCAAAATACCTGAATGTAGGGTATTATGTGATTATTCCTCTATTGGGAGCTGTTGCTGCTGGAGTAGGCTTAGATCGCTACTTTGCAACAAAGCCATTCTTTACAGTTGTATTGATTGTTTTTGGTGCAGTTTCGAGCTTATACAACATGGTGAGATTAATGAGGGATATCAAACAAGAAAATGTTACACATAAGCATTAAACCAGAAATTCTTTTTACACTGTATGGACTGCCAGTGACGAACTCGTTGCTGACTGGATGGATTACAGTCTTAATAATGCTCCTTATTGGTATCTATTTTTCACTCAACATCGACAATAAAAATTCACGAGTTGTCTTCTTCATGAAATTTGTAATTTTACAAATGTACAATTTCTTCAAACCTGTTCTTGGTCACCTTCAGAATTCGGTGTTTCCATTGATGATGTCATTTTTCTTATTTATTTTGATTGCGAACTGGATGGGACTTTTGCCAGGGTTTGGAAGTATTGTGATTCATAAGAATGAGGCCGCCATAGAAAAACATGTAGCTGTTGAGGATCTGGAAAACATACCCTCAAAGGAAGCAGAACATAAAGAAGCGCCAACGCCACTTTTTAGGGGTGCTACTGCTGATCTCAACATGACGCTCGCATTAGCAATAAGCGCATTTGTATTGATTCAATTTTTTGGATTTAAAGAATTAGGACTAGGATATTTGAAGAAGTTTTTTAATTTTCTAAATCCGATCAATTTCTTTATCGGTATTCTCGAATTAATATCAGAATTTTCAAAAATACTATCTTTTGCATTTAGATTGTTTGGTAATATTTTCGCTGGAGAAGTTCTTCTTACTGTTATTGCATTCCTCATCCCAGTACTTGCATCATTTCCATTTATGATGTTGGAAATATTTGTGGGTCTTGTTCAAGCATTGGTATTTGCCTTGTTAACAGCTGTTTTCATACAGTCAGCAACAGCAAAACATCATTAATTATTAATTAAATTTCACTTTTATGGACGTAGAAGCAATGAAAATTTTAGGCACCGCGTTAGCAATTGGATTAGGTGCACTTGGGCCAGCCATTGGTGTTGGTATCATCGGAGGTAAAGCAGTTGAGGCACTAGGTAGAAATCCTGAAGCTCAAAGTGTGATCCAAACTACCATGATTTTGGCAATGGCATTCGCAGAAGCTATTGCTATTTATGCTTTAGTTATTGCACTCATTTTGAAATTTACATAATTACATACTGTTATGGAAGCACTCGGCCTTGACGTAAAATTATTAACCGCACAACTTATTAATTTTGTACTTTTTGTAATAATCTTTAGCAAGTTTATGTATAAGCCATTTATGGTTTATATTAAGCAACAGCATGATGAAGAAGGACAGAGAGAGTCACTCTTAAAAGAACTTGAACAGAAGGATAAAAAGGCGGATGAAGTTCATAAGAAAATTCTTGCAGATGCTCATGCTCAAGCCTCAGAAATAACGAAAGAAGCTGAGTCGCTTGCTATGGCAAAGCGTCAAGAGATTTTAGATGCTGCTGCTTCAGAAGTAAAAATTATGAAGGAGAAAGCTGCACAAGATATAGATTCTGAAAGACAGTCTTTATATGACGATGTACGCACAAAGGTAATTAAGACAAGCGAGACTATGACCGAGGTTGTGTTACGAGATTTTTTCTCTGAGAAGAATCAGAAGAATGTCATGGATGAAGTGTTAACAAAACTGAAGAGTTCTAAAGTATATGAAAATTGATGCCACAATCCGATCGAATTTGAGAAAAAAGATTATGAAGGAGCTGCAATCTCCTCAAAATCGTACTGTTACAGTGCGTTCTGCATATAAGATGAGTGAGGCTGAACTTTCTTCCTTGCAAAAGTCAATTCCAGAGATGCACGATGCCCATTTCACAAATGAGGTTGATCCTGAGATTATTGCAGGAGTGATTATTGAAGACGGTTCGAAAATTATTGATTATTCGGTGAAGGGACGCCTGAACGAGCTTGTCTCTTCATTATTAGCACATTAAATTGAAACTATGAAAATTGTCGATGATATCTTAAGAGATGTTGAAAAGGAGCTAACTGGCTCTAAGCGAACTGTTGATTTGAAAAATGTTGGCTATGTTCGTGAAATTAAGGATGAAGTTGTATTTATCGAAGGCTTGCTTGATTCTCCTTATGGTGAACTCATTGAGTTTAAAGATGGCACAACTGGAATGATTATTGACCTTTTTGAAGATGTTGTCGGAGCAATTGTCTTTGGTGATTATACAGCTATAAAAGAAGGCGATACAGTAACGGGTACGGGAGATGTTTTCAAAATTCCAGTATCTGATGACTACCTAGGACGAGTAGTAGACGGTATTGCTCGACCAATTGACGGCAAGGGCAAGATAAAAGCAAAAGAATTCAAGTTTTTTGATCCAATTGCCCCTGGAGTTCTAGCTCGTAAACCAGTTGGCGTTCCTGTTCAAACAGGTATAAAGGCTATTGATGCACTTATTCCCGTTGGAAGAGGCCAAAGAGAACTTATTATAGGAGATAGACGAACTGGAAAAACGACGATTGCTATTGATACAATCCTCAATCAAAAGGAGGAAAACATGATTTGTATTTATTGTGCGATTGGACAAAGAAAGTCCAATACAGCTGCAGTCGCACACTTACTTGAAACTAGAGGAGCGATGGATTACACAATTATCGTTGCTGCATCTGCCTCTGATCCTGCTTCTATGCAATTTGTAGCTCCATATGTTGCAACTGCCATCGGTGAACATTTTATGAATCAAGGAAAAGATGTTTTAGTAGTCTATGACGATCTTACAAAACATGCATGGGCATATAGACAAGTATCATTGATTTTACGCCGCCCAGCAGGCCGTGAAGCCTATCCTGGAGACGTATTCTATCTCCATTCACGACTTCTTGAGAGATCATGTCGCTTAAGTGACGAGCATGGAGGTGGTTCATTAACTGCATTGCCTATCATTGAGACCCAAGAAAATGACGTATCTGCGTACATTCCAACAAATGTCATTTCAATTACTGATGGTCAAATTTTCTTAGAAACTGACTTATTTAATGCAGGTATTCGACCTGCCATTAACGTTGGTGCATCAGTATCACGTGTAGGAAGTGCTGCTCAAACAAAAGCCATGAAGTTAGCTGTTAAAACCTTGAAGAGCGATTTGGCTCAATATCGTGAACTTGCTGCCTTTGCGCAGTTTGAGTCAGAACTTGATGCCGAAACGAAGAAATTTATTGATAGAGGTGCTCGGATGACACAACTTTTGAAACAAAATAAAGCAGTACCTTATCCGTTAGCAGATCAAGTTGCTATCTTTTGGGTAGGTGGTCATGGATACCTTGATACTCTTCATCCTCAAGATGTCGTAGCTTTTGAAAAGAAATTCCTTGACTATATGCATGCCAAGCATTCAAAACTCATGAAGGAGATTACAAGCAAAAAAGTTGTCGATGAAGCTTTAGAAAGTGAAATCAAGCAAGCAACTGAATCATTTATGAAATTGGAATACTCTGCATGAATTTTAGACAAGTAAATAAGAAAATTAAAACGGTTGGGAATGTAAAAAAAATCACAAATGCTATGCAAATGGTATCTTCCGTCAAAATGAGAAAGGCACAGAAAATTGCATTAGAAGGTCGAGAATATCGAGATGTCCTGACACATGTTCTGAAGAAAGTCATGAGCGATTCAGATGTTGTCCAATCGTTAGATTTACCATGGCTTGTTGGAACCGATGGAGATAGAACTCTCTATATCTTGATAACGTCTAATAAGGGTTTATGTGGATCATTCCATTCAAACTTGTTTAAGCATTTCTTTCACACTGTTGATATGAAGAATGCTGATTTTATAACGGCAGGGGAAAAGGGAGGAAAGTTTGTCACT
Organism: Candidatus Woesebacteria bacterium; assembly: GCA_018062605.1. Lineage (GTDB taxonomy): Bacteria > Patescibacteriota > Microgenomatia > UBA1406 > HO2-37-13b > 2-02-FULL-43-11-A. The sequence goes on along the minus strand of JAGORW010000004.1, from coordinate 10,596 downwards.
CTTCTGAATGGACATATATTGGCTGATTTTTCCCAGCATATGCCATTTACATCAAATGTTTCAGCAATTTTTTCAATGATTGATGATGCCTATGCGACAGGAAAATATAAGTCAGTTGTGTTGATGTACAATAAATTTATTTCTTCAATGCAAAGCGATCCAACATCCCTTGAGCTCTTACCTGTTGGAAATATCAGCGATGAATCAACAGACCTGTCTTCTTCTTATACGATAGAACCCTCAGTAGAAGAAGTTTTAAAGCCACTATTGGCAGATTATATTAAAGAGCAGATTCGAGCTGCAATGGAAGATAGTGAAGCGGCAGAGCACTCTGCTCGAATGATGGCGATGAAGAGTGCAACTGATAATGCAAACGATTTAGTACATGAATTTACTCTGTTACGAAACAAATTACGTCAAGCTCAAATTACAAACGAGCTGTTAGATATGATTGCAGCACAAGAATCATCAAGTTAATAATTTAGATTTTATTATGCATATTGGACACATTAGAGCAATTAGAGGAGTTGTCGTAGACATTGATTTCGATCCAACTCAGACCCCAAAAGTTTACGAAGCTCTTGAGACACAAAACGGAAATGAAACTGTGACTTTAGAAGTACAAGCAGTCCTTGGTGATGGTCGCGTTCGCACTGTTGCAATGGGAAACACCTATGGACTTACTAGAGGCGCTCAGGTAAAGGCTACAGGCCAATCAATTACTGTTCCAGTTGGAAAACCAACATTGGGAAGAATGCTTGATGTACTCGGTAAGCCAATTGATGAAGCAGGCCCAATTGATGCAAAGGATTCATCTTCAATTCACAAAACTGCACCTTCATTTATTGATCAATCAGGTGAGCAAGTGGTTTTTGAAACAGGAATTAAGGTTTTAGACCTATTAACCCCATTTATCAAAGGTGGAAAGATTGCTATTTACGGAGGAGCCGGAGTCGGTAAGACCGTTGTTATTCAAGAACTTATTCGAAATATCGCATCAGAACACGGCGGAGTATCAGTATTTACCGGAGTTGGAGAGCGAACACGTGAGGGAAATGATTTATATCATGAAATGAAAGAAAGCGGCGTCTTGGAAAAGACCACACTTGTTTTCGGTCAAATGAATGAACCACCAGGAAACAGACTTCGCGTCGCCTTAACAGGAGTTACGATGGCAGAGCACTTTCGAGATGAAGCAGGGCAGGATGTGCTTTTGTTTATTGATAACATGTTCCGATTTGCTCAAGCAGGATCAGAGGTATCAGCTTTGATGGGACGTATTCCATCTGCTGTAGGATATCAGCCAACTCTTGCAACAGAAATGTCGGCACTCCAAGAGCGTATTACATCAACTAAAAAGGGCTCTATTACCTCTATGCAAGCTGTGTATGTGCCAGCAGACGATTATACAGATCCAGCTCCAGTTGCCACGTTTGCTCACTTGGATGCCTCTGTAAGCCTTGATCGCTCATTAGCAGAACAAGCTCTGTACCCAGCGGTAGACCCATTAACATCGTCTTCACGTGCACTTGACCCAGATATTGTTGGACAAGAACACTATGAAGTTGCTCAACAAGTATTAAAGATTCTTCAAAGATACAAGGATTTGCAAGATATTATTGCAATTCTTGGTATTGAAGAGCTGTCAGATGATGATAAAAAGACAGTTGCACGAGCTCGTAAGATTCAAAGATTCCTCACACAACCATTCTTTGTCGCGGAACAATTTACCAATTCACCCGGTAAATATGTGCCAATTAAAGATACAGTACGAGGATTTAAGGAAATTATGGAAGGTGTTCATGATGCAGTTCCAGAACAGAAGTTCTACATGATTGGATCGATTGATGACGTGAAGGGAAAATAATATGAAATTGCGCATTCTTACTCCCCAAAGATTAGCCTTTGAAGAAACCGTTAAGAGCGTGACTGCTCCAGGACTCGCTGGTGAGCTAACTGTTTTGGATAAGCATATCCCTCTGTTTACTCCATTAAAAGAAGGAATTGTACGCATTGACGGAGACTCAGGCGAATCATATTTCTCTATTGGAGGAGGGTATTTGGAAACTGATGGGAAAGAAATGCATATATTAGTATCGCGATTGAAGAATCAAGATGAGATTGATGAAGCTGAAATAATAAAAGCGAAGGCAGATGCAGAACATCTCATAAAAACTGCTGGAACAGATGAAGAAAGGGAAGAAGCAATGATGTCGCTCCACAGATCTACTATTGACCTAAAACTACTCTCCAAAATACGACGAAAGAAGAACTAAATTTTCCTTTTTGCGTCGAGGTTGGGCCAGGGGCCCAAACCTCTAGTTTGCAACTTTCGGATAGAATCCTAAGTCGCGCACTGTTAGTCTAGGCTCCTGTTGTGGAGTGTGTTGCTGTCAGTTCTCGAAACGGAATGGATCGAAGGGGTCATACGGTCCCCTTCGCAAGCTTGGTCCGGCTTTCGGCGTAACCGCCGTCGCTCGGCCAAGGAGAAGGAACGTGGCAAGCAGATCAGCTACTTCTGGCGAGATATCGTGGCTAGCCCGGCTAGGGATGTCTCGCTCTAGGCAATCGGCCTGCTCGTCCACCGTAAGGCGCTCGAACATCTCGTGGATATTCGTCATTGCCCAGTCTGGACAGTCGATCAGTTCAGCACGGTCTCCGAGGACGATCATGATCCTATCGACTGCATTGTCCTCGCTCAAATGGACGCAGATGACAAGCGAATCATCATCTCCAATCATCTTACCGAAGGTCGTCAATTCGCCAAGTACACTCGCGTGCATGTGGCCAGCATCCATTGCGCAGCGGCTCCCAATACCGTCGGGCCCCGCGATTACGAAGAGCTGAGAGGGATCGAGGCCCTCAATGCGAATTTCATCAGTGAGCCTTAGGGGGTTACCAATAAAGCGAGTCCCCTTGACTCGGATGATCTGTTTGGCATTTGGTCTGATCATGAGTTTTCCTCCTGGAATCGAGTAGGTTTATGTAGCAGCAGTTGCCGCTCCATACTATCGACAAAAAGCATTTTAATCGATACTACAGAATGGCAACGTTATGAAAAGAGCATCAATATTATACTAAAAGCTGTACCCAAGTCAATTTCCCACTAATTTCAACCCATTTCAACCAATTTAAACCCATTTAAACTCAAACTCATTCTCCGTTGACACACTACATTTCTTTTCGTATAATACCTCTATCTCATGAAATTGAGCATAACTCGCTAGGCATCTGGATCGCGCACAGACCGACTCCTATCAGCCTTCGAAAATAACCAGTGATAATTTATTGTGCGCGCCTTTACGATAGTATTTTTTTACCCGTTCGGGCTCGTAGCTCAGCTGGCTAGAGCGTCCGCTTTGCATGCGGAAGGCCAGGGGTTCAAATCCCCTCGAGTCCACAGCGGAGATAATCGTAGTTGGTATATGATCGAAAAATCTTTTTTCTCTCGTATAGCATCTATGATGATGAATGCACTCATGTGCAGTGAAATAATTGACAATTAGGACCTGGAAAGTAAAGAAAGAATTTAATAGCAAAGCAATTGCCAAAAATAAAAATTTCATAAAATAAAAGATTCAACGCGAATCAACTTAAAAATTGATTTGCGGGATATTATGTAAAGCTAATGGTGGATGCCTTGGTAACTTGAGCCGAAGAAGGACGGGTGCTCGAGCCCGATATCGTCGATAAGACCTCATGCAGTCATTATAGTCGGCGGTTTCCGAATGGGACAACCCAGCTTGTAGTAATACAAGTTACCTACTCGCTTATGTGTGGTAGGAGGGAACCCGGTGAACTGAAACATCTTAGTAGCCGGAGGAATATAAATCAATAGAGATTCCGTGAGTAGCGGTGAGCGAAAGCGGATCAGTCTAAACCATACCTTCGGGTGTGGGGTTGCGGGACGTGCAACGTGGGATCATAACATGTTAGGAAAATGATTTGGAAAAGTCAGCCATAGAGGGTGATAGCCCTGTATCCGAAAATGTGTTGTGCCCTAGCGCGATTCCCAAGTAACACGGGACACGGAAAACCCTGTGCGAATCCGGGGCGGTCATGCTCCAAGACTAAATACTCAAGTTAACCGATAGTGAACAAGTACCGCGAGGGAAAGGTTAAAAGAACCCCGGTTAGGGGAGTGAAATAGAACCTGAAACCATTAGCTAACAAACCGACACAGCCTTGAATTTATTCAGGGTGATGTCGTGCCTATTGAAGAATGAGCCAACGAGTTTTCAATATCTGCGTTAGGTTAACCAATTTTAATTGGGCAGCCATAGCGAAAGCGATCTCGACTACGGTCGGGAGGGTCTGAATAGGGCCTTGAGTAGATACTGGAAGACCCGAAACCAGGTGAGCTAACCATGAGCAGGGTGAACTCCGAGTAATATCGGAGGGAGGCCCGAACCCGTTGTCGGTGAAATGACTTGGGATGACTTGTGGTTAGTGGTAAAATGCCTATCGTACCTGGAAATAGCTGGTTCTCCCCGAGATATATTTAGGTATAGCCTCATAGAGTAGCTGTAGGGGTAGAGCGACTGACTAGATCAAGAAGGCTCTGCTGACTTGATTTAATCAAACTCCGAATACTACAGTGTAAATCTATGGGAGTCAGACTTGCTCGGATAAGCGAGTGTGGTCGAAAGGGAAACAACCCAGACTCCCATCTAAGGCCTCCAAATAGTCGTTAAGTGGTTAAGGAAGTGAGATCTCAAAGACAGACGGGAGGTTGGCTTAGAAGCAGCCATCCTTTAAAGATAGCGTAACAGCTCACCGTAATATATCCCGATTCGTCGGGGTATGAGATTTTGCGCCAAAAATGATCGAGGCTCAAACGACTTGCCGAAGATGGAGCTTTCGTCAGACTTAGTCTGAAGGAGGGGTAGGGGAGCATTCTATTTGCAGTGAAGGTGTGCTGTAAGGCATGCTGGAGCGGATAGAAGTGAGAATGTTGGCATAAGTAACGAATCTTATGGTGAAAATCCATAATTCCGTATATCCAAGGTTTCCTCAGCAACGTACATCGGCTGAGGGTTAGTCGGATCTAAGGGCGAACCCGAAAGGGTAGTCTCGATGTACAAGCCGTTAATATTCGGCTACCACATAATACGCGTTATTATGTATGCAGTGACGAAATAAGCTAATCAGGGCCTTCTATATGAGGGTTTAAGCAGTAAGTCTTCGGGCGAGCTGTGAATACAATCTTACGCAAGTAGGAAAGTCTGCCGACGTTTGTTTCCGGGAAAAGCTGTATGCAGAGTTTATTATGTGTCCGTACCGCAAACCGACACAGGTGGATTGGTAGAGAATACTAAGGAATTCGAGTAATGGTAGTTTAAGGAACTCGGCAAACAATCTAGACGTAACTTCGGGATATGTCTTCCCTTTATAGCGATATAAAGGGCGCAGCTAATGACTTTCATCTGACTGTTTAGCAAAAACATAGCTCCCTGCAAACCGGAAACGGGAAGTATAGGGGGTGATGCCTGTCCAGTGCCGGTAAGTCAAGAATTTGGGTTGGCTCCGTTTATTTATATTCGGAAGAGGCTCGGATTCAAGCTCCGGTGAACGACAGCGGTAACTCTGACCGTTCTAAGGTAGCGTAGTCCCTTGTCGGGTAAGTTCCGACCTGCATGAATGGCTTAACAAGATGAAAACTGTCTTAAACTATTGCTCGGTGAAATTGCAGTGGCCGTGAAGATGCGGCCTTCCTGCACCAGGACAAAAAGACCCCGGGAGCTTTACTGAAACTTATCATTGATAAAAGGTTAACAACTGTTTAGTGTAGGAGGGAGACTTCGGTCGCCAATGAAACACCTCTCTTTGTTAATTTTGCGTCTGACCCCGCGAGAGCGAGGGACAGTGTTAGGTGGTCAGTTTAACTGGGGCGGTTTCCTCCAAAAGCGTAACGGAGGAGCGCAAAGGTTGGCTTATTCCGGATGGAAATCGGAATGTATGTGTAAACGCATAAGCCAGCTTGACTGTGAGGGAGACAACCCGATCAGATTCGAAAGAAGGCGTTAGTGATCCCCCGATCGGTAATGATTGCCGGCGGGGCTTAACGGATAAAAGCTACCCCGGGGATAACAGGCTAGTCTCTCCTGAGCGTTCATAGCGACGGGGAGGTTCGGCACCTTAACGTCGACAGAAAGGGGTGCCTACGACGGTAACGTCGTACAAAAACTAGTGGCTTATAACGGTGAACTCCATAAGAGCCTTATGCTACAATGCATAACAATAAATTATGGACAATACCGTGGGAAGTCTATCTCAAGTTCAAATGTCTGTTGTCATAGGGTCTTTGTTAGGTGATGGCTATGTTAGGAAAATTAAGAATAGAAGTAATGCTTTTTTAGAAGTCAATCATTCTCTTTCACAAAAGGAGTATGTTGACTGGAAGTATGAAGTACTCAAACCATTTGTGGGAGGAGTGCCTAAAACTCGAAAAGGTAATGGTGAGCGAGTAGCTTATCGTTTTTATTCAAAACAACATCCAACTTTTTCTGAACTTAGAAATAAGTTCTACAAAGATGGGAGGAAAATTATTCCTGATATTCAGCTTGATCCAATAAGTTTAGCTGTATGGTATATGGATGATGGCAGTAAATGCCGTTCATCAGATGTATACCTTAATACACAGCAGTTTGATTATTCGAGTCAACTTACCTTAATTGGTATGTTGAACAAACTTGGATTACAAGCAAACTTAAACAAAGATAAACATTACTTCAGGATTCGATTTTTAAAATCGAGTCTCGGTAATTTTAAAAACCTTGTAGACAACTTTATTATATCCTCAATGAGGTATAAGCTTGATATATGACCCCGTAGAGACTTTTCTCGAAAGAGAAAGAGTTCAAAAGTAATTTTGAGCTAACACGCCACCTCCTACTCAGACAAGTAGGATGAAGATATAGTCCATTCCAATAGTAATATTGGGTAATATGCGATGTCGGCTCATCACATCCTGGGGCTGTAGCAGGTCCCAAGGGTTGGTCTGTTCGCCCATTAAAGTGGTACGCGAGCTGGGTTCAGAGCGTCGTGAGACAGCTCGGACTCTATCCGGTGCAGGCGATTGGATTCTTGAGAAGACTCGCTTCTAGTACGAGAGGACCGAAGCGAGGGAATCCCTGGTGTACCAGTTGTTTCAAAAGAGCATCGCTGGGTAGCTAGATTCCTATGAGATAAGAACTGAAAGCATCTAAAGTTCGAAGCTCACTTCAAGATGAGGAATCCCTATAGTCCCCCGAGAGATTATCGGGTTGATAGGCGTACGGTGTAAGTCAAGTAATTGATTAAGCCCATACGTACTAATGGACGAATAATATCCCGCAAACGAGTTTTTAAGATTGGTGATTCAATCTACTATTTTTTTACTATGTCAGGTCCTGAAAGTCATGCAGATAAAAATCTCGCAGTTCACGTGCCAGTATTGCGCCTTTCATTAGGAGAAGCTGGAAACACTGATGATGAGATGCGAATTCTCGAACATACTCTTCAAGCGCATTCTTTGGATCCAGCAACACTTATTTTTAGGGGGATTTCACAGTCTCGTCTTTCAGCAGTACAGGCTCATGGCACAGATTTGCCACAACATCAAACGATTATGGCTCATACATGGGAATCCTTTCATGTGCTTAGATCCTTGGGTGAAGGAACACCGATAGACTATGCATTTGATCATGTCGACCCAATGCTTTTAGCTTACAATCGTGCGTTGTTGCAGCCTGTTGTAAATGTTGAAAGGTATAACCCAGATAATCACTTTCCAATTGAGCTGTTTCAATTCATTGGGGATCCAAAGGAGGCACTTGCTGCTATCCTTCTTCTTGAAGATTAAGTATTCTTAGACTTGTTATATAAACTCAAATTCGGTATCATCTGACCTATGAAAACGCTCGTTATAGTAGAATCTCCTGCCAAGGCAGGGACGATTGAGAAGATCCTTGGTAAGGATTATTCTGTCACATCTTCATTTGGACACATTCGTGATTTGGCAAAAGGTGGTACGAGCAATACTGGAGTTGATGTTGCCAACGGATACAAACCAACATATTTTGTCCCAGATGAAAAAAAACGTGTCGTGAAGGAACTTCACTCACTTGTCAAAAAACACCCCCAGGTCTTACTTGCAACAGATGAGGATAGAGAAGGAGAGGCCATTTCTTGGCATCTTTTTGATGAACTCAAGCTCAAAAAATCAAATTCAAAACGTATAACATTCACCGAAATCACACCAGAGGCTATTATGGCCGCCATTAAAGCTCCAAGAGATATAGATATTGATTTAGTTCATGCTCAGCAAGCTCGTCGAATTTTGGACAAGCTTGTCGGATTTGAACTTACCGGGTTACTTTGGAAAAAGGTAAAGGGTCAACTTTCTGCAGGACGTGTGCAGTCTGTTGCAGTGCGCTTAATTGTAGATAAAGAGCGAGAAATTCAGTCATTTAAACCAAAATCATTTTACAAGGTAAATGGAAACTTTAAGAAAGGTTCACACACTGTTGTTGCTGAACTTTCAAAGAACCTTTCTACTAAAAAAGAAGCTGACGATTTTCTAGGATCCTGTATAAAAGCAGATTTTACAGTGTCCGCAGTTGAAGTAAAACCGCACAAAAAATCTCCGTCTCCTCCATTTACCACATCAACTCTCCAGCAACTAGCAGGTCAAAAACTTGGTTTTTCAGTTTCCAGAACAATGTCTACCGCGCAAAGACTCTATGAACAAGGATTTATTTCCTATATGAGAACTGACTCAATGAACTTGAGCGCGAGTGCATTAAAGAATATTTCTGGCTTTATAACAAAAGAGTTTGGTGAAAAATATTCAAAGCCTCGCCAATTCACAAAGAAATCAAAAAACGCTCAGGAAGCACACGAAGCCATTAGACCAACATATATTGATAAGACGCATGTGTCTCAAGATTCAGACCAACAGAAGCTGTACGATCTCATTAGAGCACGTACGCTGGCATCCCAAATGGCTGATGCATTGGTTGAAAAGACGACTATTGCAATTGATATAAGCAATGAAAAGAAACTTCAATTTATTGCAAAAGGCGAAATTATTCTTTTTGAGGGTTATTTGAAAGCATATGGAAATACGAAGTGGTATGCTCAAGATGATGTGATTCTTCCTCCGTTAAAGCAGGGCGACTCTCTTGAGTATCACGATATCACAGCCCTCGAGCGCTACACAAAAGCTCCTTCTCGATATAGCGAAGCAACTCTTGTCAAAAAACTTGAAGAATTAGGCATTGGAAGGCCATCAACATATGCTCCTACAATTGCAAAAATCACCTCTCCTACGAGAGGGTATATTACCAAAGAGTCTCGAGAAGGTATTCCCACTTCTTTTATCCAGCTCATTCTCAAAAAGGGAGCAATTTCTGAAGTCCCATATAGCGAGTCAGTCGGCTCTCAAAAGAATAAGCTGTTTGCTAGCGACATTGGTATGGTTGTTACTGACTTTTTATGTGAACATTTCAAGTCTATTATGGACTACACGTTCACAGCTGAAGTTGAAAACAAACTTGATGATATTGCAGATGGAAAAGCTGAATGGCAAAAGGTTTTAGACTACTACTACAAGCCATTTAATAAGACTGTTGAGAAGACATTAGATAAAGCAGAACGGGCAAGTGGTGAGAAAATTCTTGGAAAAGACGAAAAGACAGGTAGAACTATCCTTGTTCGGATCAGTAAATTTGGGCCTGTTGCACAAATCGGTGCACCAGACGAACTTGCGGAAGATGAAAAGCCGGTCTATGCAAACCTTCTTCCAACGCAATCTCTTGAAACCGTGACACTTGAAGAAGTAAATAAACTGTTTGAAATTCCAAAAACACTTGGAACATATAAAGATATTGAGATTATCGTCAACAGAGGTCGATTTGGCCCATACCTTAAGTATGGTGATTTATCCGTATCTATCAAAGGAATTGATCCACTTACGATAAAACTTAAGGAGAGCATTGAACACGTTAAAGCACGTCTTGAAGAACTCAAACCAATTGGCTTCTACCAAGAGAAACCCATCACAAAGGGGATAGGTCGATTTGGCCCTTACTTAAAGTGGGAGAATACCTATGTTGCCATTACGAAGAAATCCGGATTTGAACTGGAAACAATCACTGAAAAACAAGCCCTTCCTCTTCTTGAAGCAAAAATCAAGAAAGATGCAGAGAAAATTCTGCACACATGGGAAAGCGGAAACATCAGCATTCAAATTGGAAGATGGGGTCCATTCATTAAGGTAAGAGGCAAGAGAAAATTCTATCAACTGCCATTGGATAAGAATGGTAAGAAGATGGATGTTGAAGAAGTCAAGAAGATTACAGAGAAGGATATAAAAAAGCTACTCAAATAGGCTAAATGGTGGTATAATCATTTTCTTATACCATGCGTTTAAACGTATGAATACAATTCACAACACACAAGACACTATGAGAGAAACAGTAACTGGAGAAGGCCATTTACGTCGTGACATTCCAATGTTGAAGGACTTAAGTCAAACAGTAGATAGGCAACTGAACGAGTTTCTAAACCTGTATGATGGCAGAAGAGATCCTGAAACAATGGAGAGATTTAGAA
>JAGORW010000041.1:3170-7863 GCA_018062605.1 Candidatus Woesebacteria bacterium | reverse complement strand
ACCGCAAACAGTCTTGTTTTTGGCAGGAGTGGTTTTGATAATTCTGCTTTCAGGACTGGGACCCGCACACTAGACTTTCCATTCTAAGTTGTCAGGTGACGTTAATCCAAAGGTGTTAAGCACTGAAAAAGTGCAGATTGGTAATATAGACGTACTCATTCGCGCAGTCCCACTTGTGCTATAGGCCTTTTTATGCTATACTATCTGGTTCATTAACGTCACCTGTCGACGTTATGTTCTTTGAAACATACGATATTGGGATTTGAGCAACTCGTTTTGCCTTGTCATCACATCCGCCAAACCACCCAAGGAGCGATACAATGAAGATCCGCAATCTGCTGGTTCTTGCTGCCGTTCTTTTTGGCTTTTTCAATACGTCCATCGTTCATGCGACTGACGAGGTCAACTCCTGCACGGAGAACCACAACCGTCCCCAGGACATTTGGGAGGGCCAGGGAGGTGATCTGGCCGAGAATGATTATCTGTTGGCGCTGATGCACCATCCGGTGTTCACGTCACAGAGCATGACTCTACTTCGTGGGCCGAAGCATTACAAGCTGGAAAACGGTGGAGCAATTGTAAACTACCTGAACTGCGACTCCGAGACGGAGCTGCGAGCTTGGGTATTCCAAAGCATGGCCGGAAACTCCATCGATTTTACCTTTCCGTATGCCTTCCTGTTGGATGGCAAGAAGGAAAGCTGGGATGGTGTCTGTGTTGAACCCATGGTCAACCAGACCCCGCAATTGGACTCCGACTGGACACTCCCGTCCGGTCACTCGGCCTTGGTTTTCAACCAGAGCACGGGCGAGTACTCCATCCTTGATGCTCTCGTCGGCAACATGCGGGTGCATAACAACAGCCCGTTGGTCGTGCAGATCCTGCCCACCACCTGCTCCAAGGACCTCATCATGGATGACTTCGTGGTTGGCCTGCGGGCGCAGGGCACGTTTGTTCGACCAGAGCGGTTGGTTACCATCAACTCACGAGTGTATGTCGTGTTGCCTGTCCTGAATATCCATTAGTCGTAGTTTCTAGAAGTGCCCATAAGGCACGCAAGTACGTTTTACTTGACCATTTTGGTTGAGTGAAGCCGAACGCGTGCCTCTTTTTTTGGCCAAAAAAAAGCACGGAAGCTGGTAGAACCAACCCCCGTGCTGGGCACGATGAACGAAATCGAAAAGTTATGTTGCCATTCTCCCTCTTTAACTATCAGATAATGAGAATAGCAATAAGTAAGAAAACAAATCCCAGGACAACTGTCATGAAAATGACATCTCCTGTCGGATCTTTTGGCTTGGGAGTTGGTCCTACAACGAGCTTCTCGCTCCCAATAATACGCAGTTGAACATCAACCCCGTCTGCCAGGACCCATGCCCCCTCCACCTTGGACAGAGTCAATGTCTCAAAGGTCTCGAATTCCCAACCAATCGGAAATACACTCTTGTCCTTCACTTCAACCGAACCGAAAACCTCACCAGTCGACTTGTTGCGAAGAACAAACTCCTTGGGAGCTGAAAGTTGAAGCGTTACCGGCTCATTCACATCAAACACCGTATCTTCAGAAAGGAGCATGTTTACAACCGGCCCCCTGATTTCCTTGGGAGGTTCAACCGCACTGCAACTTTGAAAGAGGCTAGACCAAATGGCCGCAAAACAACCAAGCCAGACGATCCACTTAATCGGAACTCTGGGTAGTTTGATAGGCTCCGACTTGCTAATCTTATCAATGTTCATAGATATCTGTCTCCTTTATGCATGCTGAGTAGGCGTACGTGTTAGTTGGACGATTACCCAAACAAATGCCATGCCAAAAGCCACAAAAGGAGGATCAAAAAGCTCGCAGCGAATCTATCGAAGAGCACATCTGGTTCACCACCACCAATTACAAGTGTAGGAGTCCCATAGATGCGAACATCGACACTTTCACCTTGCTTAAGAACCCAATCGCCTGTTGCCTTGAATCTCTCAACCTTGTAGTAATTGTCCTTACCCCAACCCATAGGATGCTCCTCCTCATTGGGAACAGCCTGAGCCGTCTTACTCAAATGTTGCTTTTCATTCCACAGTTCGAATAAATCCTTAGAACCAGCCTCAATCTCAGCAGGTTCGCTCAGCTTTATTTCTCTACCAGGGCCAGCACTAATCTCAACAAATGGACCATGATCAACATTGATTGGCTTGCCATCAATAATAAACATGGAAAACGCCCAGATACAGAGAGGGACAATCCACCATGCAGCTAGTCCCCAGTCAATGTTCGGAAATGAAATCCCAAACGATTCGTTCTTCTCAATATTCAACTTAAACTCCTGTGTGATTGTGAGAAGTTACTTAGGCAATCCAAGCAACAAAGCAATAAGAAACCCTACAAGTAAAACACCGATAGACGTGTTAACTCTTGCTGCAAGAAGATCTACTGTATCCAAACCTGTCACAACCTTAAGCTGTGGAGTTCCTTCCAACCTCACTGTTACAACAGTACCCTTTTCAACAAGCCAATGCCCTGTAATTTCTTCCTGAACAATACTATGAAAATCTCCCTCCCATCCAATAGGATGGAGGTTCTTCTCCGTAGCTCCAAGAAGATCTTCAGTTTCGAAATTTCTCAAAATGAAATCATCATTTGAAGCGGCCAACATCGATGCATTGCCACTGATGTTTAAAACCTCTCCAGAACGAACGGACATCTCAATAAGCGGACCTGTGTGAGGCTCCTTTTCTCCAATTTTGAACATAAAGAATCCCCATATGGCTAGCAGAACAGTACAATAAATCAGTGTCCAGTTAACTCCGAGAGGCTTACTCTTCATTACCTTATCCATGATTTTCTCCTTTGTTGGTATATTGAAAAAGCGAAAGTGTGATGTGAAAAAAATCTCATGCAAGGAAAGATATTTATAACTTTTCGTAGTTTCAACGTGCAGGAAATGCATGCCTCTCCTTTATGCAGCATGACAAACGACATACTAGCAATCGGCGCAATTCTACCACCAGATAAGTTGAATGTCAATGCTATGGGACTTGAAAAGTACGAGGTCCGTCCTGTTCTAGGTCCGTCCTTGTTGAGCGTATTTTGAATATAGCGGATCCTCCTGAAGGCTTTAACCATCTATTTCCTACTGAGAATCAAAAGAATCCACGTTAGGTAAAATTGGGTAGAAAACAAAGGGTTTTGCTTTTCACAGCGATCTCCTAAGTAAGAATTAGCCTCATCAAGGACGGACCTAGAACAGGACGGACCCTGCTATAATACTTCTATGCAAAATATTTTCAAAATCATTAAGCTTTCGAAGCCGCAGCACAAATGGATTCTTGTGTCGTGCCTGATTATCACTATCCAAGCGCTCCTTCAGCAGGCAACGCCAATCACTTTTAAGTACGTGGTCGATGAGCTTTCGAAGCAAATTAGCTCTGGAAATGGAGATTTCCAGACATTAACGCTCCTTTTCTCCCTTATCCTTGCCATAAATCTCACCGTTGTGGTCATAAATACGCTCAACCAGCGCCTCGGCGATCACATCGCCTCCCGCCTCGGACGCTACCTCACCGAAGTCTATTACAAAAAGATCTTCACCCTTCCTCAAATGTACTTTGATTCTGAAATTTCCGGAAAAATCGTTAACCAGCTCAATAGAGGAATCAATTCAATTCGCGAATTCATGGGTGGTGCAACTAACTTCATCATTCCAGCGATTCTGCAGGCAATTTTCGGCATTGCTGTTCTTTCGTATTTCGACCTCACCATTGGTATGATTGCCCTTGCGATTTTCCCGGTTTACATTGCTATTTCAAGCTATTCAACTCGTCGATGGGGTGTGCTTCAAGCTGAGAAAAACATTCATGAAGATGTTACGCGAGGTAGGATTTCTGAGGTTATGAGCAACATCAAGCTTGTTAAAACCTACAATACTCAATTCAGAGAGTGGAATTTTGTGTCTGATAAGTACACTATCATCAACAAGCTCTACGACCGCCAGTCGACTTTCTATCATATTCTCAACTTTATTCGTGAATTTGGCCTCGAGATGTCGTTTGTGGCGATTCTGTTTATGATTTTTAGCAAAACGTTTAACGGCGCCCTCACACTGGGAGAGATGATTCTGATAATCCAAATCCTCAATCAGCTCCGCTGGCCATTGTATGGTATGAGCTATATTCTGGAGCAAGTTCAGCGTGCTGAAGCTGATTCAAAGGAATTTTTCTCTGTTTTGGAGCTTGAGAGCAAGGAAATATTCCAAACCAAGCGTCTTCCAAAACTCGCCTCCAAACCCGAACTTAGCCTTGAACATATTAATTTTGCATATGAAGACGGCACCCAAGTGCTTACAGATATCAACCTTGAGCTTAAAAATCATGAAACCGTTGCCTTAGTTGGGCATTCTGGGGCAGGTAAAACAACCTTGATTAATCTTATTCTAAAGCTCTATGAACCTTCATCAGGTACCCTTTCCCTTTCCGGAAAAAACTATACCGAGGCAAGTCATGCATGGGTCCGCGAGCATGTAGCCCTGGTTTTTCAAGATAATGAGCTCTTTTCCTCAACAGTTCGAGAAAATGTTGCCTATGGAGTTGAAAAAGCCACTGATGACCAGATTATTAAGGCTCTCAAACAAGCAAATGCATATGAATTTGTGGTCAAATTTAAAGATGGCTTGGACGCTCAACTTGGAGAAAGAGGCGTTAAGCTCTC
>JAGORW010000041.1:0-3070 GCA_018062605.1 Candidatus Woesebacteria bacterium | reverse complement strand
TGCAAAGGCTAAACTGGTTGAACAAAATGATCGTCTCAAAAGACTATCAGAGCCTCCTTTCGCATTTGGAATTGTGATCTGCGTATCCCCTTTGGATACAAACATCCAAGCCTTTAAAAAGGGGAAAATTGTACGAATTAATCGAGGTTCAGATGCTGGACTCAATGGTGTGATTGTCGTGGGACTAGATCGAGAAGGGGATGTGTTGGTTGAATCGGACCTTGGAAATTCAAGCTGGTACCATGTTTCAGGTGGAAACCCAGCTGTCGAGCTTGTTGGTGGTGCCTTTGGGACTGCAACCATTGTTATCGATGGTAAGTTCATGGTTGTCAATCTTCCAAAGGAAATTGCAATCCGCCCGGGCGATACCGTGAAGGTATCAATTGAATCAATGCAAATTGTTTCGAAATCTGATGAGACACTTGGAGGTAGCATTTCGTACATTCGAAATGTCATTGATTCAACATACTCAGAAGTTGACATCGCATCATCCACGCAGGTTGTATTCAATGGTAGATTCAGTGGACAACTTGAAAAAGGTGATCGTGTCGTCATTGATAGTACTGGCACAATCATTATCAATAATCTTGGGAAGACCGATGAACGATTTAGTTTTGACGGTACCTCTCATGTTCGTTGGGATGATATTGGTGGACTTGAAGAAGCAAAGCAAAGCATGATTGAGGCTGTTGAACTTCCTCACAGAAATCCTGATGTCTTTCGGCGATATGGTAAAAAGCCCATCAAGGGTATCTTGCTGTATGGTCCTCCTGGATGTGGCAAAACGATGCTTGCTAAGGCTACTGCTCACTCACTTGCACAGACATATGCTGGTAAGAATGCTCACAGTGGATTTATTTACATCAAAGGTCCCGAAATTCTTGACCGATATGTTGGTGTTGCGGAAGCAACGATCCGCCAAATTTTTGATCGAGCACGTACCCATCGATACGAGCATGGATATCCTGCTGTAATCTTTATAGATGAGGCAGATGCCATTCTCTCTAAGCGGGGAACAGGAATTAGTTCTGACATTGAACGAACTATTGTTCCTATGTTCCTTGCTGAAATGGATGGACTAGAAGATTCAAGTGCTCTAATCATTCTAGCGACAAATCGCTCTGACATTCTCGATCCAGCTATTGTTCGAGATGGCCGTATTGATCGTAAGATCAGGGTCACTCGACCTACACCACAAAGTGCTGCCGAGATCTTCAATCTGAACCTTGCCGGTGTACCTCTGATGAATGGATATACCCATGATGATATCGCACAACATGGAACTCGTGAGATCTTCTCTAAGGAACGAGTTCTCTATCGTGTAGAAACCCGAAATAACGGACCCATTGATTTCACATTGGGAGATTTGATCAATGGCGGAATGGTAGTCAGCGCAGTTGATCAAGCTACCTCGATTGCTCTTCATCGTGACCTGGCATCCGGAGGTCAAAGCGGTATCAGCATGGCAGATATGGTAGCAGCAATCGATGCGATTCAAGATCAAAACTTGGATTTAAACCATAAAGATGAACTTTCTGAATTTACTCGTGGTCTTAGGGATGAAATCGTTGGTGTCTATAGGGTACGTCAAGATCATAATTAACGGAGTACATCATGATCCAAGATCGAATAACTGTGTCAAAACCCCCTAAAAAGGGAAAAGATTTAACATTTGATCTTGTCGATATTTCAGGTCAAGTACCTGATATCGACGAATTGTTGCATGAAATTGATTTGGCATTGACTGAAGCCAAGGTGGCAATAAATGACCAAAATGGACCTTCCAAGAGATGTGGGTGCTGGTAAATGGACACTAATGAGATGTACCAGGTTCTTGTACTTTCACTCGCAACAGCTGCAATTTCTGTGACTGTTTCTAGAGCACAGATTTTTGCAACATTTCGCACGCTTATTGCAGAAAAAAGCACTTGGGCGGGTAAGCTAATATCTTGCTACTATTGCACGAGTCACTGGGTAGCAATCGTATTCGTGCTTATTTACCGACCAGTGCTGATATCTCGCTTTTACGTTGTTGATCTTTTCGTCTCTACATTCAGCATTGTTTGTATTGCTGCCCTAGTCGGTGGCATTATCATCAAGCTGAATTTGTTCCGAAAACCGGATGAATCTCAGCAAAACGTAGCCATGTCCTCAAAAAAGGATGTTGTCTTTTAGCACGTACAACAGATTCAAATTTTCATACTCTGCAGTATAACCATCTGCCCTCGATTTCGAAAGAAGTCGAGGGTTTTTTTTTGCATTATTTGTATACACCTACTCCTTCATTATATTTGATTTCTAACCTAAAATATGGTATACTATGGGTTGATTTTCTTTACTTGCCAAGCTACACAGATAGGAGCATATATGGCGAGAGACAGCAAGATCCAAAGAGAGTCCAGAAGGCCATACAGGAAGCACAGCCCGGAAAGAAGGAGCTATGAGAAGGCTTTCAAAGTTCCCGGGAAGCGTGGGTGGACCATGTCGGGACGAGTTTTTCGAATGCTGCGCACGCGCTTGATGCGCCGCTTGGGCAAAGAGGAGCTGGTGCACTATCCACTCCCAAGCGAAGTGAAAGAATATTTCACATCGTTAGAATCCTAGAATATCATGGGTGTACGACTGTTATCAGCGTGCACCCTCTTTTTTACCATTACTTCTTCACCCCCTCAAGTTAACAAATTACTAGTTAACCAGTTAACAAGTAGTGTATAATCCTCATATATGGCAAAAAGAGCAACCGGAGTGGGCAAAATGAAGAAAACCCACAACCATAAAACAAAAAAGAGACTTGAAATCAAAAAGCAAATGCTTGCTGAGAAAGCTGCAAAGCGCCGAAAGTAATTCTTACACACCCCTTACATCAATCTCCATACGAGGGGAGTATACTGGCAGATATGCTTACAATAATTCTGCTTGTTTTAATCGGTTCAGCTATCGCGTATGTTTCGTACGATAATCTCATGCCCGTTACTCTTCATATGGGTCAATATATCATTCCAGACATTCCACTTTTCTATGTGATTGTCGGCTCGCTCTTAACCGGTTTAATTCTTGCGTACCTTATAAA
>JAGORW010000040.1:2366-7905 GCA_018062605.1 Candidatus Woesebacteria bacterium | reverse complement strand
TATTTCTATGAAAAAAAAGGATCTAATTGTATGGTTTGATGATGTTGATAAGCACGATGTTGGCCTCGTCGGAGGTAAGGGTGCAAACCTTGGAGAGATGACTCAGGCAGGCTTTCCAATTCCGTTTGGATTTGTTATCACCTCTAACGCCTACTTTTATATCATGGAGGTCAATAAGCTGACTGCTGATATAAAACACTATATTACATTGATCAACTTTGATAATCCAAAAGAACTTTCTGATGGCGCCTCAGCAATTCGCCGCTTAATTAGAAATGCGCAGATTCCACACGACCTCCTCACCGAAATTCACGGATTCTATAATCATATGGCTCGTCGTGAAGCCCAAGTGTATAAAAAGAACCATAGCCAACAGGTTTTGGAGCATCTTAAATCAACACTTAAATCTCCAATTGTTGCAGTACGATCTTCTGCAACCGCTGAGGACCTTCCAGACGCTTCGTTTGCAGGTCAACAAGAAACTTTCTTAAATGTCCAAGGTGAAAATCATCTTGTGGAAAAGATTAAAGACTGCTGGGCATCTCTTTTTACAGAGCGCGCAATGTACTATCGCTTTCAGAAAAAGTATGACCATATGCAAGTCGGGCTCGCTGCAGTGGTTCAAAGGATGGTGCAATCTGATCAATCGGGCATAGCCTTTTCAATTGATCCTCTTACCAACAACCGATCAACTGTTACTATTGAGGCGATCGATGGCCTTGGTGAATATATTGTTGGAGGTGTTGTGACGCCAGATCATTATGAAGTGGCCAAGGACGGTTTTGTTATTACAAAGAAGGAAATAAAGGAGCAAAAAGTAAAACTGATAAAAAAGGGGATTGATAATGAAGAGGTGAAAGTTTCATCAAGTGATGGCAAAAAACAAAAGCTTGCTGATCCTCTTATTCAAGAACTTGCAAAGATTGTTACCTCAATTGAAGATCACTATTTCTTCCCACAGGACATTGAATGGGCAGTTGAGAAAGGTCACGTCTACATTGTTCAATCTCGACCCATCACTACAATTCATGACGAGGAAGATGCAAAACGCGCAAAAGATGGAAAGAATTACACAGAGGTGGAAGTTGGAGAACACAAACTGATTGTCACTGGATCCCCAGCATCCCCAGGTCTTGGCAGCGGTCAACCAGTTATTATTATGTCTCCTGATGAAATCAACAAAATTCACCCTGGTGATGTTCTTGTGGCGCCAATGACCGATCCTGATTATGTTCCAGCTATGAAAAAAGCTGCGGCCATTGTTACTGAATTAGGTGGAAGGACGTCTCATGCGGCTATTGTTTCTCGAGAACTTGGTATCCCCGCAGTGGTTGGTGCAACTGGTGTTACAAAATTACTTGCCAAGCTTGACCAGGTTACAGTCAACGGATCAACAGGTGAAGTCTATGAAGGCGCACTGAAATTGAAAATCTCTGAAGGCGAAAAAGAAAAGCCAAAGAAGAAATATAAAACCATGACCAAAATTTATATGAACTTGGCTGAAGTTGATTTGGCTCAACATGCCTCAACTTTGGATGTTGATGGCGTTGGACTGATGCGCGCCGAATTCATAATGGCAAACATTGGTGTTCATCCAAAGATGATCATTGAGCAGGGCAAGCAGAAGGAATTTATTAAGCATCTCAAAAATGAAATGATTAAAGTGGTAAAGCCATTTGCCCCTCGACCTGTTGTGTATAGAGCAACCGACTTTAAATCCAACGAATATAGCCATTTAAAGGGCGGTCAAAAATATGAGCCAAAAGAGGAAAATCCCATGATCGGATTTAGAGGTGCATCTCGATACATTAAATGGCAAGATGTCTTTGATATGGAACTTGAGGCTATTAAACAAGTCCGTGAAGAGGGTTACAAGAATATTTGGCTGATGATTCCATTTCTTCGTACACCTGTTGAACTGATGCAAATCAAAAGCATCATCAAAGAACATGGGCTTGACCAATCGCCAACATTCAAACTGTGGATCATGGTTGAGGTTCCATCCGCCGTCATTTTATTAGAGGACATGATTTCACTTGGCATTGATGGTATTTCCATCGGCACAAATGATTTAACAATGCTTCTTCTTGGAGTGGATAGGGATAGCCATGAGGTTGAGCATCTCTATTCGGAGCAAAACCCTGCTGTGATGTGGGCACTCAAAAAGATTGTCACAACGGCTCGAAAGCATAATGTGACTGTATCTGTCTGTGGTCAGGCACCTTCTGATTATCCAGATATTGCAGAGGCGTTAGTGAGATGGGGAGCGACCAGCCTTTCTTTGAATGCGGATGCGGTTGATAGAACACGAGAACTTATTTTCAACCTTGAAGCAAAATTATGGCACTCATTAAAAAAATAACAGCCAGAGAAGTTTTAGATTCACGAGGAATCCCTACAATCGAGGGTATTCTTACGACTACTGATGATATTGAAGTTCGTGCTCAGGTGCCATCTGGTGAATCAACAGGCAAGCATGAGGGAGTGGAAGTTCGTGATAATAACTTGGACAGATATCTTGGCCAAGGAGTCCAAACTGCTGTTTCGTACATAAATACTGCGATTGCACCCAAGCTCGTAGGCGTTGACACTACACTTCAGAATGAAATTGACATGTGGCTTCTTCAAGCTGATGGTACAGAATCATATAAAAAGCTTGGTGTTAATACCATAATGATTATCTCACAGCTCATCCTAAAAGCATCCGCCGCATCTGCAAAAAAACCACTCTATGAATATATCAACTCCCTCTACAACAACCTCTATAATCAAAACGTCCAAATAACTCGAGTGCCATCTCCAATCTATAACATGATCAATGGAGGAAAACATGGTACAAAAAACTTGGATTTCCAGGAATTTCACCTTGTTCCATCAACATCTAAGTCATTCTCTACAACGTTAGAGTTTGCCGTGTCAGCATACAGCGGTTTAAAAAACCTTTTTACCCAACGAAATGCAGATGTCTCGGTTTCTGAAGAAGGAGGATTCACTCCTAATTTGTTTACAAACACTGAGGCCTTTGACATTATCAAAGAGGTTTTATTGACTCGTAAACTAAAGCTTGGCGTTGATATTTACATGGGCGTTGATTGTGCCCCTGAATATTATTTCAAGAATCGTCGCTATGCTATTAAGGACCAGGCTGCAGCTCTTGAAACAAAAGAATACATTGAATTCATGATCGAGGCCGTGAATAAATACAATATGTTAATTGTTGAGGACCCTCTCCATGAGGAAGACTTTGATGGATGGACAACAATAACGAAAGAAATTGGTGCACAAACATATATTGTCGCCGATGACTTTGTTGCAGGTAGTACTGAACGATTAAAAAGAGCCGCAGAGAAGCGAGCTTGTAATGCTGTCTTGGTGAAATTTAATCAACTGGGTACTATCTCAGAGATGTTCAAGTTTATCGCAACCGTTCGAGAAGTCGATATGAAATTAATCGTATCTCACAGAATGGGGGAAACCACTGACCCAACAATTGCAGATTTAGGAGTTGGCGTGCAAGCTGATTTTGTGAAATTTGGATCGCCAGCACGTGGAGAGCGCATTGTAAAATATAATCGCTTGCTTGAAATTGAATCCCTCTTAACTGAGCATGGAAACCTTTCTAATCTTTCTCAATCACAGACTGAAGAGTTAAATAAACAAAAAAGCGAACTATAAAAATTAGTTAAGTAGTCAAGAGGTCGAGTAGTAAAGAGGGAAGCAGAACCATTCTTCTTCACTTCTTCACCAATTGACCTCTTCACCACTTCACTTCTTCACTGTTTAAACGTTTCACTATTTCACTCTAGTTAACGAGTTGACTAGTTAACCATTTCACTAGTTTGTTATACTTGAATTATGAAAGGCGTTGTCTTGTTGATTTTTGATGGAATGGGAATTTCCCTACCAAGTCCTTCCAATGCCTACTTTCAATCGCATCCACAACATTTTGATGAAGCTTTTCATTCATATCCCCATACACAGTTAAAGGCGTCAGGAGAGGCTGTAGGTCTTCCTGCTAATGAATTTGGGAGCACAGAAGTTGGGCATTTAAATATTGGTGCAGGAAAAATTATCTATCAAAGCCTACCTCGTATCAACTTGTCTATTGCTGACGGTACATTTTTTACTAATCCAGCATTTAAACATGCTGTTGAGCATTCACAAAAGAACAATAGCGCCTTACATTTACTTGGACTTTTAGGTAATGGTACTGTTCATGCAAGCACAGCGCATCTCTATGCACTTCTTTTCATGTGCAAGGAAAATAATCTTCAAAATGTCAATTTACATTTAATAACTGATGGGCGTGATTCTCCTCCAAAAGCAGCTTTAACATATTTAGATGATATACAAGCTAAACTTGACCAACTTAAAATCGGCCGAATTGCTTCGATCACTGGACGCTACTATGCAATGGATCGCGACAGGAGATGGGAGCGAATAGAAAAAGCGTACAAAGCTTATACTCTCGGTGAAGGACAGAGAACAAAAACATGGAAAGAGGCCGTGGAAAGTGCCTATGCGAAAGATATTACTGATGAATTTATCGAGCCAACCCTTATTGTTCCAGATGGAAGTGAGCCAGCATTAGTGCAAGCAAATGATTCCGTAATTTTCTACAATTTTCGTATTGATCGTCCTCGCGAACTTACTAAAGCCTTTGTTTTAGACAATTTTGAACAGGATGCAAACAAACAGTCCTTCGACCCGTACAAAGTTAAATATGACAAAAAACATTCTGAAACAGAAGAAGATTCAAATCTAACACCCCCATTTACACGTGGTCAAAAAATTGCTAATTTGTTCTTTGTGATGATGACAGAGTACGAGCAGAACTTACCTGCTGAAATTGCCTTTCCTCCAAACATTGTAAAAATGCCACTTGGTAGGATTTTATCTGAGAATGGGCTGCCACAGCTTCGTATGTCTGAGAGTGAAAAAGAGCCTTTTGTAACACACTATTTCAACGGATTACGAACCGCTCCGTTCCCCATGGAAGATAGACTTATCATCCCATCTCCCAAAGTACCTACATATGACACAAAACCAGAAATGTCAGCACCTGAGGTAACTGAAGCTTTGATTCAAAAAATGCAGACGGGGACATACAAATTTATTTTGGTTAACTATGCGAATGCGGACATGGTAGGTCATACCGGTAATCTCGAGGCAGCTATCAAAGCAATGCAGACTCTCGACGAATGTTTCGGCAAGGTAGTTGCAACAGCGCTAGAACATGACTACACTGTTATTGTTACTGCAGATCACGGGAACGTTGAAGAGATGATTGATTCCCAAACAGGTGGTGTCTCAACAGAACATACAGGCAATCCAGTGCCATTTATTGCAATTTCGAAAGAGCTTCAAGGAAATAATCGCACCTTAGAAACAGGTATTCTAGCAGACATTGCACCAACGATTTTATCCCTCCTTGGCATTGCTGTTCCTCAGGATATGACAGGTAGAGATTTGCTCCAAAACCTCAAGAAGGTTTAAATGGGTTTAAATGGGTTTAAATGGGTTTAAATGGGTTTAAATG
>JAGORW010000040.1:0-2266 GCA_018062605.1 Candidatus Woesebacteria bacterium | reverse complement strand
AACATCCGCCAAATTGCCCATGAATATAATTTTCGCTGTCTTTATGCGATCAAGTGCATGAGGAGAAATGTGAATATGTTCTTTAGGATCGCTGTATTTAATCACAGTTTTTTCGCCTTGAGGGGACAAAAGAATTGTAGAAATGCTCGTATGATCTCTATCAAAATGCAAAAATTCGGTTGATACAGACTTTTTAATGAGTGTTTGAACAATCACATTCTTAAAAGTTGTCTCACCTATAGTTGCGACAACTGCAGAATTTGCACCAAGATTTGATGCATGAATAGCAACGTTTCCACCACTTCCACCTATTCCTGAGTGGAACATATTGGTGTAATATTTTCCACCGATAGCTAATGAAAAACGCCCATCCTCTTGTGTTAATGAATCACCTTGAAAATACATATCCATAGTGATATCCCCGACTGCAATAAGATCGTACATACGTTTATGGTACAAAAACAACATTAAGAATACAAGGAAAAGGTGACTTTAGAGCATCAGAGAAGTATAATAGGTGCATGATAGAAAGTCAGTCAGTACATAAAGCTTTGAAGATTTCAATTGAACTCTCGCGCCAGGAACTGCAGCATCATCAGCTTCTTCCCGGTGATGTTGTTTGTCATGAGATGTTTGGGGCTGATTTAACGGTTATTAAGCATATCGACTCCTTAGTTCACGTGGAAACGACTAACCCATATACGGGACGCAAGGAAACAGCAGTACTCCCGTTGAATGAACTGTATTATCCGGACCTTGCCGCCGGTGCACTCATGCTTCAACTTGAGCTTTGAAGTTATTTAGAAACCATGTTACAAAGTGACTTCTAACTCTTGGTGTACAAATGTTCAAAAAGAATGTAAAATGAATCGTCTATGTTTAAGATCCAATCCGATTTTTCATTAACTGAAGAGCAAGCTAAGGCCACAAACCAGCTTGTTTCGAATATTGACACTGGTCATGATCGCCAGGTCTTGTTGGGTGTCACCGGGTCTGGAAAAACATACACAATGGCAAATGTGATTGACCGAACACAAAAGCCCGCGCTCATTATTTCTCATAACAAGACACTTGCTGGACAGCTTTATCAGGAAATGCGATCATTCTTTCCTGAAAACGCTGTATCTTATTTTGTCTCATACTATGATTACTATCAGCCAGAAGCGTACATGCCTACTACTGATACGTACATTGAGAAGGAAGCCCAAATTAACGACACAATTGATAAACTCCGGCTCGCTGCAACAAGTAATATCCTCACTCGCGATGATATTATTGTGGTTGCTTCAGTCTCGTGTATTTATAATATTGGGGCTCCTGCAGAATATGCAAAATTCATTCTTCCGCTGAATGTTGGCCAAAAAATTACCCGGAGCACAATGTTTGAGCGACTTATTGAACTGCAATATGAGCGATCAGAATTTGATTATCACAGAGGAACTTTTCGCTTAAGAGGCGAGAATATAGACATTTATCCTGCATACGATGATATTAGCTATCGCCTTGGTATTGAGAACGACACCATTACATCAATCACTGTACGAGATCCACTCAGTGGTGATATTATTTCAGAGAATGCACACGAATCAATTGTGATTTATCCTGCTAAGCATTATCTCGTTGATAAAAGCTTACTACTAGGAGCTGAAGCTCAAATTCGTGCAGATCTCAAGACTGAATCTGAGGGCTTGAGAGCTCGTGGAAAGGTTTTAGAAGCTGAACGTCTTATTCAAAAAGTCAGTTATGACTTAGAGATGATGAAAGAAATGGGCTATGTAAATGGCATTGAGAACTATTCGCGATACTTTGATGGACGTCAACCAGGTCAAGCACCACACAGTCTTCTTGATTTCTTTACCCATAAATTCGGTAAGGATTGGTTGGTCTTTATTGACGAATCACATATGACAGTTCCTCAAGTACGCGGTATGTATAACGGAGACCAAGCACGCAAAAGGACCCTCATTGATTATGGTTTTCGACTACAATCTGCTTTAGACAATCGACCTCTCAAATTTGATGAGTTCTACAAAAATATCCCAACATGTGTATACATTTCAGCGACACCAAATGAGTGGGAAGTAGAGGACTCAAAGAATACCATTGTTGAGCAACTCGTCAGACCAACTGGTATTGTAGATCCAGAAATTGAAATTCGACCAACTGAAAATGATATTCGTAATTTGATTGATGAAATCAAAGGACGAGTTGAAAAAAGTCAGCGTGTACTTGTGACAACACTCACAAAACGAACTGCCGAAGACCT
>JAGORW010000039.1:3805-8047 GCA_018062605.1 Candidatus Woesebacteria bacterium | reverse complement strand
CATTATACCAACTTGAAACTCTTATTTGGAATGTTAAAAATAGCACATGAATGTGTTCTAAAGGTATTGTCTTCCAGCTATTCTAGCGCTCTCTGACAGTATATCTAGGTTGCTGAGCTGTACATCCCAAAAAGATTGTGGAATACCCGTGTGGGCATGATCTAAATATTCAAATCGAATCCCTCTACTTACAATGGGATGAGATTCAAAAAATGGATTTAGTTTCATACTTTGATTCCCTACTCGATCCATAGGCATAAATCGTGGGAGCTTTCTACCTCTCCAACCTGGATGTGCTGTATCCACAACACCACCCTTTTTTCTTCCAGCTCGTGAATTCACAGAAACAACTGAAAATAGGTGAAGTTGTGTCTCACTCGAGTCTGTTCCATAATTTTCAGGATTAAATTCACATACCCTATATGCTTCGTCAGCAAGATATTCATCCATTGCATTATGATAATCATTACTGGCTTTGATTTTTCGTGCTACAACAATTGCGCCAAATACCTCAATAAACGGATTTTTTCGTGAATCTTTATATGCATCTCGGAGAACTGTGACAACATCAGAATGATCATCGCTTACATATGCAAGAGGGCAGTACCCTTGTCTATATAGAGCTACATGAAGAAGTCTCTTCATGTAGTCAATCGTCCCATCATTTTTAAAGGCAAGCCCTAAAAGATCTTCATTTCCACTTAGGGATTCTGGTAGTACTGAGGCAAGAGATACTGAGGCACAGTTTGCCCAGGGAGTTTCCCGAACATAATCTACACGTCCCGACAATTCTTTAGCCATAAGTCATCCATTCTAACATACGAAATTAGGGGCTAATTACATTTGCTTAGGTTTGTTTCATCAGATTTAAAATTTCCTGTGCAAAAACTTCAGCACTATATTTTTTTGCGTCTAACCTACTATGCTTTTTCATCGCTGAAATGTCAGATTTTTCGAACTTTTGAAGTGCTTCATGTAAAGACCTCTCAGTAAGTTCTTCAAAAAGAAATCCATTTTTTCCATCTTCAACGGTTTCTTTAAGTCCTCCAGAAGCATAAGCAATCACTGGCACCCCATATCCCATCGCTTCAACCGCAGAAATACCAAACTCCTCATCTTCACTGGCATTCAAGAAAGCTTTTGCACCTGCGAAGAGGTCGGAAAGCTTTTCATCTGGAACGTATCCTAAAAGCTCAACTGTAGGACCTGCTAATGCCTTAAGAGCTTCCAGATCTCTTCCACTTCCTGCTATTTTAAGAGGAAATTTGTAGAGGTTTGCAGCTTTAATAAGCAGATCAATATGTTTTTTGAATGCAAGTCGAGAGACAGTCACATAATATCCATCAGTTACCGGCTTGAAAGATGGCTCATTTCTGAGAATATCTACTGGCGGATATATAACTTGGGCATCTCTGCGATAAAACTTTTGAATTCTGCGTCGAGTTTCCTGCGAATTCGCCACAAGAATATCTGGACGCTGTGATGAGATAAAATCCCAGATGCGTAAAAAGTGATTAATAAAATGTGCATAAAGCTTAATGATGAAATATTTTTGCCATTCAATGGCAGTCTGATAGTAGTACAGATACGATGGTGGATGATGAATATAGGAAATGTGTTTTGTTGGAGGCTTAGTCAAAATACCTTTTGACATAAACCAGCCACTTGACGAAATCACCACATCATATTTCGTAAAGTCGAAGGATTCCCAAATAAATGGAGCCAAAAATCTCAAGGGAGAATACAATTTATGATAAAAGGGAATTTTGGAAACCCAAGATACTCGAACATTCCATGTGGAAAAGTCTGGAATCCACCTCTCTACTACTTTTTGATTATATGCTGACAGATACACATCTGCTTCAGGAAAGATTTTTTTAAGTGCAACAAGAACACGCTCTGCTCCTCCAAACTCGAGTAAATGATCATGCACCAGCGCTATTTTCATAGGTATATTGTACCAAACCAACGTGCAGCATACTGTAATCTACGGTACAATAGCATATGTCACTTTTTGCAGTACTCGTCTTAGGAATTGTGGAGGGAGTTACGGAGTTTCTCCCCATTTCTTCAACCGCTCACCTTATTTTGACAACAGCGTTGCTTAACATCCCCCAATCATCTCAGGTGAAATTGTTTGAAGTTGTCATTCAAGGTGGAGCAATGTTTGCAATCGTTGGGCTTTTTTGGAGAAAGGTCCTAACCAATCCGGATCTATTTGTAAAAGCGTGTATCGCATTTGTTCCGACTGCAATTGTTGGATTCTTTATGAGAGATTTTGTGATGGATGTGTTGTTTGAATCGCATGTGATTATCTCCGGAGCGCTTATGAGTGTCGGGCTTCTTTTTATATTGATTGAATGGTACATCATGAAAGGTATGTTAAAAACCAATCGGGATCTGTCTTCAATAACTTATAAAGAGGCGCTGATTGTTGGACTTATCCAAGCATGTGCAATTATTCCCGGTGTTTCACGAGCGGGAGCGGTATTGATAGGGATGATGATAATGAAATTTAAAAGATCAGAAGCAGCCTTATTTTCGTTTTTGCTTGCAGTACCAACAATCGCTGCAGCAACGATGTATGAACTGTTAAAAAGCGATTCACAGTTACTGACATCGGAATTTGTCGGAGAGCTGGTTCTTGGGGGATTTGTGGCGGCAATTTCTGCACTGGTTGTTGTGAAATGGCTTATTGGATATCTGCAAAAGAATTCTCTAACCTATTTTGGCGTTTATCGAATTATCCTTGGTATACTTGTCCTTCTTGCCGGAATAAATATGTCATGATGCCTTCCAGCACTTGTAGTTTAATGGATAGAACATGGGCTTCCGGAGCCTAAAATGCGGGTTCGATTCCTGCCAGGTGCACATATGTGTTTACTCATGCAAGCTAAAGTTTAGCATTGAAAGTTACTCCTCAGTCTGTTATACTATAGGCTCAGTTGTTCTTTAACACGAAAGGAGCTATCCTTGAAGATCTACCAAAAGGCTGCTAAATTAGTCGCTATTATTCATACGATTGTGATCATTATTCTTTTATGTTCACCTTTGTTTTACTTTATATCGATCGAAATGGGTCTAATGCATGCAATATTTGTGGTTTTTGTCTTGTCGCTCCAATTGCTTTTTGGATTCAAATGTCCATTGACACTTTTGGAAAGATATCTCCACGAGCTTTCACATCCTGAATATCCAAGCTATGCATACAATGAACCATTTATCGTAAGGACTTTGAGGAGTATATTTGGATTTGAACTACCAGGAATTGCCATATCAATTGTGACAATAATTCTTGGTGGAATGGGAATCTTAGTACTTATGGGAAACTATCTGCTTTACCATAGGTAGCTGCTCCATGTAACTTTACAGGCGCACGACCTTCGGGTACGGCGCCTCTTTTTTTTCTTACTTTACAAATAAGGAACTTGGCAGCATTTCCCATTCTTCCTGTACCTGCGCCCCATTCAAATCATCTTCATATGCGACTTTTTTATAGTCTTGTTTATACACAACTGAGAAAAAGTGCTCTCCCACTGCTTGATGAATCTGTCGCGATTGCCCCCATTGTGCGACTTCAATCGGTTTATCATTTTTAAAGTAAATTCCAATTGGAGGCTCGGGATATTTTTCTGTGAAAAATATGTATGTTTTTTTGGCAATTTCGCTTCTTTGTAAAGATACATGGGTCTGATATAAAAACATGATGCTGACAAGATTTAAAAGTATGTAGGACCCAAGTGCAATTTTTCCAGGATATTTTTGAGAACCGATTATTAATTGAGCAAGCATGATGCTGATACCAACAAGTGCCAATGACTGCCCCAAAACATATTTATGATCTGGTAAAAAGACAATTGGTAGAAGCCCTACAATAAACCATATTGCTCCTAAGATCATTATCTTCATACTCTCTTTGTTTCGTATGTTGGTGCGCATCCATGAAAGTTTCGCCAATGAAAACGCGCCGATCAAAAACAAAAACGCTGTACTAATGATCTTAGACATAGTTGGGAAATCCGTCCAAAACCGTGGCAAGATTGATGCATTGTTTCCCACATAATGAATCACAAGCTCGGGCAAGCCAATTGACCATAATCCATACCACACAGCTGTGTGAATCGCTCTAAGTGGTGAAAAGTTCCAAGCATAATTTCCGCTCCCTAAATCAGTCCAGTCTTTTGCAACAAACCGCAAATACACATATACCAATGATATGAGGAAAATTGGTAAATACTTTTT
>JAGORW010000039.1:0-3705 GCA_018062605.1 Candidatus Woesebacteria bacterium | reverse complement strand
AAAGGCCTGGCCTTGATTGGGCTGGTCCTTCTACGAAGGCCGTGCAGTCACTACAAACCTTTTGCTATCAAGTGGGCCTGCACAAGTGTACAAGGTCACTAAAGGCTTAGTAGAGTCTCTCAGCACTGATACATCAGTTGGCAATACATAGGCCGTAGTTTGAATCGTAAATGTCTCTACCGTTCCATCGGAATACTCAATCTCAAACGTCTGCCCAGGTTTCAATTTGGTCAATCCTCCCAACAGCTTTGTCCAATTATGACCGTACAAAATACTGTTTCCAAAGCTTCCTGGCACTGGAGAGTGTACTAGGTAAGAAACACCTTTATCGGTTGTTTCCCAAACGCCATCCTTGATGGTTGAGGGGAAAACAGGTAAATCCACACCAATTGCCTGAACTGTAATTCTTTTTGGAGTCTTTAAATGATCAGCAAGTTGCTTTTTCTTTTCAACATGAGCATTCTTAAAAGAGAGTCGATTTGGGTTGTAATGATAATATGTAAGCACAAGGCCAAGAATGACCATACAAAAACCCGCAACAATAATACTGTGAGATATTAGCTTCATAATCTTTGAGAAATTGATTATTTTTGGGAACCGAGTGAGATTTTTTTGAGCCATACGCCGCAAATCATGGTTACTAAACCGAGCAGCCAGAGGTTATACAAAAATTCATCGTTTCCAGTTGAAGCAAGTCCGAGGACTTTACCGCCGGAGTTAGAATCAGATGAAGTTCCTAAAACAGATCCATCAGCTCCACCACCAGTGCCTAAACATCGATACTCAAGGTTTTTAGCCATATATGGTGCATCATCAAGTCCCCACACAGATCCTGTTGGAATGTATTCCCATCCAGATCGATCAAGTTGCTTTATGAGATCTTCTCCTAAATCAAAAAGCTTGTACCAATTAGTTTGAATACCATCGCCTGTTTTTGGACAGAAACATTGTGTGACATGTCCACCTGGCTGTCGATAAACTGTATCCTCTCCTCTAAATTCCTTGCTTTCGCCTGGAATGCCATGCTTACCATCTCCGTAGTCTGCGATAATCTCACCTTGGGGATTTGTACACGAAGGGAAATCCGGAGTTGAAACGGCAAAGGATGGCTGAACCGTAATAAAGAAAAACATCAGAATTATGGTTAGATTTGAGAGGGCTTTTTTCATGGCCCATATTATATAACATTAGGCTGGATTATACAATGGTTAGGTTGCTACACCAATATGTGCAAAGAACAAGATGACATCTATAGTTTCATTTACGAAGGATAGCGAAAAAAAAGTTCACAATGTACTCTAAAAGCGATGGCTTCTTGGGATACAGAGAAATATTTGTGGAATCATCTGTTACTTGTGAATGTGCTATCACCTGCGTAGCATAGCCTAACTTAGAGAAGTTCAATGGTGAATCTGTTTTTACATACACAAGGTCATATCGACCGTGTTTACTCGTTTTCACTGAATACCCATCTGTTGAAACAGTCACATCTGACAATTTCCTGCCAATGTTATCAGTAACAATTCCGTGCACATTTAATGGCGTAAAGTATTTTTGAACTGTCGCAACAGCCAATCTTGCCCTATTCTCTTCAGTCCACAATTCTGTAGAACTTCCGTGAGCTGTCCAGTAATTAACCCCAATCACGTTTTTATTTTGAGAAATAAGTTCAAATAGTTCAGCCAGCCATTCTTCTTGCTCTTTTTCTGTCATATCTCCATGAATATCAGGAATTGGCGCACCAAATTCACCTAAAACTACTTTTCCTCCACTTTGCTCTGCAATCTTGTTAATATCGTTATTTAATCGTTCTGGTGTAAGGACGTAATGATCAATTGTCACAATTCCATCTAACTGAGCAGTAGTATCCTTGTCCATAATTAACTCTGCAACATCGCCATTCATTGAGAAGTAGTTTGCAATAATTTTTTTGTCAATTGCCTTAAAGGCTTCTTGGGTAGCTTGATATTCTGAGATGAGAAATTTTCGATATTCTTCCACATCTCCTGTCTCACGAGGATCACCCGGACCACCATTTTCACATTCAGGGCATGAAGAGAAAACATC
The DNA here is from genome assembly GCA_018062605.1 of Candidatus Woesebacteria bacterium. GTDB lineage: Bacteria > Patescibacteriota > Microgenomatia > UBA1406 > HO2-37-13b > 2-02-FULL-43-11-A. Next base: position 1,638 of record JAGORW010000039.1, on the reverse strand, counting down.
CCCATCCTCAAAAAGAGATGGGTTTTCTGAAATAAACTTAATAACTAACTCGGTATGCTTCTCCCGAGTGATTCGTGGGTAACTAAACCACTCCTCCCATCCAGAAAAATTTCCTCTAAACCACACTTTGAGGTTGTGTTTTCGAGCGCTGCTCACCCACTCAGTCAAAAATGGAACAAATTCATCATCATATGGAGTAGCAATGGCAATATGAGTAGCTCCAGTTCCTGCAATTTGCTTCGTCTGAGTTTCAATAACATTTTTAAACTCTACTGTTTTTCCTTGATCACGCGCCATGTCACGAGAATATTTCATCGTATCAACAGCTTGCACATTAAAGAAGCGTTTGTGAGAAGCTTGGACTGAAGATGGGAAGAACATCCACAGAAAAACAACTAGCAAAACCAAGAGGCTAGTCTTGTGCTGGAACATTATTTCGTTTGAAAATAAGTATTTCATCTGAGGTGTAGGTTTTTTGAAAATATTTATACAAGCGAGCTTGTGTAATAGGCTGATCATTCATAGCAGACCACACAGCGTCATCTTTTTGCATGATTATCCATTTCGAGTACTTTTCAGGCTTCACTAACGACTCTTCCCAATATGGTTTATTACCAATATAAATAACATTCTGCATTGGGATATTCGTACGTAAAATACTTACGGTACGCGCAAAGTCGTCCAATAATACCAAACCATCGTCATAATTTCTAGCGAGCCATTGTTCAGCATCTGGTCTTTTTGCATGAGATAATCCAATAGTCCCATCATCGCGGGAGACAATCGTTGAATATCCAATAGTGTAAAGAAGCACCTGACACAGAATTATTAAGATTAAAAACACTTTACCTTTAGTTGGAACCTTCGTCCACATAAAAGCAAAGAAGAATGCAATAAATGGCACAAACATTGCTCCATAACGAACATTGAATAGTATCCACTCAAAGCTTCTTGGTGTTAAATGCGGGATAAAAATAACAGATTGCCCAAGATATAATGTCACAACATTAAAAATAAGTGGTATGAGGAATATCATTGAGATGAGAGGGCGATGGAGTTGCTTCTTATCTTTAAGGTAAGCGATGAATCCTCCAGCAGCGATAAGTGAAAGAAACACTCCAGCATTACTCATGGCTGTTATAGCATAGTATAAAAATGATTGGACTATATTATGATAGCTTGGTAATTCACCTCTCTGAAGCCAGTTAGATTGTTGTGTTTTTGCCGAAAACTGACTATTTGTAAAGTAAAATGGATCTCCCAGAATTAAATAGTCCCACGTCATCCAAATAGCTACACCAAAAAAAGCAAGTGTACAAAAAAGAACCAACTTCCCTTCTAACTCATGAAATACTTGTCGAGAACGGAGATTCTTTAAATACAGCAAAATTAAGCCAAAAGCTTCAAAAATAACTAAAAACCAGCCATCATAGCGAGAAAGTGATGCACAAAATCCGAAAAATGCAGCGAATATCAAATATAAAATGTGAGAATCATTCAGAATATATTTAATGAAATAATATGAGGAAAGTAAAAAGAACATAATAAGTACAAGCTCAGTCATTGGCGTGGATTGTAAATACAAGATATTAGGGTTGAGTGCAAAGATGATAAATGCCACAAACGATGCGATCTTAT
>JAGORW010000038.1 GCA_018062605.1 Candidatus Woesebacteria bacterium | reverse complement strand
GTCGGGGTGGTGAGACTTGAACTCACGGCCTCACGCTCCCAAAGCGTGCACTCTAGCCATCTGAGCTACACCCCGAATCTTCTTATTATAGCAAAGACTACCCAAATAAAAGACCTTTGTGTATAATGTGCAGTAGCTATTTCTTATGTCTGGACCTTTTTACATACGATTTATTAAGCCATTTATCGATTATATTGGTGCTGTTTTTCTTCTTATCCTTTTCTCTCCTATCCTCATTATTGCAATTATTGCAATCCAATTAGATTCTAGTGGGCCAGTTTTTGCCGATGTACCAGATAGAGTGGGTAAAAACAGAAAACCGTTTCATTTATTTAAATTGCGATCAATGATTCCAAATGCTCATCAACTGCTTACAACCGATGCAAAGTTCAAAAAACTCTACGAGGAGTATAAGAAAGGAAGTTACAAACTCGTTGATGATCCTCGAGTAACACCTGTTGGCAAATATATTCGTAAATATTCTCTTGACGAAATACCTCAATTTCTTAATGTTCTCAAAGGAGAAATGAGCATAGTGGGTCCTCGTGCTTATTATCTTGATGAATTTACTGATCAGCAAATTAAGTACCCTCATACGCGCAAAATGATCACTAAAGTTATCTCAGTTAACCCGGGAATCACGGGTCTATGGCAAGTATCTGGTAGATCTGAGGTCAATTTTGATAAACGAGTTGAAATGGATGTTAAATATGTGGATAATATATCCTTGTGGAGCGATATAGTGATTATTTTAAAGACTCCATGGGTCATGATTAGCGCTAAAGGTGCATTCTGAATATGAAAACTATGTTAGGACTTCTTGAAAAAAGAAAACTCAAAAGAAAGAAATTTATTTTTCCATCATTTAGTGGAAAAAAAGCTGGACCAATTCTTGGCGTTATTGCAGTGGTCCTAGTCGTTGTAGCAATTATTGGTTATTTTTTCGCATATCTTCCATATACTCGAATTCAAGCAAAAGGTAAAGTGTTGATGGCAAAGGGGCAAGAAGTCAAAGTGGCATTTAAAGAGAATGACATTGAACTGGTTGATCAAAAACTGAAAGATGTTGATGCTGAATTCGCTTCATTTCAAAAAGAGGCTTCAAAAGTATATTGGATGAGATTTATTCCCATTGCAGGAAACTATGTGAGTGATTTCAAGAATGGTGTTGATGCAGGTGGACATTTGTTGATTGCAGCGGATAAAGCAGTCACAGCGATTAAACCTCATGCAGATTTGATTGGGTTTAAAAAAGGTACAGACACATCATTCAGTGCTAAACCTGCTGAGGAGCGTCTTCAGACAGCCGTTTTGACACTCGATCAGATTCTTGGAGATGTTGATGCAATTGCATTAGAGGTAGACCAAGCTCGTGACAAAATTGCAGAAATTGATGAGAACAGATATCCTGAGACTCTCAATGGCAAGCCTCTGAGAAGCATGATTAAGAACAATAAAGAACAGTTCTCTGGCATTGCTTCACTTTTTGTTGATGCAAAACCGTTTATTAAATCACTTCCACAAATTCTTGGTGCAGATAAGCCAAAAACTTACTTGATCTTGTTCCAAAACGATAAAGAGCTTCGTGCAACAGGAGGATTCTTAACTGCCTATGCAGTCTTCAAAGTAGATAAGGGTAAGTTTACCGTTGATTTATCTGATGATATTTACACGTTAGACGCCTCAATTAAAGCTCATCCTAAGGCTCCGCGAGAGATTGCGACCTATCATAAAAACGTTCCAACATTGAATATTAGAGATAGCAACCTATCTCCAGACTTCCCAACTTCAATGAAAATGTTTGATGATCTGTACAAGCTCAGCAGCAAAAGTACGAAGTACGATGGTATTATCGCCATGGACACACATGTCTTAGTCGGTGCTCTTGAGATTCTGGGTGATACTCAGGCTCGTGGTACGAACTTCTCTTCTCGAATTGATAAGCGCTGTGATTGTCCTCAAGTAATCTACACCCTTCTTGATGAGATTGACCGCCCTGTTGCTTACTTAAAGACTGATAGAAAAGGTATTCTTGGAGATCTTCTTCTCGTTCTTATGCAGAAGGCGCTTGGATTCTCTCCTTCACAATACTGGGGTCGATTATCTCAAATGTTGATGACTGACTTACAAGAAAAACATGTTCAGCTCTATATGGTTGATCCAGAAATTCAAAAGTCACTTGAGGCAATCAATTATGCAGGGCGAATTCGTGAAACAAAGGGCGACTACTTGCACATTAGCGATGTCAACTTTGCTGGTGCAAAGTCGAACCTGTATGTTCAGCATTTCGTAACCTCTGAAGCAACTGTCAATGATGATGGATCCATTCAAAAAACGGTCGAGATTACATACAAGAACCCGTATCCACATTCAAATTGTAATCTAGAAGATGGTGGCGGACTTGGTCGTGGAGGCTTGTGTATCAATGCAACACTTCGTAACTGGGTGAGACTCTATGTCCCAGAAGGAAGTACGCTTGTATCATTCAAGGGATCGGAAAAGAAAGTCCAAACGTATGATGAACTTGGAAAGACGGTTTTTGAGGGCTTCTTAGGAGTGAAGCCAGAAGGTCAGGCAAAAGTGATTGTGACATATACATTGCCAAAGAGCCAAAATATCGAGGATATCAAGGACTACAATATGCTGATTCAAAAGCAGCCAGGGACAGTTGGCCATGAATACACAGTGACAATAAATGGAAAAACGATCGAAACCTTCCCTCTGATTGAGGATAAACTGGTGACGGTTAAGTAATATTCATGCATACACGATCCAATCATTTCTCTGACGAAGCGATCGTTCTACGCAAAACTATCCAAAAGGATTCAAATCTTTCTATTACTCTTTTAACGAAACAACATGGTAAGTGCATTGTAACTGCATTTGGAACACGTCGCCTCTTGAGCAAAAGGCTTTCTCATTTAGAAACGGGGAATGTGATTAAATGCACATGGCGCGAGAATGGCGAATTTAAGACTCTTCAGGAGACTGATTTGCTCTATGCTCATTCTGGTATAAAAGAATCATCAACGAAGCTGGATGTACTCTATACACTACTGTTTATAATCTTCAAGATTGCACCAGAAAATGAACCGGCAGTTGGTATGTACAATAGCTTACTGAGTACATTGAGAGAGCTTCAGAAGAAAGAATTTACTCGCAATGATCTAAACGCACACGTCACTGCAATATTGATTCATGAAGGATACATCTCAAAAGAAGAGTCGCAACAAGCTGCATTTGAACCAATAGAGTATGTAGAGAATCTGATGGGACGCAAGCTGGGTAAGATTATGTAAGAGATTCGTGCTTTGTGCCCTCTAAAGACTTTACAAGCCCACTGATCTTTGGTACAGAACCTTTCCGAGTCACTAAGATAACATCATCAGTATTTACAACAACGAAATCATCCAAGTCCATTGTTACAACAAGCTTTTTGTCATCATAGTTATACACGAGTGAATCCGAGCAGCTTTCAAGAAGGACATTTCCAAAGGTTACGTTATCTTCTCTGCGCTCCTCCAAGGCCTCTTTTAACTGTTCCCAAGCTCCAATATCTGTCCATCCAATTTCCACAATCATGACATAGGCAACAGCGTGGTCAATCTTATACACAATTGCGTGATCAAAATGAATGGCAGGAATCTGAATGTAATGTTCTCGTAGTGTGCGCTCATATGAATCAGTGCCATAGGAGGCCATGATTGCCTCTGTATGCTCATGAATATCTGGAGTAAGCTCTTTGTATAGACTGTCCATAAATTTAGGTGTAGTGACCCAATATCCTAAGTTCCAAGCATGATGTCCACTTTCAAAGAATGCAGTGGCTTCTTCTTTATTTGGCTTGTATTTAAAACCGGTGAAGGCATGAAGATCTTTACCTGCCTCACTCTTAACTGATTTTCCATATTCAATCCAACCTAAATTTTCACTCGCAAATCGTGGTTTATGGCCGATGAAGATAATCTTGTTTGGCTCGTCAGAAATGACTTTTTCAGCAGTATCTAAAACACTAATGAACTCAGCTTGCTTCTTAATAAGATGATCGCTCCACAAAATTATTACCGGTTCCTCTGGAAAGAGATGTGTGAGATGTGCCATAACAAGCGCAACTGCAGGTCCGACATCTTTTCTGTATGGCTCTGTGATAATGTTTTCTTTTGGAATTTCAGGAAGTTGAGCATGAACTATATCTCTATACTCTTCACCAGTAGAAATGAAAACATCATCGGCGTTAAGTTTTCTTAAAAGGAGTTCGAATTGAAGTCTTAATGTGGACTTATCATCAATAATGCCTTCAAATTGTTTGGGGGTTTTCTTTCTGGAGAGTGGCCATAAACGTGTGCCGACTCCTCCTGCAAAAATGACTGCTTTCATAGAGCTGATTGAATTTCTTTAATAAACGAATCTACAAAATGTGATTCTTGGAATGGCTCAACAACATCTGAACCGTGTGCTTGAAGATGCCGATCGATTGTTGGAGCAACCTCTTCAAAGCTTTCTATAGCAGATATTATACCATGTGACGTCTGATCATTAAACAAAAAGCCCGTTTTTAAGTGCTTCACCGTTTCAGTCGCACCACCCTCATTATATGCAATCACAGGACAGCTACACAACTGAGCTTCAAGGGATGTATAGCCAAAATCCTCAATTTGTGGCATGAGAAATGCCTTTGCATGACCATATAGAAATGCGAGCTGTGCGTCAGAATGAGCCTCAATAAAATGAATGTTATCCTTTGCCATAGACTCAAGTTTGTGCTTTTCAGGTCCTTGGCCAACAATCACCAGTTGCCTTTGAGGCATTTTGTTGAAGGCTTTGATTGCAAGGTCCACTTTTTTATATTGTTGTAGACGAGAAACAATGATGTAGTAGCCATCTGCAAGGGGAGTTGAGGGAGGAGAGGTGTGTCTAAGTTGGTGTTCCCAGTGCTTAACTGGAAATGGCGGATATATCACAGAGCTAGTCTGGTTATAGGTTTTCATAATACGCTTTGACACTTCTTTTGAAATGGCTATATACTTATCAGGTCTTTGCGAAGCGATATAATCCCATTTCTTAAGATGCTCTATGAGTGGCTTGAAGATCTTCCTTGAAGTAGGTGAGATGTAATCATCTTCTGCAGACCATAAGAAACGGGTAGGAGTAAGCATGTAACATATGTGAGGTGTTTCTGGCCGTGTAATCACTCCTTTGGCAAATGAGGAGGTAATAGAAAGCACAAGATCATAGCCAGTAAAATCAAAACTTTCAAATGCGAAGGGGTAAAGAGGTAGGGAGAGGAGTCTATGTGAGCGCACAAGTGGAATCTTCTGAATGAAAGAGGGTGTGATTTTTAGTCCAAGTGTTTTATTTTCTTTAACTACTGATGAATACCAATCTGCTTGTGGAAATATTTTGGCTATAACAGGAAGCATGCGTTCAGCCCCTCCTGATGAGTCAAACCAGTCATATACACATGCGACTTTCAAACTATCTAAGGATTTTTTCATAGATGCTCCATGTTTGCTTTGCCATTGCCTCAAATGTAAAGCGTTCATTAATAATAGAAAGTGGCAGGTATTTCTTTACAGGATGTTCATCAAAATGCTGAATTGCTGTGGCAAGACTGTAAATATCTGATGGATCAAATGGGATAAAGTTATCCCCCATTGTTTCTCGAATAACAGGTATATCGGAAGCAATCACCGGACACTTATATGCACTTGCCTCAAGGAGGGTGAGGCCAAATCCTTCAGCTTTTGATGGGTGAATAAGAGCTTTTGCGTGAGCAAATAAATATGACAACTCAGAATCAGGAAGTGAATGAATGAAATGAACTCTTTTGCTAAGAGAAAGTTTATGAGCTAGATCCTTCATACGATGTGAAAAGTGATCTTCAGGACCAGCTAAAATTAAATGAGCATCAGTTCGAACTTCTTTAAAGGCATGTAGGAGGGATGAAATGTTTTTATGAGGATAGAAGTTGCCAACATAGAGATAAAATGAGTCAGGATATTTTTGGGCAGATTTTTTAGGAGCTATCCCATCAGAATGACTCTCCGGAATACCCTCGTATGTAACATGAATCCGTGACCGATCAACACGATTGAACTTCTTAATAATGTCATCTTTCACAGATTGAGTTGGTGCTAGAATTGCCTGGGGTTTATATACAGCTGCATGCATTAGGAGTTTATATGCGAGGAACTTACCTTTATAGTGAAGAATATTTCGTGTGGAGGCTTTTCCAGTTGCAAATAAAAGTGGAGTAATGTCATGAATAGTTATAACGAAAGGTCGAGTGTAAAACATTGGAAAACTGAAGTACGTGAAGTGCATCAAATCAAGTTTGTATGACTGTAAAAGTGCAAGGAATGCTATCTGCTCTTTAAAACTGTGCCAGGTGTAATCAGCTTTAACGATTCGAATATTCTTTGACTTTATAGATAGGGAATGCATATCTTCTGATCGCATAAAAACAAACACCTCAATATCTTCGGGAACAAGAGGGAGGATATGCAAAAGCAAATTGTGCGTATAAGAGCCAACCCCGGTTTGATTAATGAGTCGTGCATCAATACCAAGTCGTTTCATATTATCTGGAAGCTAACCAATATTTGAAATCTATAGCCTTGTGAATGAGAGCATTTACAACCCAAGGATTTTTGCGCGCATAGTGCTTGTCGTAAAAAATTTTCATAGCATTGTAGAAGTGATAGGTAGTTTTCGATTTTGTCTTCTTTTTCTTATTTTTCAGTCCGCTTTGATGCTTTAAATGCAAAACTGTGTATATAGGATAATAGATAATTGAGTATCCCAGAGCTTTAATTCTATATGACATATCAATATCTTCTCCATACATAAAGAACGTTTCATCAAAACCTTTTATCTTTTCCATTATTTTTTTGCGAGTTAGATAGAAGGCCGCTGTGGGTGAATCAATCTCATGAATCTTTGTTAGGTCATGATGAACAAGATGATAGCCGCCAAAAATTTTGTTGAGAAGTGGAAGTGGTTTAGTTAATGTCTGGAGTTTTGTAAAGTATGAAAAGGATCTCCAAGGTGTTGGGAAACCTCTATGAGATGCGGGATCTATAGAATGTGATGGAAGTTCAACGCGAACTGTCAGAACTCCAACTTCAGGATTAGCTTCCATATATTGTAAAAGGTTTCCAAAATCTACCGTATCGGCGATAACATCAGAATTTAGGAGCAAAATAAATTCTCCTTCCGCCTTGAAGATTCCTTGATTATTAGCAGCCCCAAATCCACTATTTTCTCTATTAAAAATGGTATGGATTGATCCATTTTTTGAAATGGGCTTATATACGCGCAGCATTTCAACAGAGCCATCCTCAGAATTGTTATCAATGATATTAATCTCGTATGTTAAAGTTGGGGTGAGAGAGAAGGATTCTTGAATAGCATCTAATGCGAGCTTCGTAGTGTCTTTGGTGTTATATGACACAACAATCACTGAAATATCTTTCATACTTCTATTATACAGTGAATAGAAGTCATCTCAAAACCTATGTTATATCGTAACAAGTTCAAATGCTTTGTAGCCCATATGAACGACGTTGTAGCTGTGACGGAGGTTTAAGATGACTTCTAGCGCTCCGAAAGTGTTATTTTTAAAGAAAACTGGTTATAATGTGAGCATGAATCGGTACATTATCATTAGGGCATGTGTCTTGGCAGTTATTGCAGCAGTGGTGATTTTCTTCCAACATGGATCTCTCCCAGCCGATCTTACTGGTGATGAAATTGAATTTGCTCGATTTGCTGTAAAGCTTACTACACAGGGCTATGCTCCTTATGACAGTTATGCAACTGGTCATGCGACACTTTATTTTTATATACTGTTAGCCTCGTTCAAGTTGTTTGGTTTATCACAGTTTGCCTTGAGATTACCCGCAGCAGTTTTTGGTGTACTCGGTGTTGTTGCACTATACTCATTGTTGAGACAGGTTTTTAAGGATGTCTCAGAAAGTATTAAGTGCCCTTTGGTCAAACACCCTCTCAAAGTTGATTTGGCATTTATTGTAACAGGGGTTTTTGCACTCACGCG
>JAGORW010000037.1:5336-8362 GCA_018062605.1 Candidatus Woesebacteria bacterium | reverse complement strand
GTAACAGTACCAGCATTTGCATTTACAAAACCATAAATATCTTCTCCAGTGTCTGGATTTGTACCTATCTTTTGATATGTAGATGTATTCTTTCCTGTTCATACTTGTTTAAGCTGTACGCCGATAGTTCCATCACGATTTTTCGTCATAAGAATCATTTGACCTGTACTTGCATCGTAATTAGTAGTGGTTTCAGGTGGGACAACAATACGCTGTCCTGTCGTCTCATCGACAAGAGCTTCACCGTTATTATTTACAAAATATCCGAGCGCATTACTCATATCTTTATTGAGAGTGTTTGCATTCTTTTCGTACTCTGCTTTCTGTTTTGCTTTTTCTGCCATCTGTGTCTTTTGACTTTCAGCGAGCTTGTCATAGCGTTCAATAAGAAATTGACGAGCTTCAATATTCGTATCCATAATAGACGAAAGGTCTCCATCAAGTTGTGCATAGAGTTGTTGCTGAAACGCTTCAATTTCAGGTATTGTATCAAGTTTCCCTTCGAGTTCGGCAGCATTAAATTGATTAAGTGCGGATTGTACTGTTTTATTTACTTTTCCATCAAGATCGTCCTGTAATATCTTCATTTGGCGAGAAAATACCTCAGCGTTTGATTCTCTGCCAAGCGCTCTATTTTCTTTTTGAAGTCTTTCTACTTCGATTATGTTTTTGAGTGTTCTATCTGCTAAAGTTACTTGGTTACTTACGGCATCGAGCTTTTGACTAGATACTCATGGCGCGCCACCTGTTCCGAGGTAGCCTATATTTTGCTTCATATTAGCAACTGATTTCTGAGCATCTTCTATTACTTTAGCGCTTTGAATTTCTGCAATTGCATCATTATTTTGCTCCATTGAAAGCCTTGTTTCTTCTTGGCTTTTCTGAAACTCCATATTTGCCTTTGCCTTTGTGAGATAGTCAGTTTGTGCTTTTAATCCTTGTGTAGCAAGAGCGTTATATGTTTTCTGTTCTGCTTCTGATAACTGATTATATGCCTGTAATTCAGCTCACGTCAATCAAGTTGGACTTGTTGTAGGGGTTGTTTCTACTGGAGCTTCTAGTGCATCCCTATAACTTTGGCGAAATTGTACATCTTGACCTGCTGTAGCCTCTCGAAAACCACTCATATCTATTGTAGGTGGTGGAGCTATAGGCTCAGTTGGTGGAACTATAGGATTTACTTGACCTGCTGTCTGTGCTATATTCTTTTTCTTTTTATTGGTAATTCATGAAAAAGTGTCTACTGTTCAGTTTGTTGTTGAAGTAGGAGCTGAAGCAGTTGTAGGAGTTGCAAATGACCTAGTAGCAGTTACTCATAAAGGAGTAGGGGCTTGTTCTATTGTTTGTGGTTTATTCACCACAATACCACTTCATGTATTCATAGTTCATGGAAGTGCTACGCCTGCCGCTATACTTTTATTTCCACTTGGATTCGTATAAGTATATGAGTAGTCTTCGTTTTGATTCTGTTGGTTTGCTTGTTTAATCGCAAGTCAGAGTCAGAGTTGTTTAGTAAGGTCAGTATTTGCCATAATTATACGTTAACGATTATAGATTGTCATGCTGTTCAAGCTGTTCCGCCAACTCCATTCGATCCGCCATTGACTCATAGTCAAAATACTCATGCAGCACCTCATGTTACTGTTACAGTATACGGTGTTCAAGTTCTATAAACAAGAACTACTACTCCTCAATTTCAACCGCCACCTCCACCGCCGCCACCTCATTGATTCGCTCAAGAACCATTTGCTCAGTTTGCACCAGCACCTCATATAGCTTCAAGAGTTCATGTCCCTGCAATAGTATTTGCAAATACCATAATAATACCTCAATTTCCTCATGCCCCACCTCCAGCCCCTCATATTCATGAGGCTACACTTCCACCTCCGCCTCCACCGCCACTTGAAGCTAATCCTCAATATTGAGTAAAGGATAAAACTCTTGACGGCATTGCAACAATTTGAAGAGCGTTTGAAAGGGTATGAATCTTATTGTAAAGCGCTCATTGTGTGTGGCTTGCAGCTGTTCCGCCTGTACCTGCTGGATTCGTACCAGCTCCTCCATTCCCTCAAGCGGCAGAGCTTCATGTAGTCTTATAAGATACTGCAACGGCTGTACCATTGGTTCAATTACCACCTGCAATACCAGTACCAGCACTCCCACCATTTCCTCATCCAAGACAAGGTCAACATGTTCAAGTTGCAAGAGCAGCTCACCCAGTTGTTGAAACCCCATTATTTCAATTTCTTGCAATCTTTGCTGTTCCTGTAAGTGTGAGCGTTCCGAGTACATATACAGCATATCAAGCTGGATTCAGTGTTACTCATGTATCGACTGTTAAATCATTATAATACATATCCCTCGTAAGGGTTGTATTTGTTGTAATTGTTACGTTTCCATCAGAACCATCACCAAAATAATAAATATCCATGAGGTTCTGAGGAGACATAGCTAAAGATGCTCATGTCCCTCATGTCGCCTCTCCTGTTGAAGTTTCTATGTTTGTTGGCACTTCTACTTTACCTGCAACTGTTGTACTTGCATTCGATACAGGAGTTCATACATCAAGTGATTCCCATTGATTTGAAGAAAGATTATAGTTATAGTATAACCCTGTTACTTCGACATAAATATCTACATATGGATATGTTGCAACTCAATTCCCTCCTAATGCAGTGTCACGAGCTGTGGTTGTCTCATAGGTTGTAGCTATTTGTACAGAACTTGTTGGTTCTGTTTTATCTAAGAGCTGGTCGTGCATTGCTACGAGTTCTATTTTAGAGCCAGCAGGAAAAATTAATCCAGTTTCGACAGCTATTGGTTCGGCAGTCTGTGAAACAAATGTAACTCCAGTAAGAGTATTTCAAGTGACTCATGTATATTTTATCCAAGAGTGAATATTTCACTTGTAGATGTGCATTCTCCCGTGAGTTACAGCAGGGGGGACATCTACACTCACAGTAGTATCTGTTGGATTTAGTTTAGCAGTAAGTGTGCTTCTATATCAGGTTTCAAAGGTTGACATA
>JAGORW010000037.1:0-5236 GCA_018062605.1 Candidatus Woesebacteria bacterium | reverse complement strand
AGTCAAGGGAGAACTTCCGCAAGCATTGATAGATTTTTTAGTCTCACTTTTCATGCAAGTGAAGAGTTGTAGAATCTAAATTGTACTTCTCTTCATTTTACATTCAGGTTTCATTTCGTTCTAAGAATTATATTTTCTACATAGTCATCCTCTTCTGTGAGAGACGTTGTTGTCATACCAATAGGAGAAAGTCAAACAGCATCTGTTCAAAGTCATCATACGAGTGTCTTTCAGTAAAATTCAGTTGTTAGACTCTCTAATTCTGTATCAATAAGTATTTCTCAGTCAATATCAGAAAGATAATCTTGTATTAATCTAAGACTATTGATAGTTTTACTGTCTATAAGCTTTCAGTCTATCCATATTTCTTGTGTTGGTTCTGCAAGGTCATTCATATCAAGAAGGGTTCTTGATTCCCAAAGAATCTTTTTGTATGTTGGGTCGGATATGTAAAACTTTTTTGTCCAATACTCAAAATCAATAGCAGAATCCTCATCGTCCTGATTAATTTCATCTTGGTACACTTTTGGTTCAATCATGGATACTGCATATGTATATCACTTGAAGAATACAGAATCATAAAAAGGCTTTCCACTATCCACGAGAAACGCATCTTTTATAGTATCGTAAACAATACAAATATCGTTAAAAGTGGCTCATGCAGTCCTTGCATACCATTTAATAAGTCATACATCAGGCAAGTAAACACCGAATGAATCGGATTGGTCTTTATCAAGCGTAGACATAAGCACGTCAATACCTGCATATTTACGGCTAGATAAATCAATCACATCAAACCCATTCACGGTAGTTCCTCTTGCGATTTTAGAAATAGCATTCGAGCTAGACAAAAAGTACGTTCAATCACCAACCTCTACAATTGAAGCGTTGTTTACGGCTCATTCTTTTACGTTTAATGCTCTTGTATTGTAGGTAATAGTTCAAGCAGTGTCGGTAATATCTCCGACTCCAGTGACACTGATAGTATTTTTAGTGAAATAGAATAGAGCCTGTAAATTAGCTGAAAGTCATACTATTTGCTCCGAGAAAGTAAATGAATCAGATCCTGTGCTACTAAAATCTTCATAGTTATCCGCTACACTTTTATAAACTTTATTAGAGTTAGTAGACCATCATGAAGCCCAATGAGAGCCGCCAAACACTACTGAAAATGATGGGGCAAAGCTCGCTATCCCTGTCGATGGTACTGTATAAGTAGCTCCTGATAGTTTCCCCATTCCATCAGAGCCATTCATGCAATAAATTACGTCAGCCACGTTCTGAAAAAACATTCTATTGTCACTTAATATGTTAGCATCTGTTGTAATATCTATTACTGTTCCACTTTCTGTGATAGTAGCGAGTTTTTCTGTTCAACTTTTATTATGCCTTACTACGAGTACATCGTTTGTTGGGTCACTTCTCAAATAGCTTCATATTCCTTTTGGGTAGCTTCATGCTGTAAGAGTAGCAAAGAGCGAGTGTCATGGTCTAATAATGGTACTTTGTCAGTCTAAGCGCGCATTTCTAAGATATGGGGAATATTGGTCTTTTAAAAATAGGTTCTGGGTGTTGTCACAAAACCCCCCTGAGAAGGCTGATTCGGGCGAGATTGGCTTTGCTGTTTGATAGCTCATTAGATATTTAGTTTACCTTTACCTGATTTATACTGAACGCCTGAAATTGACTCGAAACTCTTATTGTTATAGTAAGTATACATTTCCCTCACTTGCCCCAGTGCAAAGTTTATGAGTTCTGCACCTCGTGACTCCTCACCACGATTGTAGAAAAGCTCACCAATAGCGAGATATGGGATGGTACTTTCTGCATAATCCTCTGGAATAGTTGGTATATCTGTAGAATTGACCAATTTAGTAGCTTTTTTCTCGTATCTAAGGTGTATTTGGTCTCCTGTGTTATTTCTATTGAAAATAAGGAATCTATTTCCTATGACTGTATAAAATGGCTTTATAGTTGTTTGGCTACGATATCCCATAGCATCAGTACGATTATATCCTCAGCTTTTTACGCTATTAAGGTCTTCCCATATGTCATCGTAGACTTTTGCATCGAGTTTAAAGTTATTTGCATAGCTTACCCAACTGATAGATCAAAAATCTGTAGGAAAATCAAATATAATAGATACTTGAGAGCCTGCTAAGTGCGCAAAATCTACATTTGTACATCCTGTAAATGTTGTCGCTGTTTTCCCTGTGTAGGTTACGATATTTCCATTTATATAGACACTCCCTGAAGTTGGATATGAAGTAGTATCTGTAATACTCAGAGCAGTAGCACCAACAGTCGCGTTTGCTGATAGTGTAGTGACATTTACATTTGAATAGAATTCACTTGAATCAAGGAACGAAAGCTTTCCTTTTATAACTGCCTGCTGATTAAGAGGGTTTATTACTGTACCATTACAAATACGAGTCTGTGAAGAGTTCAACAACATATCCATAAGTATAAGTGGGTATGCGTTTACATCCTCTTCCTCTCTTATGATACTATACGCAATGTCCCGAAGGGTTTGTAGTGTAGTCATATTTAATAAAATCCCCGAAATAAGCTCGGGGGATAGTTATATTGAGTATACGATTATTCGCATAAAATCAAATTATTTATTATTTGTATTCCCACATAAATTTTCCAGCATATTTTTGTTTTCATGTGCAACATCGAGAAATACTTCAGTTATTGATTCATAGTTCTCTATTTACATCAACAGCACTATACCAAGTTTTTACAAACTCTCAATTTTTTGTATATTGATTTATACATTTTGATAGATGATTATCTTTTCAGAATTTTCATAAATTTGGTTTCGGATGGTTCAATAGAAAAAAATTATTACCTCTTCACTTAGATCGACAATCTTTCGTATTTTCACTATAAGTTCACCACCAAAGGTTATCCATTCAATTATAAAGCATTCAGTCAATTAATGTTTCATCTTTATGACACGCACAAGGAAGTTTATTAGGATTAGGTACAAAATGAATTGCTACTAAGCGATGTATACTTTTATAGTTTGTATTTCAATTTAGATATAAGCAAACTCTTGAATAAATTCATAATTTTGCTAGACGCATCATTTTTTCTTTTCAGAATTTTAAACTCTTTACTCTCCCCTTACTACTTATCTGATATTTCCCTTCATATCATTCTATTTCTTTCCAAATTTCTTCCATAAAAAAAACTTATTTCGGCTGTCCAGTTCGTACCTGAATAGCCTAAATAAATCTCTTTTATCAGTACGAATGATATAAAAGAATTATATGGCTTTTTACTAGAGAATCAAATTATTTTAATTTAATTGTGCTATAAAACTATTCGGGATTGGTTTTTTCAAGTTCTCTTCTTCCTCTTTCATTCGCTCTTCTTCTTTGTCACTTTCCTTTTCTTTGAGTTCTTTTATTTTTTCCTCTTCTACATAGTCCTCAATTACATCTAATTTTTCGATTTGCTTATCTATTGCCTCTTTTACATCACTTATTGACTGTATAATAGGTGATAAATCGGTCTCTTTTTGCTCTGGTATTACTGGTTGTGGTATTTTTAAAATAGCAGTGAGTACAGGGGATAAATCTACCTCAACTTTCTCTGTTGTGATGTTTACTTCTGGCTTGATTTCCTTGATTGCCTTCATAAATCACTCAGTATCTATCTTTTCAGTCGTTACGTTCACGATAGGTTCTTTTTGCTCAGGAATTACAATAGTTTTTACCTCATCTTCTACTTTTTTCTTTACTTCATTTCACTTATCTTCCACTTTATCCACTATCTTTTGGATTCATTTTTTAAGATTTGTGAATCATTCAACATATGGATTCCATCATACTGCAATTTCTGATACAGATTTATCAATAAATGCTATTCTTGGGTCAACAAAGCCTGTTTCTACGAATGCACTTGTCGAGTTTGGATTCATTACATAGGAATATGCTTTTGTAGCATCCATGTCATCATAGGTATAATCGTACTCGCCAAGCCCTATTTCTGTCATAGCCTCATCGTCAACAACAATAGAGTTATCTGTCTTATCCCTTATTGTAATTGTAGCCAAAAGCCCTGTGAGTGGCGTTCAAGGTAAAGTAGATGTGTCATACCATATAGCGGTAAATCTGTTGTCTATTTGCATAATTTAAAATACATAGCTATGTTCTCATCCGCCTCATCCTGTTATAAGCGGAAGATTAAAACTCTGAGGAAATACAATATCTATTACGCTTCAAATATCTCCGCGATCCATGTCGTGTTCAGATGTTGAGAATGTGATATCGTCTAGTGGCATATTAAGGGTGGTCAGTAAATTCTTCGTATGCTGCTGTATTACAGTTATTACAATAATTATAACTCGAATGCACTTGTCAGCATCTCCAACAAATTGTAGTTGGTTCATTAGCTTCTTTTTCTATTTGCTCTATTGTCATTCATGGAGAAGAAAAAAGCGGTCATTGATACACGGTATTTCATTTTGCTACAAATTGTGCTTCAAATTGAAAAACTGCTTCTTTTTCACCTTTCTTACAAGCTAGGACTAAATTGTTTTCAGTATAGTCTCCACTCTCAGAGAGAAGTTCAAGTTCTGGGAACTCTGGTATGTCTTGTCCTTTAGTAAGTGTTATCATAGAGTGATTATAGGAGTTACTTTAATATTATCTGCGATTGAAGTCGGAGTATATCGTATATAGGTCGTAGAGTTGGCTCTATCTGTGTCATTGTATGCAGTCCAATTCGCTCCATCATCAGTTGTCTTTTCCCATACTCCATTAGCACTTGCTGTCGTGGTATCTGTAAGAAGAAGCCCTCCCGTGTCAGTATCTCGGAGCTCGATTTGAAGAGTTGGTACAGTAGAACCAAAAGCTGTTTTAAAGTAGAATGCAAATATCTTAGAAGCACTGCTTGATTTCGCCTCGCTTCATACATAGTTTTCAAGTCCTGTGTTATCCTCGTAGCTTGTATTGACTGCAAGAAAACGTGAAGGAAGACACGTCTCACCAATTGTTCTAAATTCTATAGCGTATTGTATTTCTGTTCCTGAAAGTCCTGAAATGTCGTTTGTTTCGTCAATGAGAGTCCACCCTGTGGTAGCGTCTGTGTCAATGTTGGCTGTACGAGCGTAAACCCGAAATGGTTCTGTAGGCTTCCCGAGGAGAGTATTTCCTATATAGCGGATATTATTCACAAACGATTCATAAAACTTCGTAGCGGTTGGAAGGGTTATTTTCGGAGT
>JAGORW010000036.1:4672-8746 GCA_018062605.1 Candidatus Woesebacteria bacterium | reverse complement strand
GGGTCGTTATTTTCATATTTGGCATGATTAGTGCTTTTCTTCATAGCGATTGTTGAGATAAACAAGTAATTCGGACATAATTCCTGTCAGGAAAAACTGGACACCAATTATTAAAAGTAGCATACCAAAAAGAAGCAGCGGTCTGTTGTGTAAAACCTCTCCGTACATATACCATTGAAATGTTAACACTAAGCTAATTGTGAAACCTAAAAGGAAAATGACTGATCCAAAGGCTCCAAAAAAATGAAACGGTTTCTGAGAATATCGAATAATAAAATATTGCGTCAATGTGTCAATTACGCCAAAGAATACACGCCACATGCCATATTTTGACTTACCATGTACACGGCTCCTATGTTGAACTTTCACCTCCGCAACTTTAAATCCCTTTTGCTCAGCCATGAAAGGAATAAAGCGGTAGTTATCTCCATAAAAGCTAAACTCCTCCAGAACTTCTCGTCGGAAAGCTTTAAAGCCACAATTCATGTCATGTAGAGACGTTTTAAGAAGCCCTTTCCACAAAATTGTATTGGCGATTTTGGAAGGAAGTGTTTTATCAGCATTATCGTTTCTCACAGCTCTCCAGCCATTCACCAAATCGTATCCCTCTTCAATTTTTTCTAGAAATGCAAGAATATCGGCTGGATTATCTTGAAGATCAGCGTCCATGAATAAAATCACATCACCTTTTGAAGCTTTGATACCACGAGATAGAGCAATGCCTTTTCCAAGTTTGCGAGCATGTTGTAGAATCTGAACATTTTCGGCTTTTTTCGTCAGATTATGAATTTCTGCATAAGAATTATCAGTTGATCCGTCATCAATAAAAACAATTTCGTAGGGGATAGATTTTAAAACCTCAGTAATTTCTCCATATAAAATCGAGAGGTTCGTTTCCTCATTCAAAAACGGGATAATTATTGATACTTTTTTCATACGTTATTTATAAGAACTTTTCGAGTCTATTATACCTCATTATAGAGCTTCTAGCTCCTTTTTAAATTGCTCATTATTCGGATCAATGTTGTCCAAAACATATTGATACGTTTCTCGAGCTTCTTTTTTTCGTCCCAATTGAGAAAGAATCAATCCTTTAGCCATATATGCATCTGTGTAATTAGGCTTTAATTGAATGGCAAAATCGGCGGTTCCTAAACCAGAAAATGTTAACTCTTGTTTATCTTCCTCTGTATGTTTTTTTGAATTTTCATATTTTCCAAGAGCAAAGAGAGCATGATAATATGGATATCGAGGATCAGTTGGGGCGAGTTCTCGTGCTTTTCTTAATGCAGCAAGTGCTTTTTCATAATGAGCTGTATCCTTTGTTATTTGATAAAAATAATATTCATTTCGGCTCTGTGTGCGGTAATAGTAGACATTTTTGGGAGATTTATGCAATGAAAAATCATTGTACTTTCTTGCAAGTTTTATACAAGATTGGACCGTTCCATCAGCATCATTGCACTGAGCAACTACCTGGGGATTGCCATACGATTGTGCAAATGCAAGCTGAGTAAGTGTTTGAGAGATCTTGTCGGCATAGGTATGCTCTTCTCGCAAGTTGTACGCTGAATAGAGCCTGTTAAGGGATTCGTCATACCGTTGGGCAGAAAAAAGGGCATCGCCCTCAGCGTAAGCGACATCAGCGCCAAAATAGCCCACAACACATGAGACAGTGACAATCACAACAATTATCGGAATCACGAGCCAAGCTGCCAATTCTTGATCTACTTCAATCTCATCATGAACATTTTTGAATGATTGATGATGAACAATAAGCACGATAAATGCAGGAATCATATACGTAAAAATTTGAGACGTTGTAGTGGAAAATCCTAAAAAGTTTGTTATCCCAATGGAAATATACGCAAGAATTAATGTACAAACAAGTACTTCATCATCAGATTGAAGCTTGCCTTTTAAAACATATGATGCATATAAAATCGTTGCCCCAATCATCAGCATATACCCAGCTAAGCCAATAAATCCTGATGTAGCAAGATAATTGAAGAACTCATTGTGCGCTTTGTTATAGACGAAATCCCACTCGGAGGTCTCGTTGTGCTGCATTGGTCTCAGGAAGCTATATGAATAAGCAAATGTTTCTGGACCTGTTCCAAAAAGGGGATACTCCATTCCTAATCCGAACGCACCTTGCCACACGATTTTTCTAATTGTCCCAGAGTCAGTAATAAGATTATTCTGAGGAGCTGCAGGGGCATTTTCAGTAGATGGAAGAGGGGCAGATTTCTGAAATGCAGTTGGCCATGAAGTCACCTTAACAAATCTATCAATTTTCGGAATTCCGACTCCTACCATTGATACAGGTAGAGCAACCGCCAAAATAAGAGGAAGAATATGCGTCCTTTTCATGCGAGACAATGAGACCTTCTTACGAATATACAGATATCCTGCAAAGAGTATTGAACACACAAGAAGAGCTAATAATGATGACCTTGAACGCGTAAACAGAATAAACACTACTGTAGAGAGAAGATACAGAGCATACAGATACCGTGCTTTATCAATTTTCGCTTTAAAGAAGAAATAGACTCCTATAAAAAAATGGATCACTAAGTATGTCCCAAACCAGTTCGGTTGACCGAGAGTGGAAAAAACTCTGACCGTTGGTTTAAATTGTTCCGTCCAGCAAGCAACATCCAAATGCCCTGTAAACATAAGACAGCTCAAGTCATAGCCAAATTTACTTGGCAAACCCCAGAGCATAACTACAATCGATGTAATAAATGAAACTTTAAGCAGCTTCTCAATACTTTCACGAACTTCAAAACTGGACTTCACACTCATGTTACTTATGTATGCCGCACATAACAGAATATACGCTGCAATTGACAATATACCCCCGTTAAATCTGCCATAATAGCCAAAAATAGAGGTATGCACATCAATAGAGAAGAACGTTGCAACCACTTGTGTCACAAAAAAAGCTAGCATTGCATACAAGAGGAGGGAGCCACGAAATATTTTTTTCTGCAAGATTATCATCCGAGCTACCCATACAGCAAGAACGAGTCCTGTGATAAGATAGATAGTAAGCAGTTTATTAAATTCGAATAATTCCGAGGTCCGGTGAAACATCACTAAAGGCGTTGCAACAAAGAGAACTGCATATAATAGTTGCAAAACTCGTGAATAGGTAAGTTTCATTATGAAATCAATTCTATCAAAAATACAGGCTTCTGCGCACTCACTTTGGAATGCTTCAAGTTTTTTGTCTCAAACTCGCGTTGCCATTGACATTGGAACCTCAATGACTCGCATTGGTATTGATGACAAAGGGATTGTCTTACGTGAACCGACGTTTGTGGGCCACAACGTCCGTACAGGGCAAGCTCTTTTCCTTGGAGATGAGGCAAAACAAATTTATGGAAAAGCACCTGAATTTATTAAAATTGTAAAGCCGATTGAAAATTCAATAATTTCCGATTTTGACTCAACTGTTGCATTGGTTCGCGAATTTTTACGCAAATCAGTCTATCCATACTATCACTCATCTTTCATCAAAAAAGGCTTAGCAGCTTATACTGCAGTTCCATCTTCATCAACTGAAGTTGAACAAAAAGCCTTGCGAGAAGCGCTTTTAAAGGCTGGGTTTAATAGTGCATATTTACTTGATAGAAGTGTGGTGAGTGCTATAGGAACTGGAAGCAACATTTTTACGAACAAACCAGTATTCGTTGTAGATATGGGGGCGGGAAGTATTGAGGTAGCTCTCATTATCATGGGTGGGATTGTGAACGCAAAGGTTCTGAAAGTAGGAGGAGACCATATGGACAAGCTGATCTACAATTATCTTCATCTTAAATATGGTTTGATTATTGGAGAGCAGACCGCCGAATTATTGAAAAATGACCTGTATTCGTTGGCCGAATCTAAAGCCGTTAAGCCAATTCGAGGGAAATCCCTTGAAAATGGACTGCCGAAATCAGTGAGAGTTAGTTCAAACGATATTCGAGAGGCACTCTCAATTCCGCTAAACCATATCGTTGATGGTATTAAGGAGCTGATTGAGACATCACCACCAGAAATTATTGATGGACTTATTAAATCAGG
>JAGORW010000036.1:0-4572 GCA_018062605.1 Candidatus Woesebacteria bacterium | reverse complement strand
CCTTGAGATCTTCTCGGAAGGCCGCAGTGCAAGGGGGCTTTGGAACAACGTTGGTTGCTGTGTTGTCCTTTGCAAATATAAATAGGTAAGCCAGCACAAACAGCACTAGTGAAAGCGCACAATCTACAAAAAGCTCAGCAGAATCCCTTGAGGTTCTATTCTTCTTAATGGTATCCATGTTTAACTCCTTGAAAAGTGCACAACAGAATCGTTGCAAGACCTATATTATAACACAAAAGGCCGCACTCAATTCAGATTTTTGGCATAAAAAAAGAGGGGACCCGCATTCATACAGCATCCCCTTGATGAGACTTTGAAATCAATCTTCCTTTACAAAGATGTTCTTTCTCTATATAATAGTGTTCTGATCTTCCAGACAGTTAAAAGCCAGTCAATTCAGTGTTGCTTTTGATTGTGAAACTGGATATAATATCGATCACCTAGCAATTTACTTTGTTAAGTTCGTTGACAATACGAGTGTGGTTGGAAATTAGTAGTAATTTCCAAATTTAATATTCGCTTGAAATAGAGCGAAACCGCTGTAAATATGCATGTGTGCCTATTTACTGTTAACAGAATTGGTGCGTGCATCAATTTTGTGAAATTTTTTTAAGAGTTTGATCCTGGCTCAGGATGAACGCTAGCGGCGTGTCTAAGATATGCAAGTCGAACGTCCTTTCCGATTTATCGGAAGGGTAGTGGCGGACGGCTGAGTAACACGTAGGAACCTACCCATCGGTGGGGTATAACTTCGGGAAACCGAGGGTAATCCCCCATAATATCCCCGGATTAAAGGGCATAACTGCTCGCCGACGGAGGGGCCTGCGGCCTATCAGGTAGTTGGTAAGGTAACGGCTTACCAAGCCTATGACGGGTAGCTGACCTCATGAGGGTGATCAGCCAGAGGAGGACTGAGAACGGCCTCCACACCTACGGGTGGCAGCAATCAAGAATCGTTGGCAATGGGCGAAAGCCTGACCACGCGACGCCGCGTGCGGGATGAAGCCTTTCGGGGTGTAAACCGCTGTGGTAGGGGAAGAAGTCCCGATTTATCGGGATTGACGGTACCCTACTAGAAAGTAGCCGCTAACTTCGTGCCAGAAGCGTCGGTGATACGAAGGCTACAAGCGTTATCCGGTGTGACTGGGTGTAAAGGGTTCGTAGGCGGTCTATCAAGTTACTTTTTAAATATCTCTGCCCACCAGAGGAAAGGGAAGTAAGACTGTTAGACTGGAGTTATTTTTAGGGTAATCGGAATTAATAGAGGAGTAGTGAAATGCGTTGATACTATTAGGAACACCAATGGCGAAGGCAGATTACTGGAAGATAACTGACGCTGAGGAACGAAAGCTAGGGGAGCAAACCGGATTAGAGACCCGGGTAGTCCTAGCCGTAAACGATGCTCGCTAGTTGCATTTGCTGTTTTTTTAGCAGTGAGTGTGGCGAAGCTAACGCGTTAAGCGAGCCACCTGGGAAGTACGACCGCAAGGTTGAAACTCAAAGGAATTGGCGGGGAGACACACAACTAGTGGATCATGTGGTTTAATTCGATATGAACCGAAGAACCTTACCAAGGTTTGACATGCAATTGCACGCCTCGGGAAACCGAGGAAGCCTTAGAGGGTATTGCACAGCTGCTGCATGGCTGTCGTCAGTTCGTTCCGTGAGGAGTGCCCTTAAGTGGGACAACGAACGTAACCCTTGCCCTATGTTATATTTGTCATAGGGAACTGCCTAGCCGATGGTTGGGAGGAAGGAGAGGCAGACGTCAAGTCATCATGGCGCTTACGCCTTGGGCCACACACATGATACAATGAGATAGACAAAAGGTAGCCAAACGGTAACGTGGAGCTAATCCTCTAAACTATCTCTCAGTGGGGATAGAGGTCTGAAACTCGACCTCTTGAACATGGAATTAGTAGTAATCGCGGATCAGCCACGCCGCGGTGAATACGTTCTTGTCTCTTGCACACACTGCCCGTCAAGCCAACAAAGTCGGGGGTACCTGAAGGCTTACTTTATGTAGGACGAGGGTAAAATCGGCGATGGGGACTAAGTCGTAACAAGGTACCCGTTCTGGAAGGAGCGGGTGAATCACCTCCTTTCTTTTTTTTAAAAAGTACGGTCGTATACTACCGAAAAGTATATAGTTACTAGTTATTACTAAGGCCTCCAACCACACTTGTATTGTCAACACCCAACTTTTGAAGTTGGGATCTGCATGCGAGATCTCACCTAAAACATCACATCGTATTAAGTCAATTTCATCAAATTTAGGTATGATATACTATCGTGTCGAATCGAATCATCCGAGCTACTTTCTTGTAGCGACATATTGGAGGTAATCGTGAAGCTATATAGGATTCAACGTAGAACTGTTGTCTCTGGTGTTGAGCAACATTCAACTGATTGGATTTATTCCTTTGATAACAAAGCTATCGAAGCATATGTTGCAATGATAGAGGAACTATTTTCAACTCAGTGTAAAGAGAAGAATGTCACGTTTGAACAAGAGACATGTTTCAATGCAGGCTGGGATCTTACAGAAATCCAAGATGAAGTCCTCAATGACACCATCAGGCCGCAATTAGTCTAATAAACTGAATTCGACGGAGGGATCGACAGATGTCGATAAGCACTACCAAGTGCTTTGTCTAATGACACCCTCCCTTTTTTTTGTACTATAATGAGGTGAGCGCCCATCATGGGCTCGTAGCTCAGTTGGTAGAGCGCTGCATTCGCATTGCAGAGGTCAGGGGTTCGACTCCCCTCGAGTCCACTCGGCTCTGTCTAAGCAGAAGCCCATCTAAAAAGGCCCATAGTATTGACTACTATCATATTTCGTGCTATAATTAGTCGTTTTCTACACACTCGTGTCACATTCGTGTGACTGCACCTTGGAGCGAAAATGGACCAGAATGAGATGAATCTGTATAAGCTTCATCATCTGACCACATTTGGTGGAGTCAGCCGTGAGTCCTACTCATGGGTGATTGCACCCAACGATATGCTCGTGACTGGGCACATTCAAGAGCTCATGGCTGCCTTGCAGCCAAGGGAAGGGGTTGAAGACCACATCTCCAAGGAAAAGTTCGGCCGGCTAAATGGCACCGATATCGGGCGTCTTCTCTACCTGCTGGGAGACGATGGTGTGACCATGGTCAGGAGTGAGGAAGACGCTGCCTACTGGGCAGCGGTGGGCGTGTGACCATGCTCAGGATAGAGGACGAAGTGGGCTTCTAGCCCGATGGAGAGGGATCGACCTACGTCGATAGGCATCATCCGATGCTTTGTCATTTGACACCCTCTCTCTTTTTTCGCCAGATTCCAACTCTCCCCAACCTATTCCAACCTATTTCAACTTATTTCAACTAATTTCAACTTATTTCAACCGCCCCTAAGTAGTCCTTCAAAATCTGATTATGATCAAATCCTAAATCATCAGGAATGGCATCTTTATTTACCCATTTCACTTCTTCAGCATCATCTCCTGCTTGTGGCTCACCAGTAATTTCAACTTTGTAAACAAGAGTAATCACTTGGCGAGGGTGACGTTTCGGATCTCCATAGACGCCTAAAAGTTTCATTGATGTAACATCGACGCCTGCTTCTTCCTTTGTTTCACGTCTTACAGCTTCTTCGGGAGTTTCATCCCATTCAATGAATCCGCCAAAAATTCCCCAAAAGCCTTTAAACGGTTCAGCACCTCTTTTGACAAGCAAAATCTCATCACCACGAGTAATAATCATATCCACGGATATGCCACGGTTTGTAAATGCTCCACAATGCGGGCAGGGTTGAGTACGATATATTGATGTATCCATTTCGTGATTATAAACCCCCACGTTTACCAAATCAATGTCCAGTCTATAGTATGCTATAATGGGCTCATTCTGAAATGAATTGGGAAGACCTATTCAAAATAAGAAGTTCTACTGAGCACTTTAACATTCGCTTGGCTCTTTACATGAGCCTATTGCTAACGGAGGTTATACAATGGATGTCTATACTGCTGGGCTCATTTTCCTCATTGGAAATTGCGCTATATGGCTTCTTAGAGTTATCTCATATTACGATGGAGTGCTTCGTTTCTTTACAGGCATCATCGGCATAGCTCTAAATGTCGGATTTTTTACTTTGGCATATCCAAATGATGCAAGCCGAGTTGCATTTCTCTTCGCAATAGTGTGGGGAATCATAGCCATCCTCGATATGTGGGAACTACTCCAAACTGATCCTCATACATCAAACACCTAGGAGGCATTATGTCAATCGTTCAGTTTACACTCCTTGTATTCGTTTTCAACATGCTTCTATTAACCATCAGAGCTGTCTATTTAAGACGAATTCCAAGTGATTACTGGGGAGTAGGATGGGTATGCCTGGCAGGCACACTTGCCCATGGCCTTTATTGGGCAACTCATATCCCATCCATATGGATACGGTCCGCGTCGGAGGTTTGGGGGATTTTTTGGTTCGTATATTTGATTGTCAATTTTCCAAGACTTGGAATGTTTGGAGGGAAGGAGGAAGTGAAATCGGAGGGCACAGACATACTTAAATCATAACGCG
>JAGORW010000035.1 GCA_018062605.1 Candidatus Woesebacteria bacterium | reverse complement strand
ATCAAGGCAGATGCATGCGAGTCATGTGGTTCGACTTTAATAATTCCTTTCGTTTTAAGAATTTTATGAACACTCATACAAGATTGATGAATGGGTAACGCCACTAGTATACGCGACGGCCGGTGAACTGGTCAACTAGTAAACTGGTTAACTGGTTAACTGGTTTACTAGTTAACTGGTGAACTAGTGAACTGGTCAACTGGTCAACTAGTGAACTAGCAAACTAGTAAACGGAAGAAGTGGATGAGGAAAAATAGACAGTTTGAGTTATAATTGGTAGAACTGGTGAACTGGTGAACTGGTGAACTGGTGAACTGGTGAACTGGTGAACTGGTGAACTGGTGAACTGGTGAACTGGTGAACTGGTGAACTGGTGAACTGGAAGGAAGTTTAATGTGTTTGATGATAACTAGCCACGCTTTGATAATTAGAAAGGAGTAAATTGAAATATCATACGACTAGCCACTGCTTCGACGTATGATAATTGTTTGATAAGTCGTTTCATCCATACTCTCATGCTCAGCCACTGCATCAGCATGAGATAATTATTTAAACAGGAGTAAATAAATGTTAGCAGATCAGCCACCGCTCACATTTGAGAGGAACGATATAAAATAATAAATGACTAGCCACGCTTTGGCATTTATTATTTTATATTGTGACTTGCCGGGGTGCTGGAATGGTAGACAGTCCAGTCTCAAAAACTGGTGGCCTCAAAGCCGTGAGGGTTCGACTCCCTCCCCCGGCACCAGACATTCAGAGTTTACTTAACTCTTTGATTCGTCTCGGTCATATCTCCCCCACCCGTCACTGGGACTTTGCATGATACTGTAGACAATTGCGTTGAACTATACACGAATTGGGTTGAGTTCTTTGCGGTTACCCTCCAATACAGCGGGGTCATGCATGTGTAGTCATAATATGTAAAGGTTTTTGTCACAATTGGAGATTTCCCTCGAGCAAAATCGAAAAACACATTGGATGCAAAATATGGATCAGTGGAGACATCTATACTAAAATCCTCTGCATCCTCAGAATATGAAAAAGAAAATCGAGCTTCTTCCATGCTCAGGGATGCTCTCAAATCTGAAAATGTTCCTTGCACAGCTGCATTTTGAGTCGGATTTACAATAACATTATCATCTTTCACAGTAAACTCTCCACAATTTCTTCCTGTTGTATGAGCTTCAAATTCTGCCCGAACATCTTCTTCAAGGTATACATCAGAATACATTTTTTTTGACTGGGTGACAAAGTTCGCACATATCTCATATTTGAGCGAACCAAGAATTGTATATTCATAGAGCTTATCCGTTTCCGGATCTGAGATAAAGTGGTTTTGATCTGAACCGTACTTGTTATCTAATACCTGAAGATTTTCAGGTAGTTTTGATTCAGCTCTATAATAATTGCTGACAAATGAAACAATAGCATCAATATTTTGAATTCTCCGCTCATCAAATGTAGATTCTTTGTTGCTTTCAGGGGTACCAACTATGCGAAACCCACCAATAATAGTAAGAAGACACACAAATGTCAAAATACCTAAAAATATTTGATGTTTTCGTAATGAGTCCATTATTTTTTAGTTGAATGCGATGTGTAATAGTACCAAAAAATGAGTCCGCTAATGCCTGCTGTGACTGCCAAATGCAAGAGAAAATTGATCGTCAAATTGCCTCGAATCATAGATAAAACAGTTTCAATAAGCTTCCACAATAAGATTATGAACGTAATGAAAAGCGTGAAATATGTAAGAACAACCCGAAAACGGAACTCCTTAAGCTGCGGATTTTGAATAGTCCTCTTCGTCACACTATAAAACAATCCCAAGAAAAAAGGGAGAGAGACAATGAGACTTGCTAAAGAATACTGTATCGCATAATTATTCCACCCATAATAATCTAGTTTTCCTTCAGCTCCCGGCATCCAAAGATCAATAAAGGTATGGAACATGAAAGCCATACTCCCAGCAAGAATATACATACTTAAAAACATCAGTGAATATACAAAGGCATCTTTAAGAGAATGATGAATTGTATCTACACCAGTTTGCCGATCAGAGGGTTTTGGAACTAAAAGTGTTGGGGTTTTAAAGTTTGTTGAGATTACCCCTTCGTCCCAGCCAGCGTTTTGCAGGTCTCGAGAAATATCTGCATCCGAATATCCTTCCTTTCGCGCATTTTCTATATATTCCTGTATGTCTGGATTCATAGATTCATGATGTCAAATAGGGAAATTAATGTCAAGGATAAGGGATGGTTAGCTAGTTAACTGGTAACTGGTTAACTGGTAACTGGTAGCTGGAGAAAAATTGCAGTGACTTGAAGTCATATCACTGCAGACATGCCTCACCACCCTTCGCAATTTCGGCCGACTTCAACCGATTTGAACCGATTTCAACTGATTTCAACCGATTTCAACTGATTTAAACCAATTTTTCCCTCTTGCATCCGGTTTTCTGCTGGAGTATAATCCGTAACTATAGGTCGACAAATGAGCCTCAAAAGCCGAGATTCATCGATACGACCTGTGTGCGTTTTAATTAAGACAGATAGTCATTTCGCTCACAAGGTTAGGTTATGTGTATAGAAGATGCTTTGTATGCAGGCTTTTGAATGTCCCCTTTCTTCATAAAGTCTCTGCATGCGAGCCTCTTGTATATAGATATCCCGGCCTTGTCTGAGTTGGTTGGTTCTAAACCACACAACTGGTCCCGTCGGTATGGCGGGGCTGAGCGAAAGACTTGGCTACATATAACCACGGAGGCAGTAACCATGGCACGTCGGGCTAAAGGATTTTCTCATCGTGACGACATCGTTCACACCCGCCAGCGAGGCCTCAGCGCCCCCCCCGGCAACACGGGCAAGGGCAAGCTTCAGGTCGGTACGAGGATTTCGCTGGAAGAACGGGTCACAGAAATCATGGATGGGAATCGCGAAGATCCCGAGTCTCTTCTGGAGAACGTCATCGAGTGAGGATGACTTCCGACCGCACTACTGATTTGCATTAGCCAGCCCACGGACTCGCTCTCCTCACGGGCATCTAAACATCATTGAACCCGATCATCGGACTGTTAGCTGCGTCGCAGCTCCAGTCCGGTGGTCGGGCCTTTTTCTTCTTCACCACTTCACCACTTCACCAATTCACCACTTCACTTCTTCACCTCTTCACCATTTGCTATACTAGTTGCAACTTTTTGCACACTTTTTAATCAGCTTACTTGGGCACCACTTCTCGGTGTAAATTTAGACACAATAGTGTATAATATAGGCTTTATGGTCGAGGGTCAGAGGATACACCACTCCCACAATCTATTAGGTGATGGAAAAGACGCCAGATTTTCTGACTCTCAAGCTCAAAGATCCCCTCAAATCGCACCAAATATCTCCCCTTCTCGCAAGCGATATCTTCAAATTATCGCACCAATCTGTATTGCCATTGGCCAGTTTGCGGCTCCTGCCCGATCTGAAACGAATGCTCATGAACAAACATGCACATTACTTGATGGAACAGGAATAAAAGTAGAGGCTCACCGTGATGGTCAAACGTGTATTGAGGTTGTCCAGCTACCCCAAGGTAGAAATATCAGCATCATTGAAAAACACGGGAAGACTCGTTCTGATCATTCAGTAGTGATGGTTGAATCAGATAGTGCTGGACATATTTATAAACGTGCTTATTCAAATCTGGATTATCCAGACTATAAGCTACCACCACGATTACAATTCACAACATCAAAAGATGTGGATATGGATTGTCTGCAAGATGGACCTTCCAGCTACACATGCTCTGTTGAAGCACCTACCGCAGCCGAGCCACCTATTCCAGCTCCAAATAAACCACTAACTAATCCTCCTCTTTCTGCTGTCAGATCTGTTTCAGAAAGAACAGATATGAACACGGATGAGTGTCTTTCTACATGGGGAACAAAGATTGTAAAAGGCGTTGAAGAAGATGGCTATACGTGTACGTGGAAAGGAACTAATTTTGGAATTGAGTATACAAACTTTGCTCATGAGTCGAACCCTACATTCGTCATTTATAACCCACAAAATGGATACTTCTCGTGGGATTATGGTCAGATTGATCAAACTACATTCGCCGTAAAACTTGGACCAGTTCCGCAAAATCCTGAATTGCGCGTGAGCAATCAATCATCTTCCAAACCTGAAAAGATAAGCATTTTTGATAGATTAAAACTTCTCGTGGCTTCAATTATGTCTACCGAAAACAAAAAAGTTTCTCCTGCAGATGTACAACAAGTGCCCGTCGCCAAGAAACCTGAGCGTTGCGTTCAGAACCCAATTAATAATATGTCTCTTACTCAACAATATGGGCATACAGCTTTTGCAAAAGGATTACCAGAAATTTATGGAGATAGCGCATTTCATAATGGTATCGATTTAAATTCTCAGGGTGGTTCACTCGGGCAACCTGTGCGTCATGCATTATGTTTTGGAACTGTCACAGAGGTTGAAGATACACCAAATCAATGTGGCAGCTGTTCAGTTCGCGTTTCAACAGAAGTAGATGGTATTCCATATACATTCTTGTATTTCCATCTCGCATGTCCTACAGCTATTAACATAGGAGATACAGTAAATGCCAGCACGCAACTTGGAACAATTTGGCCAGATAGTGATGATGCTGCTATTTTAGGCGATACAGGAGAGCCCTATGGTTGGCCTCATGATTACTGTTCAACAGGACCGCATTTGCATTTAGGCTTATATAACAGCCTTGATCAAAACCTTGATCCCCTGAGCATATTACCATTTGAGCCAGCTCCGGGCAGTGGCAACAGCCCACAGTAACATGAAGGAAGGACTCAAATCAGTAACTTATGCAACAGGAATCGCTCTCAGCGGTTTGCTTCATCCTGCTTCTGCAGATAGTACATCCGCTCAGGGCTTATATACTGATGATACCTGCCGGCTCTTAAGTGGAGATGTGATTCATCAAGGAGAGATTGTTGATGGATACCAATGTGTCGGCTCTGTGGTAGGTAGAAATAACACTGTAATTGAAATTTTGAAAGTCCATAGGACTCTTGGAGAACGAGGTCTGTATTTTATTGAACGTGATCCTCAGGGGCATGAGCGAGGGAGAAGTTTTATGAAGCTTACACCTCCTAATTATGTATTGCCACCTGTCTTAAAAGTGCACGACCATCTTGGTGTAGCTTACTCGGTACCACTTGCGAACGGTATCTATATGTATGAGCCCACACCAACACCGATTCCATCTGCCACGCCAACTCGTGTAGCTACAGTTACACCGCTTCCATCTCCTACAAAGAGAAGAGTTGTGTTTGCTGCTCCCCTGCCTACAAGAGCTCCTGTATATGCGCCAATGGCGCAACCTACAGCCACGGAGTTTGTGTATGAACAACCTGCTATTGAGCCACCAGCAACGGTGTACAATCAACCAGCCATTCAACCTGACGTTGCTCCAATCTATGAACCAGAAATTCCAAAGCAAACGTTCGAGGCTCCTGAACAGGCCGAAGGTCCACAATGTATTGATAGCTATGGCAACACAGTAGAACTTGGTGTCGAACGCCCAGGAACTGACGATTGTATTTCGATAAGCCCAAATGTCCCCACTGCTGGAGATATCACCTATACCTATCAATCCGAGCCAGATTCACAGGGAAACAAATCTATTGTTGAAGTTGTTGTGAAAGCAGATGGAACGCGTTACTGGAAAGCTCCAGAAAGAAATATAAACTTGATGTCCCAAGAAGTGTCAGACCAACAGTCGACATCAGTCAAAAAAGAATCAAGAAACTCTGTCAGTGTACTAGTTCAAAAAGCCCAGACTGCACTCTCAAAACTCCGCGGTATGCTTACTCTGAAAGATACTAAGCCAGTAATTAAAGCTCTTGAAAGACCTCAGCCAACACAAGCCAGTGCAGAAAATGTTCAATCTCTTCACAATGACGTCGCGCGAGAATACGAAATTCCTGGTAACTTTAACTACCCTACTCTTGAAGAGCTTCCGAAAAATGTGCTCTATCCAAATACTTACCTTTGGTACAACACAGTGCTTCCAATTGCCAAGGATCTTGGTTATGATCCACGCGCCCACTTAGTGTTTATTAACATCGAATCATCTGGTGTGAATGGATTGATCTCTGATCAAAATGCAAAGGGTGTTGTCCAAATAATTCCGGAAACCTGGACAGTTATCCGAAATACTATTGTTAATAATCCACATTTACTTGCAGCTGCACTTAAGAACGGTATTGATCCAGAAACTATGGATGTTATGGATGCAAAAGCCAACATATTTGCATCTGGAGTATATCTTATGGTGTACTGTCGCCATCCAATTGGGCCAATCCCAACGGCTTCAGAAGAGTTGAATTTGTATATTGAACAAACAGCTATGGCAGGAATATATTATCATGACGGCCCACATGCTAAGCAAAACTACTTAAAAAAAGCTGCAGAGCTTGGCATTACTTATCCAGATGGCACCGAACCACCTCTTTCTGCGTGGGTTTCCCCAAGAGGTCACGAGTATAGAGCAAAAATTCATCAACTTCTTCCCCAGATAGCTCAGTAGCAGCACTAAAGTTTTCTCAATCTTCCAGTTAACAAGTTCATCAGTTGACTATCTTTTTCTATAGGTTGTAATCTACATAAGATATGATATACTTTGTGCATGAAAGATCGACTTCGATCAGTTGGATTAAGTGCAGCTCTCTTACTCTCTGCAGCAGCATGCGATACGGGCAAAACTCCCCCATCTGATTTTGCATCAGCCCCTAACCCAGGACCAATTGAAGAACAATTTCAGGCGTACAATGCAACTCTCATTCCATCTTGTATAACACCAGCAGGTGAAGAGGTTCTTGGCGACCATATCAGCCCCTCACGTATCTGTAGGGGTGGCATTGCATTTGAGAACGAAACTATGAAGCCAATCCGAGTCAATATTATTCAGATGGAACCTGGCTCAAGAATTGAGCTTACAGATGGAACGTTTTTTACCATCCCTGAAAGTGGATATGTTGTGGAAATTTTTGGAGATGATCTATCAAATCCAACTTTGCGGCTTGCAGCTCACCTCTTTGGGAGTAACTATGCATTCACTGATGCATCTGGAAAAGAATATGTTTTTGACTTAGGTACGAACCGCTCACTGATGTCCGTTGAGGCACGATTTGACGGCACCGCTACTGATGAAGACCCCTCTCTCACACCTCAAAATACATCTCCTATTGAAGAACCAAACAACTCTCCTACAACACAAATCATTCCTGAAACTGAAGGAGCTTTTAAACAACCATTAACTGAGAATGAATGTGTTTCTCCTGAAGATGGTTCAATCCATTTCTTAAATCAACCATTTGAAACAACTCAGTATGGTCTACTGATTTGTACCCATGCAGAGCTTCTCGGTGATTCACGAGTTTTCACTCTCTACGATGGTAATGGGAAGCAAATTTTGCTCACTACTGACAATATGGGTGAAATTCTCTCCATAAACTCTGGAAGTAACTAACTTTTCTCACTGTATCTGCCTATCCTTATTGTATTTTTTGAAGATATTCATAGCATTCTTTTGATGAATATGAAATTGAAGATAAAAAAAGCGTAGAGACAAGATAAAAAATATGTATGGAGGCACAATCGCCTCACACATACTTCTATCTCATCCCTACGCTGAACTATCAGGCACGAACGATTAGGGGTTTTCATCCCCGTCAGGATCAATATCCAGGTCATCGTCATCAGGGTCCTGCCCGAACTTCCCAAAGACGAATCGCTGAGTTTGTTGCAATCTCTCTAAGGCCCGCTGCTTATCAGCAGCAACCTTAGCAGGATCCTCCATTGACTGTATGCTCTGAGGTGTCAGGTTTGGCTTGGAAGTCTGCATCCCACCCAAGGACGGATTAGCAAGCGATGGACCGCTCGGCGGCTGCATCCCACCCAAGGACGGATTAGCAAGCGATGGACCGCTCGGAGGCTGCCTCATCGCTCCACCAATCATCGGCGAAGCCGAGACTCCCTGATTGGATGAGTCATTCCTATCAAGAAAATCCGCAAGACGCTTTGGCAACCGAAAAGTCGGCGATGGCAGCTCAATCTCTTCAGTGATATTCTCCGGGTTACGGAAAAACATCGGAAGCATGAACTCGCCAAGACCACTGATGATAATGATTCCTGCCCACATGAACCAGAAAAGCGGAGCTGGGTTATCTGGAAAGATCATGCCCGGTGGCATGTCATAGGCAGAAATACCAATGACCGTCGAATCCGACAAAGTATCGATAAACCAGATCCCAGCAAACAAAGAAAGGTTAATCCATTCCACAGGAGTAGTTGGAAATTGCTTCCGTCTGATAAGCTGAAACAACTTCAGCTGAACCGTAGAAAACACAACCTGCAGGGCAAACCCGAACATGATCGGGGTGAGGACTATAAACCCGGTATCGATGTCATGCTGAAGAAAATTTCCTGATGCTACAGTACCAGAACCGATATCAATGATAATCAACGCAATGACACCAGTGATACTAATCAGGGATTCGCTCGTATTCTTGATAATTTTGAGAATTCCAGCTTGAATTTGACCGAACGTCCAACCTCTCTGTCCATTTCTGAATGTCATGAGATCCCTCCTTGAGATTTTCTCCTGTTTACATTTGAATGTGCCCGTGTACAAGGTGTACGCGATTCCGAAGTATACCAAACTATAGGATTTTACGCAACACTTTTTTAACTCTATATGGTACAATACCAACCATCAGTTCGTTGACAATAAAAGGAG
>JAGORW010000034.1 GCA_018062605.1 Candidatus Woesebacteria bacterium | reverse complement strand
CAAAAGGAGCATAAGAGATGCCTACACCTCAATATGGATTTCCCACTCTAGAGGAAAGACGAGCCGCTCAACTCGAAAAAGAGCAGGCTGATCGTCAAAAATCAGCTCAAAAAGAAAGAGAAAAGAAGCTAAGTGAAGATCGTAAAGCACAGCGTTACAGAGTTCTAAGCCCGCTTGTCCATTCAGTTCTTCAAGAATATGCAGAGTCGTATGGTGTATTTGAGGATCTGGTAAGAGAAGGTACCCTCAGTGATCCAACTGGAAGTGGAAACCTTTTACAAGGCTGGATGTTTGATAGACTCAAAGAACCTGTGCCCCCTGAGCTTAGCAGCCTGCATTTCCTGCTCTTTGGAGAAAATAGCATCTACATGCTATGCAGTTTGCCACGCGCTGAATCTGATAGGCAGTACCGTAGAGAACTGAGCCATTTACGCGATATTCTCAGTCGTAAGACTGACTGTAACGTTCGTATCTGGATTTTCAATTACCAATTGAAGACATTCCGCGAAACATATATCCTTTAAGTGGGGATACTCCTCTAAAGATTTCGTCACTCAATCGTTGAATGTCACATCCACATCGGAACATATTATAAGGAGATTCACATGCCTATCTATATGACCATCTTGAGACTCATCTTGATGGTCCTTGCAATAGTCACAGCGTACCTTTTCGTTGGAGTAATCACGGTTCGGTTTCACTACGCAATCGCCCGAAGATTCCCAAAGTGGAGTTTCTTGAAGTGGGTGAATGTAGGCTATCCTGAGTCATTCCCAAATGAGCTGTATTTCTCCCTTTGGGCATATTATTGGTTCCAGCTAGCTGCTTGGATTGTTGTAGCATCTTTTTCCTATTTCATAAGGATTTCTGGAGTTTCAACACTCAAGTATCATCAAACCCCTAAGGACACTTTAGAAAAGTGATTCTCAAGAGGGCATAACACCACGTGTGTTGTGCCCTCATTTTTTTTGCTCATCTTATACTCTCCTAAATTGCTAAAACTAGATCATACTGATATAATATAGCTCACCAAAATGTGCACTTTGACAGCTATGAAAAGTATATTTGGCCTACTTCTATAAACCCGCTGATCTCATGAGGAGACAAAGATATGCAATCCACATTGATTCCTGCTCCGGCACCAATTCCGACACGATTTTTTACACATGGGCATCTTACTACCCTCGCACCATATCGGCGAGCAATGGACTTTTACGGATATTCGTACGGTAACAAAGAGGGTTGGGTTGATAGTACAACCCTTCATTGGGCTATTCTCGACGCAATTGAAAAAGGGATTGAATTCAATCATGGAACAGATATTGCTTTTGGCATTTCACTCTTCCGGGAGCTCTTTTGGAATCGACTAGACAATGTTTTGAAGACCCTCACTCCATTGCATCCAGATCAGGGACAATCGCTCATTGGTAGTATATTTGATACCGCACTTCATGATGCAAGCACATTCACACGTTTGTGTTTTCGGAAGTCGTGGCTATTTGGTCTTTTTCACACATACCCGCGCCCCCTCAAAGAGTACAGTGAGATTCTTACCGAGCTCTACAGAAACTGGGAGTCCATCCCAACCGTATATACTCATTTTGATGTAGGTCGCTAATTCTCGCTTTTCATAGCTTTTATCACCACCGTGGTTGGGCAACCAGCCACGGATTTTTTTTGGCCCAGCTGTAAAAAAAACACAGCTGCCTTTCTCCCCAGTTTACTGGTCCCCAGTTCAACAGGTGTACTATAATACTTATATGCGATCACTCAGCCGGCATTCAAAATTAGATCAATTCACTCTCGATATTGAGTTTTTACTGATTTCGGTTGTGCAGGGAGTTGCATTGTCGGTCCTTGCAACAAGTTCTATTGAGCCAATCTCGAACCTTACATTTTCAGTATGGCTCTACATTATTTCTGCATTTCTCTTACTCTTTATTTTTTGGTCACAAGCAATCATTCATGCAATTTCATTCATTGACTGGCCATTAGATTTGCCTCACAACTTCTTATACTTCCTGGCAAGTTTTGTGCAAGTATTGTCATTTAGCAAAGTGTCAGATCCACTTCATTGGTTTGCTTTTACCGGCGGGCTCTTTGCAGTTGCGTCAGTATTGTATTATGTAGACTACAATCTTATTTTGAATAGAAAGTCTGAATTTGGACAGTCCGAACAAGGAAAAGCTTTATATAAGCATATTGT
The DNA here is from genome assembly GCA_018062605.1 of Candidatus Woesebacteria bacterium. GTDB lineage: Bacteria > Patescibacteriota > Microgenomatia > UBA1406 > HO2-37-13b > 2-02-FULL-43-11-A. The sequence goes on along the minus strand of JAGORW010000034.1, from coordinate 6,755 downwards.
CTCAGTGCATGTGCTGGAGATGAAATATCTTGTCCCCGCGGGACTTATCTTTAATAGTGCCGCTGCATATATGATTTGGAAATTTCCACTTGCCACAAACTATCATTTTGGTGCAATAATTTTGCAAGTCATTTTTCTCGCTGCAGTATTGATGAACTCAATCAGAAGCTTTAAAGCACGATCATTATTGATTGAAAATGTGATCGATTAACATGACAATTCAAGACAAAGTTGCGCTGATTCGCAAAATTTTTCTTTTTGATAATTTGTCAGAATCTGAACTTGAGCATATTGCGATGGTTGCACAAGAGATGGATTATGAACCTCATCATCGGATCATAGAGCAGGGGATGGCAGCAAAAGCTGCATATGTTATCTCTTCTGGAAGCGCCAAAGTGTACATCCTTTCACCCGATGGGAAAGAGATTCCTTTGAATGTTTTACGAGAGGGAGATATCTTTGGAGAAATGGCTTTACTTGATGGAGAGCCTCGATCTGCAACTGTGGAGAGTCTTACTCATATGCATACCCTTCGTATTCCTAAGGAGCCGCTTTTTGATCTTTTTCGATCTCATACGGATATAACCTTTAAGCTACTGGCAACGCTCTCAAAAAGAATTCGCACATCAGATTCAACTATTGAAGTGCTCCATACTGATAATCTCACAAGTCGAACGCTTCATATTCTTACGACACTCAAGAGTTCATTTAAAACTTCAGACATCCCACTCACTCATGAAGAACTGGCACTTTTAACGGGCATTACACGACCACGTCTTACAGAAGCCCTCCATTCTTTAGAAAAAGAAGGAAAAATCATACTTTCTCACAAAAATATCCGCATCATCTAATTGTTCCTTAGAGAACAGAGCTTTCTAGTAATCTCCTTTACAATACCCACATATGAACACCATATATCGTGAACCAAACAGTCAAGAACAGCTCCAGGAGAAATACGTTGAGCAGCTCAGAAGGTTTGCTCTCAACTACATCCATGAGCATTATGAGAACCCAGAACTTCCAAACATGCTTCTTGAGTATCATAATTGCCCACATACTAACGATGTTGTTGATCGCACAACACAAGTTTTGGAAATTGTAGCTCCACAATATGTTTTAGAAGGAAGAGTTTTTGCCTCGGGTCATGATGTGTATCAAGAATGGGAAGATGTCACGACACTGCTCGGCGATTTTCCTGTTACAAAGAAGCAACGCGCAATCGGATTAAATGAAAGAGTGAGTGCAGACATGCTTGTTGCCTACATGCGAGATGTTAACAATAAGCAAGGAATTGTGTTTCCAGAAGCAGTTATAGCACGCACCCACGCAGCAATAGCCGTAACCGTTCCTGAATTTGATGTGCAAAGAGGAACTGTCTTACAGCCCAATTTAACACGTGAATCTCATCCTGTTGCAATAGGACTTGCTCTTGGAGATTTAGGCGGTGCAGCAATGAATGGCGGCGCATATTTTTTGGAAGAAGGAAATAAAAATTTCCGAGAAATGAATAGCGACATAAGTGAATATGTTCGACTGTATGGATTTGAGCTATCAAAAAGGTGTGGTTCAGGTGCAGAGAGAGCAGCCTTGAGAGAACGGTTTTTAGCTGACGCAGCAGGTCAAGTGCGATTTGCACAAGGCAGACTTGCGCTTTTGCCATACGAACTGAGCTTGCTACCAGGGGAGCACATGACTGCAGTTGCACGACTTATGGGTAGACTACCCGAAGCAATTCGAGCAGCTCAACAAGTCCTAGACTTACGCAGTGTAATGACATTGGATGAGCTGGCTTACGATGTGTACAGAACTTCGCCGTATGTTGGCGGCGATGGGCAAAGAGGGGAGAAGGTGTTTAGAATATATTGTTAGAACTTGTTGAAACTAATTTAAACTGGTTGAAACTAGAAAAGAGAAATTTTTGTTTCCTCTAGTTAACTAGTTACTAGTTCACCAGTTAACTAAGTGCTTGACATCTGGTGAACATTCGTTTACCATTGCTTCATGGACTTAGAAAGAGGCTTAAAAGCCATCAGAACATTTTTCAGAAACCAAAGACGTTTGCCAACCTATCAAGAGCTGGCTGACCTTATGCAATTTGCATCCAAAAATGCAGCATACAAACTTGCACAGCGATTGATCGAAGCCGGGTATCTGGAAAAGGATGACAAAGGCAAACTGATTCCACGCAAGTTATTTGCTCCAATGCCGCAATCTGGTTTCATTAAAGCTGGCTTCCCAACCGTCATCGAAGAAGAAATTAACGATCTCGTTTCGTTCGATGAATATCTGATCCGTAGACCAGAAGCCACATTCGTACTTACAGTATCTGGTGATTCCATGATCGAAGCAGGCATCCACGAGGGAGATCTTGTGATTGTTGATAGGCTCCAAACAGTCAAGCTCGACGATATCGTTGTTGCGAATGTAGACGGGGAGTGGACTCTCAAATATTACCAAAAACATGCCGGACGAGTGGTCCTTGTCCCAGCAAACAAAAATTACAAGCCAATCTATCCTGAGGAATCACTTGAAATAGCAGGAGTCGTTATAAGTGTTATCCGTAAATATCATTAAAAGTTTACTTTTGTAGCCATGAAAACATTGTTCAATTCAATCTCAAACACATACAAAGCATTGCGCATGTTAAGCAATCCAGAGATTTCCACATACATTACCACAGAAGTAAACCGACTGCAAAAGGCCACTCAAAAGCCTTTTATCGCAGAAACATTAGGAGTTAATGATGCCATGTATCACAAGCATTTTATCGTTCAAATTGTTAACTAACATGAGAATCATTGTCAAAGTATATTTGAGTCTTCGCAAAGAATTTGATCCAGCATATGAGTTGCCATATGGCACAATTTCATAAGCGAATCTACTGAGAAGGCATAGTGAGCAGATAGAGATTACATGTACCTAAGCATCCTTCATACACCAGCTTTCCATCATATTTTTCTTTTATCCTTTCAAACTCCGACGGCCAAACATCTCGTACATTTCCAACATATGCATTAGAGAGATAGACTTTTCCAGAGAGGAAAGCCTGGTCATATATGTGTTCAATCTTCTTATCATCAGCGGCTGAATAAAATTCTTGCTGTGTAGTAACTGGTAAAGCGACAAAATTCTTTGCAAACATTCCCACATAAAATTCAGGCAAAAACGTAGCAATATAGATTGGCTTTTCGGATTTCTGAGACGCGCTAAATGTGTCCATTGAAACAACTGCCATATAGTTCCATGGATTTTCTGGATGGAGATAATTAAGACCAATCTGCTTCTTCATTGAGATCATATAAGGCTCTCCAGGTTGATATGAAAAAGTGGGGAGCAACAAATATATGATTAGTACCACACAAACAAACATCAAAAAGTACTCTGTTTTCATTTTCGAGTATATCCACATAAACCCAATCAAACACAAAATTGAATAGAGTGGTATGAGAGCACTTATGTACCTGGCATCAGGAGTCACAAAGAAAGCCATAAATAAAACCAATCCTGACGCACCTAATAAAATTGCGGCAACAGTCTGCCTCGTGCTTTTCATCATACTTCCAACACATAATCCAAAAAGTGCACCTAAACTCACAAGTGGTGAAACAAATCTTTCTGTATACCAAAGATATCTCGTTGGAAATCCGGCTGCTGCCCTTAGATAAAAGGGGAGATTACGTTGTGCATTCTCAAAGCTAAAATTACTACCTCCTTGGATATTTTTATGACCTTCAAAGAACTGAGATCCATAGAAAAATGCAGTTGTATAAAGCATTGCTGTAATCGCATGAACAAAAAAGGTTTTGTTTTCGGATGATTTCCATACTTTCATTAAAAACAGCAGATAGAAAACAGCAGTAAGCGGCAGATTTGACACCTTAATTAAAAGCAAAAGCACTCCAATATGAGCTGAAATCGCTGCTCTGATTGGCGTATTTGGAAGAAGTAAGAGAACACAACCTGCAAGGACGATGGTTATTGAAAGAAGTTCCGCCATCAGCAGACTTGGCATTGTGTAGATATAAAAGTTGGTTATAAATAAAAAAATCGCGAAAAATATCATCACACTTTTTATGAAAGGGGACTCCTTAGAATGATCCAGAACAAGCTGCAAAGCCTTGGTCAGCAGTACTATTGAAACGACAAGTAGAGCAAGTTGCGCAAAATAAAAAACTCGAACATCTTTAACAACAGCAAAAAAAGGCAACAAATATAAAGAGAAGAGGGGAGGTGTGACATTCTTAACAGTCGTGTCGTGATAGGTCATCGAAAAATCACCCCCATGAGCAACATTCCATGCAGGATACGAATAATACAAACTGTCAGGATATGGTTCGAGGTTGGGAATCAATGATTGATCATCAAAGGGATTTTTTCCTGCAAGAAGAAGAGTCATGAAAATACAAATTATCATGCATAACCCGACATGACGCTTTGAGAATACTCGTGTAAACCACTGCATACTTCTATTATCTCATACATAAAAAGAGACGTTGTGGCTCTGCAGTGGTATAATATGTTTCTAAGATCATAAGTGCAACTAAGGCAGGTCCTTACACGCGCATTATGATTCCGTACTTTGCAGGGGGAGAGAAAGAGATGAGTATGCGACGACAATCATTTTTCGATTTTGTCGAAGCGGCACAGCGTCAGATCAACTTGGGAGTTCGTGAGGTCACAATCCCAGCACATCTGGCGCAGAGCGACATCCCGTGGCGTGAATACTTCGTAGGTCAGTTGAGACCTCAGATCAGCGACTGCGGCACCAAGCTGCGGTTTGCAATTCCAACCGATCAGACGGTCGATAACTGCCCCCCAGACATGACACCAGGGCACGCATAGCCTAACAGGCTGCAATACACACATCTTTCACGTCGAAAAACGGCGATCTCCCCCCGCCGTTCCTTCAGTCCTTACAAAACCATACGATTTGCTATAATACCTATAGCGATTTTTACAGCTGGATAGCGGGAGTAGCTCAATTGGTAGAGCGTCTCCCTTCCAAGGAGAAGGTTGCGGGTTCGAGTCCCGTCTCCCGCTCAGCACAGAAGTCACTTGCCAGGCGAAGATGTAATCAGTACTATGAATACATGCAACGACTTGATCCAAAATCGTTTTTTATCTTCTATTTTTCAGCACTCAGAAAGATTTTCATCCTTATACTTGTAAGTGTTCCAGTGATTATTCTCGTTTCAGTGCCCGCTTATATTGTCACTTCAGTCATAGATAAAGAATACATTTTTGTACGTTTCCTGATGAGCTACACTATAGCTGCAGTCTGTTCTTTTAGTTTTATTCCATTCATGTGGGGATATCTCGCTTTCCTTATGACAAGTATCGAGGTGGATACACGTCACATACTCATTAAAAAGGGGACTTTATTAAGAAAGGTTGTTGATCTGCCATATTCTCAAATTCAATCAATCACTATTTTGAAAGAACCCACGCTCGAGATTTTGGGGCTCTGCAGCATTAAGATAGACGTGACTGATAAAGAAACATACACGCTTTCTGGAGTAAATGTCGATCAAGCTCACTATATCAGATCACTGTACTTAGAGAATCCTGAAGCATAGACTACAGCCTTCCATCTTCGATTGCTGTACGGATTTCCGCGAAAAATTGCTCAATCATGAAGAGATTATGGATTGTTGCAAGGCGATAAAAGAGAAGCTCTTTTTGCTTGAAGAGGTGGTGGAGGTATGCGAATGTTACGTTGCCAAGTGATTCATTGTGAAAGGGTTCAACTCGATGTTTAAATTCTGCATTTTTTATATTAATTTTGTCATAGATTCCTACGCCATTTTTTTCTCCAGTGCGTACATAAAGACGACCTGTTCGGGCATCCCGCGTTGGCAAAATGCAATCAAACGTATCAATACCGTTTTGAACGCCAAGTAGGACATCATCAAACGTACTAATTCCGAGTAGGTGACGTGGTCGCTTATCCGTATGAAGTGCATCCATCATCCAGGTGATTTCTTGAGTTAACTCTTCAGTTGTTTCTCCAACGGAAACGCCACCCAAAGCTATTCCAAAGTAGGGGAGTGACGCAGTATATTCTGTGCTCATTTCTCGAAGATCCTTAAACATGCCGCCTTGAATAACGCCGAACAGGCGTTGTGGCCCATCTTCCCCACAGGTGGATTCGGCTTTTTTGATTGATCTGACAGCCCATTCATGCGTTCGATGCGTGGCTTCTTCTGTATATTCTTTCGTTGCCCCGTTATAAATACATTCATCAAAAGCAACCATAAAGTCCGCACCAATTTTTTGTTGAGCTTCAATTGAAAATTCAGGAGTGAAAAAATACTTTTTCCCATCAGAATGAGCTCGAAATTCAACACCATCATCAGAAATTGTAACGAGTGCGGACTCATTATCATCAACATCACCCGGCGTTAGGCTGACCCCTTCACGCTTACTTTTTGCATCAGGAAAGGCCAAGGAGAATACTTGAAAACCTCCAGAATCCGTAATCATAGGTTTGTTTATACCGGACATTTTCTGAATACCGCCATGCTCTGCAACAATATCGGCGCCTGGGGAGAGGACAAGATGATAGGTGTTACCAAAGATAAACTGTGTTCCAGTTTTTTCCAGATCTTCAGGAGTAAGAGATTTAACTGTAGCTTTAGTACCAACCGTTACAAATGCAGGCGTTTGGATCGTGCCATGAGGGGTGTTGAGGATGCCGCGACGGGCACGGGATTTAGAGCTCTGCACAGGGATTTTGAATGAAAAATTCGACATAC
>JAGORW010000033.1:1852-8998 GCA_018062605.1 Candidatus Woesebacteria bacterium | reverse complement strand
AACCCTTGGATCAGGTTTTGCAACCGTTAACCCAATTGCTGTCCCTAAAGCTGCCACAAGTACCGCCAGCTGCCCCGATTCTTTTTTGTCCATGTATGACAGTATAGCAAAGCTGGTGAAGTGGTGAAGTGGTTGTCAGACAATAGAAAATTAACAGAAAAAAACCGGACTACACATCGCTGTGCAGCCCGGTAGTGGGTAGAAAGAATGTTACATCAAAGCGAACTGCTCCTTATTCGAGTCCTGCTTGACCGACTGCTTATTCTTACTCATTGCGTCTCCTTGTTTGAAGTAACTAGTTGAACTGGTTGGTACTGTTACCCAGTTTGAGAGACCAACCCGAAAAGGGGATCCCTCTCAAAGCGCCGAACCAGTCGATTCAACTCCCGCTGCATCGCAGGGGAGAGCTGAAGCTTCAGAGTTCCACCTTGCTCGACAACACACCCGGTCTGGTCAAGGATGGGTTCGATCTCATAGTACTCAGCATCGTCCCACATAAGCATCGTCAAGAGGGCAACAGCGGTGGCATTGGGACCGAGGTCACCAACGCCGCTTCGAAACCGACCTCCGTCGAACGAACCATACGTGGCCACATGCTCCAGGAACTCCTGGGTCGTCCTGATGCCTGCATTAGCCATCGCATTCACGATGCGCTTACAAAATCCAAAACTATATACACTCGCTCCTGGAACAACAACTTCATCGGGGTCGTAAGAAGTGTCGGGCATTGTAGGGTCAAGACTGAGTCGTAGCATTCTTCTATCCTTTTAAGGTACACGCACAGTGTCATGCTCCAAAGTCTGGAGCATGGTTGAGCGAGTGACTTATAGTATAGCATCCCAAAATAGAGAAATCAATCAAAAAATGTTTTCTATTCTAGGTACACATATATTGAAATTATCTTACTGACAAAAAAATGCCTGGGTACGCATCCCACAAGGGGGAGTGTAACCAGGCTGTAAACAACATCAGTGATTAAGTTCTGCTAAACGCAAATCAATGATCTTGACCTGACGCATCAACGCATTGCGCTGCTTAATCAATGCATCTTTTTCATCAAATCTTCGATAGTGCGTCCACGCATTGGTAGGAACTTCTCCAAACTCATCTTCAGATATGAGATCAAAAGCTTCGAGCCTTCTCAAGATACGTAAGGCCGAAAGATCACTGATCTCACGAAATGTCCAAATGAAATTAAATGCTCCATAGGGGCATGCTTTAGCTTCTTCAGCAAGTGCTTCCAATGAGCTAAATCGATACGACAAAACTCTATGAATTCGTTTGGACAGATTGAGTTCTTCAATGTTCATGTATATCTCCAATTCCCTTCAGACTACTTCCTTCCATATGTGTCAGAGCAGACAATCCAAGTTGTTCCAGATGCATCTACCTCTCCTAAGTATGCATGTGCAAGAAAAAAGGGCTGCGCTAAATATGCACAGCCCCGTACCACCTTACCTGTAGACAGATATAATCTTACTTACTACCATGCTCCTAGGTTCATCAATTGCTTAACAATCCTTCTTTCCTGCGCTCTCAAAGATCTATATTCATCATTCCCCAATGGACCATTTCTGCCAGAGATTCTGTTTTGGATCGGCCTAAGTTTTCGTCTCAGAGTAGCAACTCTCTTTTCCTTCGATCTGATCGAAGAAGTATGAGTACTTCTCAGATAGTCAGGGATCGTCTGTAGCGTACCCTCATTGAGCTCGCCACTGCCTACCAACCTCTCCAGTAGAAGTGCAGCATCCATGTCTGCTAAACCAATACGACCCTTAAGTTTACTAAAAACATCAGCATCTTCTCTCAAAACTTTTACAAGGAATTGAACAGTTTCAACGCCATTCTGTTCAAGCTGCTTTACGATTCTGGGGGTTAGTTCCATTTCTCGAACATACGTTACCATCAATCTCTCCTTTGGGTTGATGATCGACACAGATCAAGTGGAATGGGAATCTGTCTACCAAGTTATCAAAAATGCACCATGCCATATCTTTTCAGATAGAGCAGTACATAAGCTTATAGTATAACACACCTAGGTGGATTTGCCACGGGTAAAGTCATATTATATACTGTGACCATGCCCAAACAAAAAAAGGCACACACAAAACTCACCATCTTATTGAAACTTCTTGCAGTATTTATCGCATCTTATCTTGCGATGACCACACTCGTGTGGGGATTTCAAAGATTTCAATACTTCCACAGTGTTTCTGAAGGGCTCAGTTCATTTGCAGAAAGGGAACATGATTCACTCGTAAAAAATGTTTTTGACACAGCTATTACAAAAGCAAAGCTCTGCACGATGCTTTCTGAGGTAGAAAAGACGCAATGCCAAGATGAAGTCCGTATTTTCATTGCTACAGAGCTGCGTGAAGAAATCCTCTTAGATTCACGAGTTATGTCTGATTCGGTCCACTTTATTAAAAGAGAAGGGGACACGCTCTACACATTAAACTGGGAAGGAAAACTACATACATCTCAGGTCGGAGATACCTATACTCAATTAGTCGGTTACTACAACGATTCACAGCCTCCTAAATACCGAGACTTTGAAGTGAAACTTCCTCCATCGAATAACAATCCGATCCGATATCTTCTTGCCTTCTCGACCTGGTGTAAATATTTTGATCTTTATGATTACAATTCATGTCAGGCAGCTGTTTCAATCCCACTTGAGAATGATTCTGAGGGCTACATCGTCAGCATGCTCGTACTTACTGAAGAAGATATGTGGTGGTTATATTCACTGCTGACGCCAGTTATCTTGTTTAGTTTTATCACCACTGACCCAACGATGCTATTTACCCCTGAAAGCTGGCAATATGGAGCCATGAGCGTTTCACTTTTTGCTTTTCCAAGTGTTATCACATACCTTTACTGGAGAAAATACCAAAGGAGCTCTTCCAAAAAAATGGGGCTACGCACTTCTGCATAGCCCGATAGAGGCGGGGATAAAAACCAAGGTTTCTACTAAGACAGTCGCTGGGTTCTAGGCCATGATGCTAGCTACATCTAAGCTCCCGATTCAGTAACGAGGGCCAGGAATCGAAGCCATTCGCTTCCTCCCGACATGCCCCATTCTATGAAGCTTCCTCAAAATGTCCTTTGCCACCTTTTTACCAATATCGTCCATCGACAAAAGGTACGAATAGGCATCCTCCTCTGGCTGAGCAAGTAGAGCAATCAAGAGCTGTTCGATCGTCAGAATACCATTGCGCTTGATGGCACTGGTAGCACGTCTCGAAAGCCCCAGTTCACTGATAACCATGTTCCTCTCCTTTAAAGTTCATGCACTTACTATTCTCAACTGCTGAGAACACCTGTGCAAAGGACTCATAGTCTAGCACATGAGCTGTATATTCACATTCCATCCAATTCACTTCTTCACCTCTTTACCACTTCACCCATTTATAATAACTGCATGTCTTCAATTCTTGAACCAAAATTTTCTGTCTCAGAATGCAATGAGATGGTCAACATGCACTTGGCTCAACTTGGCCAGTTCACCATAGTAGGGGAGATCGGAAAGATCAATCTCAGTCAAGGAAAGTGGCTCTTTATAACATTAAAAGACGAGTATTCGTCCGTTGATATTTTTGGCGTTGCGTTTCAGTTATCCGGTTGGCAAGCCCTAGAGGAGGGGATGCTCGTGAATGTTCTGGGAGTTGCTAGTATCCATCAGAAAAGCGGAAAATTCTCAATCCGCGCTGAGCAGATTACCCCAGCGGGTGAGGGGAGTTTGCGCATTGCATTTGAAAAACTCCGTGCGCAACTTGATGCCGAAGGCCTTTTTGATCCCTCTCGCAAGCGTATTCTTCCACGCTTTCCACAACACATCGGGCTCATTACAGCAAAAGGATCTCAGGCGTACAATGACTTTACCAAGGTTTTACAAAATCGCCTTGGAGGGCTTCATATCTACTTTCTTCCAGCATCAGTGCAGGGAAATCAGGCACCTAAAGAGCTCATCGCCGCAATAACTTTTGCCCAAAAAAAACTTCCACATCTTGATGCACTCGTTATCTGTAGGGGAGGGGGCTCCATGGAAGATCTGCAAGCGTTTAACGATGAGCATGTTGTTCGGGCAATCTTTGCCAGCAGTATTCCGACTGTTGTTGGAGTAGGGCATGAAGGAGATATTTCATTGACAGATCTTGTTGCTGACACGCGCGCATCAACACCATCAAATGCTGCTGAGCTTCTTGTTCCAGAGCGCCAAGCACTTCTTAATGAAGTTAGTGCCAACACACGTCGCATTGAATCCATTCTCACAACAAACCTCACAAGCAAACTCTACATCGTAGATAAGGCACTCACGCACATCGACCATTCTTTGCAAACATATATCACCTCAATGCGCCACACAATAAATCATTTCTTAACGTTTACCCAGCATTTTTCTGGAGAGATTACACGCCGTTTGCAATCGGTTACACATGCAGAACATCGACTTTCTCTTACCATTACCCATACCTTTGAAGATCAGTCGATACGCCTCCTACAACTCGAGCGCCTTCTGACATCTCTAGACCATACGAAAGTGCTCAAGCGGGGCTACAGCATAACCCGAAGCTCATCCAGGACCATCCTCACATCGGCCAAAAACATCAAAAATTCAGATCAAATCGAAACAACGCTGTCAGATGGTACAATATACTCACACGTTACCCAAAAGAAACTCGAAAATACCTATGTCTAAACCAATAAGCACAGACCAAGCCGAAGCTCAACAGCAAGTCAATCTAACTGAAGCGTTTACAGAACTTGAACAGCTTGTTCAGGAGTTTGAAACGGGCGATATTGACTTGGAAAAGGGGATTCCAAAATTTAAGAAAGGACTCGCACTTGCGTCAATGCTTAAGAAAAGATTGCAAGAAATCGAGAATGAAATTCAAGAGATTAAAGTGGAATTTCAGGAAACCGAATGAAACCTACATCTTCAAAACCATCGCCAGAAAATTCTGCCGGCATCCGCATCAACCAATTTCTTTCCAGATCTGGAGTTGCTTCTCGACGCCAAGCCGATACCCTCATAGTAGAGGGGAAGGTCCGCGTTAATGGTGTTGTAAAAAAGGAGCCCGGTTTCAAAATAAACCCACAAACCGACAAAGTAGAATATCAACATACAAACACAGCATGGCATTCTGTTGAACAGGTAGGGGAGATGCTCACAATTGCCCTCTACAAGCCAAAAGGCTACGTCACTTCAATGGCTCGCCAAGGGAAAGACCCGATCATCTCAGAACTCTTACCTAAAAGCCCGCGCGTCTATCCGGTTGGCAGACTTGATAAAGATTCCGAAGGCCTGATTTTATGCACCAATGATGGGGATTTTGCAGCTGCCCTTACACATCCGCGAACTCACATCGAAAAAGAATATATGGTTCATGTCATCATTCCTAAAAATTTCACTGAGAATAATCTCAAAGGAAAACTCGGTAGACTTGCTAAAGGAGTTCGCATTGATGGCCGCAAGACTCTTCCATGCACTGTTGAATTTTTACGCTTTTTACGGCCCCAAATGGTAGAAATTCGGATTGTCCTACAAGAAGGACGCAATAGACAAATCAGGCGCATGCTTGGCTCAATCGATTGTGAAGTCTTCAAACTAATCCGCATACGAATAGGGGATCTTTCACTCGAATCACTTAATCTTAAACACGGAGAGTATAAAGAAGTTTCGCATGACAGCGTTTTATAAGATTCTAGAAAAAGTCTCCTAAGGCGCCTAATGTGCCAATTCCAGGAAGCAACTTCGTCATCGCGCCAATATCATCCATCCCAGAGAACTTTATTCCTTTTGGTTCAGCGAAGAAGGTCTCAGCAACTTTTTGAGGTTTACATGATTCTGTAAATGCCTCAGGAGTAGTCCCGAGTTGCGTTGCAATAAGATTCAAAATCTCATCTGGAGCCAACAGTCCCGTAGGATCATCAGCCATCTTAACGCCTTGTTTTTCTTCTACATCCCAAATATACGATGTTCCCTTGTCAATTATAATGCCTGCTTTTCGAGGATCATCACCTTGCATTGTCGCATCGACACGAACTCTACTATCCTTTGAATAAAGTTTCATGGAGATATCTTTTTGAGAATATGTGCACACTTGTTCCTTGGCAACAAAAGCGGCACCCTCAATATTAATTTCTTTAGCTTCAGCTGTAGGAAGAGGGAAATCCTGAGCGATAGTAGGGTAGGGGGCCTCAGCCTGAGCAACTTTCTTTGGGGTGGTTGATGCGGCAAACATCTTTCCAGTCGCAAAAGAGTAGGCTCCGGACATACCAGCAAGAGCAATCAAAACCCAAATAACGATTTGTTGTTGAATAGGCATACTTCAGTGTAACACATGTGAGCTCAGCAAAGGAAGTGTGAATTCAATTAGAGCCAATGTTTAAGAATATAGACTGTCACACCGAGCCCAGCTACAGTACATGCGAGAGAAAAAAGTTGATACAGAATATAGATGGCATCATTTCCTAATTTTTTGAATCCCCAATCATATGGACGATACGTTTTTGGACCAAACTGCTGACAAATCCAATATATCATTTCTCCAAAGCCCCGCACAGTAAAGATAATCGCAAACATAAGAAGCATATATTCTATTGACCATAATCCTATCAACCCGATACAAAGCACAACAGGAATCAGGAGGAGCATATCTCCCTTCACATACACTGTGAGAAGACGAAGCAGAGGATGAGGATTACTGTAAAACCATCTGTCATCAAATGAGTGCAGTTTCATGTTTATTGATTTGCTTTCTTTTTAAGCTCTCCTGCTGACGGACTTACGACTGGAGAGGGCGTTGGTGTAATACCTTTTAAATAGAGCTCTAAATCTTTTTGCAAAAGTGTCCAATTATCTGCACCACTTTTTGAAACTAAAATGTACTGACCATCGTCAGAAATATCATGCATCAAATAATTATCGGTTGTCAGAACAATCTGTCTCGTAGTGTAATTTTTCACATCTGGGGCTTCCTTGAGAAGTTTTTTCATGAGTTCTGGAGAGATATCTGTTCGCACACTTTCTTCCAAATCATTCAAAAGAGGGGAGATCTTTGGGATAAAACCAATGCTCAACACTTTGTCACGAACCGCCTCTAAAAATACCTGCTGACGTCGAGCGCGGTTAAAATCTCC
>JAGORW010000033.1:0-1752 GCA_018062605.1 Candidatus Woesebacteria bacterium | reverse complement strand
GTGACGCGCTTATTCTGTGTGTCAATCGACATAAACATCATTGTGTCGGTAAGATATGCACCATCATGACCAGGCCCCCCATATCCCATTGCAAGAATATTGAAGACTTTTTGCTCTTTAGGTATAGGCTTTGATTTAGTGTTTTGGCCAGTGCTGATATTTGTGAAAAGGGAGTTGAGCCGAGCCAGCCCAAAAATGAGAAGGAATACTACTACAAGTCCAATGATAGTCAACGTTTTTTTGCGATCAAACGACTTTCCCAGCTTTTTTGAAAACCCCTTGTGGGCATCTCTATCAGCTCGTTTTAGTTGAGGTTTCATAAAATACCATTGTAACAAATAGTTAACTGGTGAACTAGTCAACTGGTTAACTAGTTAACTGGTGAACTGGTGAAGTGGAGAGAAAAAAGGGGGACCGTCGCCGTTAAGCTTGGGTCCCCATATTTGTCGGTGTATTAAGTTGTGGTACGATTAGCGCTCCTCACTTTGCTTCGCATCAATCTCCTTGAGAAGATCTCTATACAGCAAGCATTAACAAGCCGATAACGATCATTCCAACGCCGACTAGCTGCATGAAAAAATTCAGTGAGTAATCCATTACTCGTTGAGTCCCACAATAGCCAAGACTCCAAAGGCTAACATTATGAGTGCAAATATCGCTCCAAGAACCAAGAAGGGCTTAAACAAATCGAGGAGAATTTCCACGCGATTAACCTCCATAGGGATACACCGATTGTGCATATTGCCCGATATGAAAATCCAAATCTTTAAGATATATATGCTCATATCGGGCAGCAACACTATGAAAAGTACCTTCAATCTCGTCCTCGCATATGTAAGCCTCGAGCGAATAGACGTATTATATCATATCGTTTACTATAGGGCTTATGTGAGTATGATAAGGTAGGTTTTAAGATAAGAAAAAAGGAGCCCTGTGGGGGGCTCCAAAAGTATCGGTGTATTACAATTACGCAACTTTCTATATTTAAATTGAGAACTTCTTTCTAAGCAAAGTGAGCAATCGAAGACAAGCAGAAATGACAATAATCAGATTTATCGCCACAATCGTGGAATTGGATGCTTCTTGTGGAGATAGCCCAACTACATGAATGAGGTGAAGATAGGTCATCGCAGCCATCAAAGCGATCCCTCCCAATACGATGAGAAGGGAAATAATTGCTCCACTTACCTGGATTGTTCTCACAATGAAGTTTTCCATTTTCATCTCCTTCAAGTAAGTGCCAACCAGATTCTTTGTCCAATGAACCATATAAGTGCGAGACAAATCATAATGCCGATACTCATAAGAACATACCCAGAGCGAAGTTCCTCGACTGAATAGTTGTGATGAGGAAAGTCTCTAACCGTGACGACATGTAGATACAATACAAACACGACTACAACTGAGGCAACAACGTTAAAAATCATATCATTCATGATTCTGTGACTCCTTTAGATTTGATACACCGATGTGAATGTGCCAAGAACAGCTTATTATACCAGATATATTACTATAGGTCAAACTTACGGGTTCAAGGCAAAAAAAAGGGGACCGTAGCTATTAGGCTAGATCCCCAAGGTTTTAGTGTATGGAAGAAGGCTCATTTCATCTCAACATTCATTATTATTACTCATGTTAGTTCGGAAGTTTGCGTTCGCCAAGGATGAGGAATATAAGGCCAAGGACGATGCCCGCAAAAAGTACAACTGCAATAATTTGAAGTGCAGTATCCATGTTTCCATCCCTTTCTGT
>JAGORW010000032.1 GCA_018062605.1 Candidatus Woesebacteria bacterium | reverse complement strand
TGGTAGAAGCAGCTCGAACTGAGGCGCAAAATATGGTTAAAAGATATGAGAAAATTGTCGCGCTAGATCAGGCTGAACCACTTATAGCAGAAATACTCAAGCAGAAAAGAGATGTGCATTTTGAGTAATAACCTAGGTAAATTATCTATTTGTGCACGCACTAGGGCTCGAACCTAGGACCGGACGAGTATAAGTCGTCTGCTCTACCAACTGAGCTATGCGTGCATTTAAAACTGATGGATAGATGATATCACTTTTATACAGAGTTTCAACTTGCGAAAAATTGATTATATTTCGCATTTATTTACCCAGATTGTGCATAAATAGTAATGCTGACTTAACATACATGTACATTTCATTATTATTGAACGACACAGTGCAAGTTCCATGCCCAAAACCTACTTTATACGTCTGACCTATCAAATTAGATTTCTTCATGTGAGGTTTTGAAAATTGAGAGAGAGGAACTTCCAAGTGGGTTGACCAAAATAGTGTCTCTCTTTGAATATCCATATCTGCGTACAATTGCAATCTGAATTTCAATCGACTTTTTTCTACACCCAATATGCCATACCAATTTACAAAAAACTTTATCATATTAGGATTAGTATTCGTTAAAGCAGTAACAGATTCACTTGTCTTTGTCCCCTCACCCCAATACAAAAATAGTCCACACAAAAATATTTCTCTGTCACTCAGCTTTCCAATATCTATTGAAACTTTTTTAAACACAGCAGCCAATCTATCTTGTTTTTTCTTTGCTTTAGTGTTTCTACATTTTTCGATACGCACTGCACTGAAATCTCTAAGTTCCCTTATTCTCACATCCGACAAAGGCATATCTTTAAGCCGCAAACTTAACGAACTCTTACTCACTTTCACTACGGCTCGAATCTGACTATAGCTCATACCCGAACGTCGCATTTCTAATGCCTTCTCTTTTAACTTACGGAGTGCCATATGCCGCCAAGCATACCAAACACACATGAACGCGACATCAAAAAATTCTAAAGAAACTCAAGAATAAGAGGCTCGTTTTTTAAAACTATACTCAACTCTACTCTGTTATAGTCACCGCTTCCTCCACTATCACCTCCTTCTTTTTCAACTCAATACCGTGAGCAACAAGAATCTGCTCATACTCTTTTTGTTCAAGAGTTTCGGCTGACACGAGCGCTTTTGCAATAGCATCAAGCACCACTCGCTTCTCAGTAATAATCGCAAAGGCTCGGTCATATGCTTCATTCATAATCTTTGAAACTTCAGAGTCAATAGTTGTCCCGACTGCTTCAGAATATTCTTTGTCGCCCACTCCCTGTCCAAACATTGCTCGTCCAGAGCTTGCCTCCAGCGCTATAGGACCAATCTTGTCTGACATACCGTACTTAGTAACCATATCGCGTGCGAGGGCAGTTGAAACTTGCAAATCATTTGATGAGCCAGTTGTAAGGTCTCCAAAAATATTTTTCTCTACAACATATCCTCCAAGTGAAACCACAATGTCATCAAGAAATTCATTCTTGGATTGAGTTCGGCGTTCTTCGAGAGGAAGCTTCATAGTGTACCCCGCAGCTCGTCCTCGAGAAATAATAGAAACTTTGTGAACTGGGTCGGCATGAACCAAAACCGATGCGAGCAATGCATGACCCGCTTCATGATATGCAGTGAGCTCTTTTTCTTTTTTGGATAATAGATGGCTTTGTCGTTCAGGACCAATCATTACTTTTTCTATAGATCGAATCAAATCGTATTGACCTATCTTTGTTCGATTCTCACGTGCAGCAAGAATTGCACCTTCATTCATAAGTGAATACAAATCAGCTCCAGAAAAGCCAGGCGTTCGCTCAGCAACAACTTCGAGATTTATATCCTCGGCAAGTGGCTTATTTTTTACATGCACCTCGAGTATTGCAAGTCGATCAGCTCTGTCAGGAAGATCAATAGTTACTCTCCGATCAAATCGTCCAGGTCGTAGAAGTGCTGTATCTAGAACATCAGGTCGGTTTGTCGCTGCCATTACTATTACTTTTTCATTTGGTTCAAATCCATCCATTTCCACAAGAATCTGGTTCAATGTTTGCTCACGCTCATCATTTCCGCCACCCATTCCTGCTCCTCTACTTCGTCCAACAGCATCGATTTCATCAATAAATATAATTGCAGGAGACGCAAGCTTTGCTTGCTTAAACAAATCTCGAACTCGTGATGCACCAACACCCACAAACATTTCAACGAACTCTGATCCAGACATTGAGAAGAATGCTACACCAGCCTCTCCCGCTACAGCTCGTGCGAGCAAAGTTTTTCCCGTTCCAGGTGCTCCCATAAGCAATATTCCTTTAGGAATTCTTGCACCAATATCGAGAAACTTTTTAGGATTTTTTAAGAAGTCGACAATCTCACTCAACTCCTGCTTTGCTTCTTTTGCGCCAGCGACATCTTTGAATGTAATCTGAACTTTGCTGTCATCCGGAGTTGTGAGTCGCGCTCTTGATTGCCCAAAACTCATAGCTTGTACTCCAGCACCTCGAGCTTGTCGTGTGAGAAACCAAATCATGAAGAAGAACAAAAGAACTGGAAACAAAAATGGCAGAATGTTTAAGAGCCAATATGAAACACCACTATCGATTTTATTATCAATTTTAACCGCTGCGATTTTTTCTTTTTCTACACCAAGATTTGAAAGTGTCTCAGTAAGGGAGCTCTGTACTTCTTTTTTAGATTCCTTTTCTACTTTATCAGTATAGATAACGGAGAGATCATCATCAGTTACAGAAATACTTTCAACTTTTCCAGCATTAATATCTGTAACAAGCTCGCTGATGGAAATCTTCTGAACTTTCGCTTTGTCTCCTTCTGTATACGTATATATAGAGATGATGGCAATAAAAATAAGAACAGTACCAATCACATTATTGAGAAATGTCCCTCGAACTTCCTTTCGATTGGGTTTGTTAGGTCTATTCTCCTTCTCGGATTTATTTAGCTTTTCAGGCTCAGGAATATTATCTACTTTTTTCGATTTTTGTTCTTTCATATGTGCTGAGTATACCTTACGACTAGGTGTATTGACAAATATAGATACGCGTGTAATATCTTGAAGTCTTGGTTCATACAGGCACAGAGGGTTTCGTCTCACGACGTACCTCGACCTTACCGCGGCTGGTAGTGAATCAAGTTAGTCATAGCCGACAGGCATTGGCGACACCGTGTTGGGTGCCAGCACCGGCTGAAAAAGGGCAAATTTTTCCGCCCCGATTAGACAAGAAAGATGCGTCTGCTTATCCGGACGCAAGATGAATGAGTGGTCTCAAGCACTCCCATCAGATATGTCTTATCTCAGCCGGCTGCTGGTAACCAATACCAACAGCACACTGTCCTTTCCGAACCCTAGTTCAAATCATTTCTCATCCGACGCAGCCCCCATCTTGGCGGCTGTTTTATTTTGCATTTTTCATCCCTAGTTTTGCTATACTTACCAAGCTGTAATAGACTAAATTTTAATGCATCTAAGACATACACAGCGCACAAGCGACACCACTCATATGAGAGACAAGACAACCTACATCCACAATAAAAAAGTATTCTTCAACTATGAAGTACAAGATACCTTTGAAGCAGGTATCGAGCTTTTTGGATATGAGGTAAAATCGATCAAATCACTACAAGGAAATCTCGAGGGTGCGTATGTTGTTGTAAAAGGTGGACAAGCATATCTCACTGGCATGACTATTCCCCCATTCCAGGTTGGTAACACTCCGACTGACTACGACCCACTTCGATCGCGAAAATTAATTTTACATAAAAAAGAAATAAAGAAATTGAACGACATCGTAGATGCAGGAGGAAAAGGAAACGGCGGTCTCACTATTGTTCCCATCTCTCTATATAACAATAAAGGAAAGATAAAAGTAGAAGTGAGTATAGCTAAAGGAAAGAAGAAAACAGACAAGCGACAGACTATTCAAAAGCGTGAGACTGATAGAGAGATTAGGAGAGAGTTCAAGCGGTAAAACTTAAGACATTAAACGGAGAGAATGATAGGTCAAACGTGAGAACACATAAGCTATTTGTAATTTACAAAGAACTACATCATAATTAAGGCATGAAAATAACTTTATCGTTTAGCCGTATAGTTGCTGGAAATACAGAAGAAATGGGTAATTTGAATTTTGACGAAGGAGATTATTACGATATTTATAACCACATGGTACTGGACAAAGGTTTTAAGGACAATCCTGAAAAGATTAATCGTCAGGCAGGCTTTAGAATTATTTCAATTAGTAGCGACGGGGTGCTTCTTGAGAAGATAGCGTCACCAGTTTGCACAGAATATTTGACGATTAGGAGTAAGGTAGAATTAGACTTTAGCTACTATGGAATATATACCATTACTCTAATATCTCTTGACGCTTAATCTTTAATTTATCAATTAAAGATTAGTTCTCTCTTATTACCTGGCCTGCTTCATTGCTTTTTACCCTACCCTGTCTGTCGATGGTAAGTGTTGCTTTAGGCGAATTGGTTCCATAACTTTCATCACCTTTATATACTGAACGGTCAATAGAAACAATCGGTAAGTCACTCGTACCCTTAACAGAACCTTTTTCATCCGTATGTCCATGAATCGCAAGATTAATTCCTTGTTTTTTAAGCTGATCTTGCAATCTCTGCTTATCTTCCACTGAGGTTTTGGAGTCTTCCGTATAATTAATACGACTCTGACTTGATGTAGAGATAAATTGAGTTCGGAGACTATCGAAGTTCTTGAGTTCTACTTCTGACATTTGCCCTTCTCCGAGGAGGTGGTATCTCAAGCCTTTTTGGTACAGATCATTTATTGTTTGAATTCCCTCTTGAATCGTATTGCCTTTGAGCAACTCTTGCACCATGCTTGTTGTTAAATTTGTGTGAGTATACAGAGTGTCATCTATACATGTTGCAATTTTTTGTGAGCACACTGCCTCAAGTCTCGCTTGTCCACTTTCACTCTTTTTCATGTTGGAGACCACGGCCTTCCTATTCTTAACTAACGCCTTACCTATTTGAATTGCATCGCCATGGCCTAAGTATTTGAGAGAAGTCATAAAACGCGATTCATCATCTACAGTAATGTTTGTATAGACATCATTAAGTTCATCCATATCAGCTTGAGCATCAGCAAGACCTCTCTTAAATACTTCAATTAGCTCAGGGCTGCTATTTTGCTGCTGTAGTTTTACTAAGATGCTTTGTTTCTTTGTAATAACTCCTTTTAGATCTGTAACTCTGCTAGAGTGTGATCTTTTAAACGCATCTACCACATACTCTTTGAATGTGTCATCTGCATAAAATGCACCCTCGAGATTACCCCTATAATCGAATATTCTTTCGTCTTTATCTACCGGTGTTTCAAATTCAGTATCATATCCGCCAAGAACCGCCGCAAACATATTGTCGTGATTTCCAGCTAGTGACTCAACAGATCCACCCTGTTTTTCCGCCTCATTATTAAGTAAAGCAAGTGCTTCCATAACTTTAAGTCCAGTGGGGCTTCGATCTCCAAGAATATCGCCGACAAATACAACTCTTTTGTTACCACCTGTCCACTCGATACCAGTTGTATTTTGCCTAATGAGACCTCTTTCTTCCAGATGTGCAATAAAACTATCGTATGACCCATTAAGATCCCCGATGGCTTCCTGATCAGAAATACGAATTACTTCCTGCCACTTCTTTCCGCCTTCCATCGAGATAGATGTCCCAATTTCTGGTGCTACCCTCTGTGCTGGAGAAAACTCTGAATCTGTAAGATCTTCCAAAACAACCCCTGATTCTTCGGACACAAAAGATCTATCCTTAAATGTTTTTTCTTTTGTGAGTCGAAATGCAATTTTTTGAACAAAATTCTCGTATACAATCTTGTCTTTCTGGTCAAAAAATTCTCCATGCATTGAACCAGTCAAAGCATATGACAGTCTCTGCTTTAAATCATCAGCTGGTATCTCTGTTACAACAGCAGATCGAATATCTCGAGCCACTTGTGAAAGAGAATGTGACTTCTCAAGTAATGCTTTTTCAGTATCAGTTAAACTGAAGTCTATAAACTCTTCACCATTCTGTATTCTCTTAAATATTTGAGATGCTTCATTTTGATGACTTGGAAATTCTTGTCTCTCAGTATCGGTCAGAGAACCCCACATCTCCCCTTGAAATGATATTGATTTTGACTTGAACATTAAGGTGTCGTAATCTTCAAATACATCTGGCATTTTTTGGAATACAAATTCACGAATACTCATTTTCGTACCACTCTCCTTTTGTGCCTGAGCCAAGGCTATTCTGAAATTTGATTTTACAGAACGAAGCAACGCTTTTTCTTCTTGCGAGAGCGTAACGTATCCCATCTCCTGAACCTCCAAGGCATCCGATATTATATAATTTAACAAATCCTGATCAACCTTTTGCCCAGACTTTGCCCCTGATTCAATCATACTAGTGCCGACATTTTCGATTGTGTGATCTGGATCTTCTGAAGATACTAATTCAACTCCTGTAACATTTTGTGGTGACTTGTCAGATGGATCGGATTGACGTCCTATTCCGAGCGAAGTTTTAATTTCAGTTATCCTATTAGCGTCAGAAACTTTTTGTTTTTGACGAGCGGCCTCAGTACTAGCTTGTTCCATTGATTGTTGCACATCCAAAAAAATAGCAAACCGGCTTTCGAGCTTAGTACTTGATTCTTCCCACGATCGTTGTCGCTCTGCCTTGTATTGATCCATAGTTTCACCAATCCTCATCGCCCGCCCTTTCATATGCATAGCATACATAGCTTCAAAAGCCTCATCTTGCACCAGAAAATGCCTACTTTGTGTCGCTTCATCACTATTCTTGATATCGGTTGTGGTCGCGCCAGATTCTCTATTCATGGGAAAATAATACTTCATTCCATCGTTACGGTCTACTCAAAACTTATTACCCAAAACAGATCCAAAATGGTAATATCTTCCCTAAGCTGACGTCATCACCTATGCAGGTTGATACACAGCCTGACACTTTGACAATTCACATATGGGGATGCCAGGCATCGACATATAAGTTCTCTTGTTTGTGCGCAATCGAGTATTCTGAAACCTCGTAAAACTTTCAGGAAACCTAAGTGCTAACGCACGAAAAGCAGCCGTTTCTCCATACTTTGGAGTAGACGCGTTTGCATTTGCTACAGTCCGAGCCTAACTTCGGTTACTCAGGCCTAGCAACGCTCTACTTCTCTTTGTTCGCTGGAGGAGCTAGGGTGATATACCCGCGAAATAGGTTATTGAACCTCTTCACTCAATTACCAAAACCATAGAAGATCGATGTATAGACGTTTTGGATGTTTCCAAGTCTATATGTCTAAAGTACATACGCACTCGCCTCACGGCGACGCCTCTGTGTACAAGAAATATTCTACATTGCGTAGACTCACTCAAGATCCTTACATGCACGTGGGTTCGACTCCCACCATCTCCACAGTAATATAAAAGACCGACCTGCGTCGGTTTTTTATATTACCTAGTTTGAGAGAGATATGGGAGGAGAAAGGCGGAGCGAATGTGAGCACAGCAGTGCGAACCGTGAGCCGGGGTCGCGGAAATTTTCGAGCGACCGGCGAGAAAATTATCTGTGACCGACGAAAGGACATCTCATAAAAAGTCTTAAACTAGGAGTCTCAATAGACCAACCCCCATCAAACCTAAAAGTAAGACTGCTAATATTAACTTAATAACTAATGGTATATGAAGTAATTGGGCACTAGATTTCAAACTTATAAAACCAATTAGGAGACCACCTACAAAAAGAAAAATTCCGAATATTAGAAAAAAGATAGTGTATGAACCATCATCAAGATGAGATGGATTGTAGAGGCTGTTGAAAGTAATATATGCACCAGTCGACAAAACTATGAGTGAGAATAAAAGTGATATTGGTTTCTGCATGATGCTATTTTTTAAACAAAAGAATGCTAGCAAAGATAATTCCAAATCCAAGAAAGATAACACCAGCCGTTGGATAGATTTGTGTTTCAATAGCTCCAACTGGATAAATAAAACCATTGTAGACTAACCAAGATCCAAAACTAATTACTAATAGCGAACAAAGATATAGGAATATTTTTTTCATTTATAATTTGCATATTATCACAAATATATTTATTTTGACACCAAGCACATTAAAGCTATTATTCACAGCATATCTAACAAGTTCCAGCTTCAGTAACTAAACTCAATTACAATAAAAAGTCTCATGTGTTAGTAGACAAACCTCATCACTTGCTCTGACATGCCTCATACTATAGTATGAGTCCTAGACCGATATTTAAAGGAAACACCTTATACCCTGTACAACAAACAAATAGAAAGGAGGAAATATGACATACACATGGATTACTGATCCGCACATCGACCATTTGGAAAGCGATGGATTCGCCATCTTGGTCGACATGATTAAAGCAGATAGATCAAATGGTGTCATCCTCACAGGTGACATTTCATGCGCTGCAACCTGCATCCTACTACTTAAGAGATTGCATAGAGAAATAAAGATTCCAATATACTTTGTACTTGGAAATCACGATTTCCATGGTAGTTGGATTGATACTGTAGGAAAGGCAGCATCAATGCTTAAAGAACAGAATTCGGATTTGAGATATCTTACGACATTAACTTCTCCTATCGAACTTGCGCCTGGCGTAGGTTTGATAGGTCACGACGGTTGGTATGACGCTGGATACGGAGACTTTGAAAACTCGAATGTTCAAATGGAGGATCAAAAGCATATTAAAGATTTCGTTCAACTGACCAAGATGGGTCTGGGAACAAAGCTCAACGAATTGGGAGCAGAGGCGGCAGAACATTTGCAAAAGCAACTGGAGTTGGCACTTTGTTCGTATGATCAGGTCATACTTGCGATGCATATGCCACCCTTTCGTGAAGCTTGTCTGTATGAGGGCAAAGTTGCCAACGATTTCAATTTACCCTTCTATTGCTGTAAGGCTGTAGGAGATG